>CAJQOS010000052.1 GCA_905479975.1 uncultured Puniceicoccaceae bacterium | reverse complement strand
CCTTCTTCACCACGGTCGGACTCAGCATCTTCCTACCACAAGTGGATGGCCTCGAGCTTTTCGCAGCAGTCGATAATGCATGGGACGACGACTTCGAAGAAGTCCCCGGCACACCAGGCCGCGGCGACCAAGTCTCCGTCGGTGCGACTTACCGCTGGTAAGCATCTTTCCATCGAATGAACCAGAGCCTTGTCGTGTATGCGACAAGGCTCTTTGCTTTAAAGGACCGCAACGTCCTAATCGTAATCTTACTCATAATCTTAATCCTCCAACCAGAGGCAGCAGGTCTTCTTTTCCAACGCTTTGATTACGATAAAGATTAAGAGTAGGATTAAGACGCGAGCAGCCACGTGGCTTGCTTTCTATCATAGCTGACATCCAGCTTTCCACTTTCCACTTTCCACTTTCCACTTTCCCTCCCCCATGCTCTACCTAGCCATCGTCTCTCTCCTCTGGGCCTTCTCATTCGGCCTAATCGGCAGCACTTTGGCCGGAGTCGACTCCTACTTCGTCGCCACCTTACGACTCGGCTGTGCGACCCTGCTCTTCCTGCCCTTCCTACGGCCTAAAGGAATCGGCAAAACCGACTCCCTCCGGCTCGTCCTCTATGGTGCGATTCAATTCGGGCTGATGTATATCTGTTACATCAAGGCCTTTAGCTACATCCCCTCCCACCTCGTCGCACTCTTCACCGTGCTCACGCCCGTCTACGTCGTGCTCATCTACGATGCACGAAAGCGACGCTTTACTCCGCGCTATCTATTCGCCGCCCTGCTCTCCGTGCTCGGCGCAACCATCATCAAAGCCAAAGGCACGCCCTCGGGCGATATCTTCATCGGCTTCGGACTCATGCAACTCGCCGGCCTCGCCTTCGCCTACGGACAAGTCGCCTACCGCGACTGGAAGCGCCAGCACAAGAACATCAACGATCGCGACGGCTTCGCCCTACTGTATATCGGCGGCACACTTTGTGCCCTCGTCTTCAGCTTAGTCTTTACCGATTGGGCAACGCTCGAAGTCAGTGCGTCTCAATGGCAAGCCCTGCTCTATCTCGGCTGCATCGCCTCCGGCCTCGGATTTTTCCTTTGGAATAAGGGCGCGGCCCTCAGCAATCCCGGCACACTCGCCGCCTTCAACAACGCCGTCGTCCCCCTCGCCGTGCTCAGCTCCTTGTTTGTTTTCGGCGAGATCGATAACAGCAACACCGAGACTTTAGTGCGCCTCGCCATCGGCGCCGCACTCATCGCCGCCGCCGTGATGATCGGCCAGCGTAAAGCACCAGAAGCAGTGCGTAGCGTGAAGCTTTAGCGAGCGTTCAGTGCCGATAAGCGACGTGACACAGACATTCCTGTCTGTCCCGTAAAATCAGTCACAGGCAAGACGGAGCTCTGCTGGAGATGGCGAAGCCTTTCAGCCACAAAATACGCATGGCTAGAATGCCATCCTATCTAAATTTTGTTAATCTGATAATATGCAATGACACGCTCGCTAAAGCTTCACACTACGAAAAACAGCACTCACAGCACCTCGCTTGACTCCGCCTGCGAAACCACCGATTTTCCGCTCACGCATGAACACATTTAAATCACTTGGACTCTCAGACAGTCGCATCGAAGCACTGGCCAGCCAAAACATCACGACGCCCGCAGATATCCAAGTGCAGGCCTACCCGACTTTAAGCAATCAACAGGACGCCTGGCTCAGCGCCCCGACTGGTAGTGGTAAAACACTCGCCTACCTCCTGCCACTGCTCGAACGCATTGATGCCAGCAGCAAAGATCTGCAACTCGCCGTGCTGTCACCCACACAGGAACTGGCCGTGCAGATCCACGAGTGCATACGCTTGCTCGAAAAAGACAACGAGCCAGCCATCCGCAGCCAACTCTTAATCGGCAACGCCTCCGTCGTGCGCCAAAAAGAAAAGCTCAAGAAGAAGCCACACGTCGTGGTCGGCACCGTCGGACGCATGCTTGAGCTCAACATTCAACGTAAGCTCAAGCTACACCGCTGCCACATGATCGTGATCGACGAGGCCGACAACATGCTGGCCGACGACAGCATCGAAGACGTCGAAGCATTCCTCAAAATGACGCCACGCGACCAGCGCCAAGTGGTGTTCACCTCCGCCACCGAAAAAGGCAACGCCTTTAACACCGCGCAATCCATCGGCAAAGACGTGCAATGGCACCAAGCCAAGGCACAGCAAGTCGTGCCCACGATTGAGCACGGCTACATCGAAGCGCCCTATCACAACAAAGCGCGCGCACTGCACCATTTCATCAAGACCGCCCGCCCCGAACGAGCCATCGCCTTTGTCCATCGCAACGAAAACGCCGAGGAGCTCGGAGCCGACCTCGAACGCAGACACCTGCACGTCAATGTGCTGCATGCCGGCTTAAGTAAATTCGAGCGACAAACCGCACTTGAACAATTCCGCAGCGGCGAAATTAAAGTCCTCATCGCATCCGATGTCGCCGCCAGAGGATTAGACATCAAAGGCGTCACCCACATCATCAATGTCGACCTTCCCTCCGACTCAGGCGACTACCTCCACCGCGTCGGTCGCACTGCCCGCATGGGTGAAAGCGGCCACGCCATCTCACTCGCCAGTGAGGACGAAATGAAACTCATTCGCCGCTACGAACGCGACCTCAAGATCACGGTGAACGAGGTCAGAATTTAAACGAGGCATGCATACGTTTCTGGAAAACAATGCTGCTGATGGAACCGACGGTCAGTTGCGATTTTTGTAGTCGCGTTCCTTTAGGTGCTCGACCGACATGGCCATCGATCACATTTCCTCCAAGCGGGCGGCCACCCATTCGACACTTCGACAAGCTCAGGGTTTGAAACAAGCCCAGGATCTCCCGTCCCAAAGGAAGCCACCTACGCCTCAATCCTCGAGTTGAAACCTCAAGACGGTTTTCAATTTTCAAGGAGCAGTCCTGCGAAAATCAGACAGATAAATCTCGCGATGCTGCTTAGACAGTCGTGTGACGCCTTCGGTTGCGGCGAAATCCTCCATCACTTGAAAGGTCGAAGCCTCATTTTCGTAAGGCCCCACATGTAGCAAGATCTTCCAGCGCAGATGGGCGAATCTGCGCTCTCAGCGACTACGGGCTACCGAAAATGGCAGCGACAGAGAACCCGATTCCGCCCATACCCTTTCCTGATTCTAGCAGAACAAACTTGTTGTCCTAGGCCGATCAGAACAGATACTCCCCTCTGAATATGCCTGAAAATACACCAGAAGGAGTCGAGCAAGCACCGCTCGTCGATATCGTCCTACCGCTTGAACAATCCGAAGAGACCGCCGCATGGAGAACTGCCATCGCGATAAAGCTGGAGGTTCCGGAGGAACGGATCGTCGATATGCGCCTGCGCAAGCACTCCATTGATGCCCGCCAGAAGCACATCAAGGTGCAACTGCGCATTGCAGTCGGCATCGATCTGCCGCTCCCACCCGAGCCGGAGCTGAAGCCCAATTACGCGACACCTGCCTCGGATGCCAAATCAGTCATCATCATTGGCTGCGGCCCTGCGGGGATGTTTGCGGCACTACGCGCACTCGAACTCGGCCTCAAACCCATCATTTTGGAGCGCGGCAAAGACGCCTCCGCTCGCCGCTTCGACCTCGGCCCCATCCTCAAAGAAGGCACCGTGATCGAAGACTCCAACTATTGCTTTGGCGAAGGGGGTGCCGGCACGTTCTCGGACGGCAAACTTTACACACGCGCCAAAAAGCGCGGCCCGATTCGCGATATTTACGAGACGTTCGTCGCCCACGGCGCACCGGAACGCATCCTGATCGATGCACACCCGCACATCGGCTCCAACCTATTACCGAAGGTGGTCATGGCGATGCGTCAATCCATCCTCGAAGCAGGTGGCGAAGTGCACTTCGGCGCGAAGGTCAACCACTTCATCCTCAGCGATGGCCGCATTCGCGGTGTCACGACAGTCGATGGACGCGAGTTCCTCAGCGACCGTGTCATCTTGGCAACTGGCCACTCTGCGCGCGACATTTACCAGCAACTACACAACCAGAATGTGCGCCTAGAGCAAAAGCCCTTCGCCGTCGGTGTGCGTATCGAGCACCCGCAGCCGCTGATCGATAGCGCGCAGTATCACTACCCGCTCGGGCAAGAGCGCCCGCGCCTGCTGCCCGCCGCCAGCTATCGACTCGCCACGAAAATTGATGATCGTGGCGTGCATTCGTTTTGTATGTGCCCGGGCGGATTCATCGTGCCCGCCGCGACCGAAAATGACGAAGTCGTGGTCAACGGCATGAGCCTCGCACGACGCGACTCTCCGTTCGCCAACAGTGGCATGGTGGTCAGCGTCGAGCCGGAAGACACGGAACCTTTTAAAGCCGAGCACGGCGTCTTAGCTGGTATTGCCTTTCAAAAGCAACTTGAGATCGCCGCGAAACAAGCCGGCGGCGGAGGCCAAGTCGCACCGGGACAACGCGTGACCGACTTCCTCGAAGGCCAACTCTCAGCGAATCTGCCGAATACCAGCTACTTTCCTGGTATCAAGAGTGCCCGCCTCGACGAGATCATGCCCGAGTGGATTGTCTCACGCATGCGCCGCGGGCTTAAACTGTTCGGCCAACAAATGCACGGTTACATTACCGAGGAGTGCAATTTAATTGGCTTCGAAACACGCACCAGCTCCCCCGTGCGCGTGCCACGTGACGCCGACACTCTGCAACATCCAGATGTGAACGGCCTCTACCCCTGCGGCGAAGGCGCAGGCTACGCCGGCGGCATCGTCAGTGCAGCGCTCGACGGCATCCGCTGTGCGGAAGCAGCGGCAGCGAATGATGTGAAGTAACACTTAATTAAAGGAGCGACCGCAGCCGCAAGTGCTGCTGGCGTTCGGATTGCGCACTTCAAAGCCCTTCCCCGAGAGACCATCATCGAAATCCACCACACTGCCGTCTAAGTATTCCAAGCTGGTTTCATCGACAAGAAATTCAACGCCGTTGCTTTCGAACACCTGATCGTCGGCCTTTTTCTCATCAAACGACATGCCATACTCGAAGCCGGAGCATCCCCCGGCTTCCACCAAAATACGGAGTATTTGCCCTTCACTGGCTTTCTCAGCCTGTAAATTTCGGATTTGTGCCACGGCACTGTCTGTCAATGTGATCATGGTCTACAACAAATGCGCTTCAGCCCCGCTGTCAACCAGCGGCTACCACTGAATTAAAGAATACAGCATTTTTCGTGCTAGTTCAGCATATTAACTTGAAAAAGTTAAAGATTCGCATTCCATCTAGCGCGTGAGCCACATTAAACACATCTTCAATGAACTCCACTTCGAGATCGTGCATACGATTGCCGAGGGCGGCATGGGTATTGTCTATGAGGCCAAACAAATGGGCGCAGGCCACTTCAGCAAGCGAGTCGCGATCAAATTGATCCGCGAAGAATACTCAAAAATTGAAGAGTTTCGAAACAACTTCATTGGCGAAGCTCGCTTAGTCGCTGACCTGATCCACACCAACATCGTCCAGACCTATCACCTCGGTGAAATCAGCGGGCAATATTTCATGACTATGGAATACGTGGACGGTATTACCCTGGAAGATTTCATACGCCGCCACACTCAGACACATCAACCCATCCCTGCCGACCTCGCTGCCTTTATCATTTCCAGGATCTGCCGCGGCCTTTCCTACGCGCACCAAAAGTGCGACGTCAACGGCCGCCCGCTCGGCATCGTCCATCGCGACGTGAACCCGCGCAACATTATGCTCGCCCACGAAGGCGACGTAAAGCTCACTGACTTCGGCATAGCGAAAGCGCTCGACCTCATGTATAATGACGAGGGCGAAGTGATTGCAGGCAAAGACGAATACCTCTCCCCCGAACAAGCTCGACGCGAAGTCACAGACGCCCGCGCAGACCTCTTCAGTTGCGCCATCGTTCTAGCCGAAATGCTATTGAGCGAAAATATCTTCGAAACCAAGACAGGCGAAGCCACACGCAAGAACATCCTCGAATTAACGATTCCGGATTTCGTAGAAATGCGCCCCGATCTGGACCCGCGCCTCGACGACATCCTACAACACGCATTTCAACGCGATCGGAACAAACGCTATCAAACCGCTCAAAACATGCTCACCGCACTGGAAGTATTTCTGTATGGCGAAGGCTACGGCCCAACCAATGAAAAGCTAGCCAGCTACATTAAAGACTTATTCGGCAAAAACAGCAGCAGCGCGGCAAAGCGCTGGGCTCTAGGCGAGACACCAGGACTCGAACAAAACGAAGAGGCCTAGCGCCGACGACGTCACACTACCAGCATGAGCTCACAAGGGTTCCAACAAGTCCAGAAGCAATCGCAGTCGCTCGTCTTAGCGCCTCAGCTACGGAATTCTCTAAAGATTCTACAAGCACCTGCAGTCGAACTGCGCACCTCCATCCTAGAAGAGCTTCAGGCCAATCCACTTCTAGAGGAGCTTGCGATTGATAGCATCAGCGTCGAAGAACACCGCGAAGAGCCAAATGCCAACGAGCTCGACCAAGATGAAGAACTCGACTTCAACGCCGACGACTTTAGCGCCATCGAGCGGATGAGCGAAGACATGCGTGAACACTATGCACTGGAGAACACAGGCCAGAGCCACACGCCCGAAGATGAGGAGCGCCGCGAGCATTTCATGAACTCGCTCACCACCAGCGCCTCTTTACAGCAGCATCTCATCGAGCAAGCCGAACTGACAGACTGCTCCGACCAAGAGCGCGAAGCCCTCATTTATTTGATCGGTAGCATCGACGACAATGGCTTTCTAACAGAGACGGTATCCAACATCGCCCTGACAAGTCGCATCCCTTACGGCGCTGTCCAAAAAGCGAGCGAAACCCTGCGAACCTTCGATCCTCCAGGCATTGGGACCAAAGACACGCAAGATTGCTTAGCCACACAGCTCGAACTGAGCGGGCGCGGCGCATCAACCGCAGCCCGCATCCTCCGCGACCATTTCCAACTTCTCATCCGCCGCCGCATCCCCGAACTCGGGCGCAAGCTCGGCGTCACCACAGATGACATCCAAGATGCCATCGAAGAGATCTCCACCCTCGAACCATCACCAGGGAAGCGCTTCAGCCCGGACTCGAATGCAGTCATCGAGCCCGACGTCACCGTATTCAAAGATGAATACGGCGAATGGAAGATCGTACTAAACAACGACTACATCCCTCGCCTACGGATCAGCAGCACTTACAAAGATATGCTGGCCAAAGGCAACCTAAGCAAAAAGGAAAAGGAATTCATGATCGAGCGCATGCGCTCTGGAAAATTCCTCATCAACTCGATTGAGCAACGCCAACAAACCATCGAGCGTATCACACTCGAGATCCTCAAATTCCAGAGTAATTTCTTTGATGCCGGTGTATCCAAGCTACGCCCGTTAACGATGAACACCATCGCACAAACCGCAGGCGTCCACGAGACCACAGTGAGTCGAGCCATCGCGAATAAATACATCCGCACCCCACACGGCGTGTTTCCATTTAAATATTTTTTCACCCCGGGCTACACAGCAGGCGGCGGCGAGGCAGTCTCCAACAAATCCATCAAAGACATGATCAGTCACATCATCGAAGAGGAGAATCCTGCAAAGCCCTATAGCGACCAAGGTATCGTCAACATCCTGACCGAGAAAGACATCAAGATCGCACGTCGCACCGTCGCCAAATACCGCGAAGAGCTCGGCATTTTACCGACCAACTTGCGCCGCAGATACGAGTAGCATGAAGCTTTAGCGAACGAACCCACTCACACCACCGCTTCCAGCACCGCACTGCCGATCGCATCGCACACCAAACGCCCCTGATGCGTCAGGTGCGCATGCGCCCCATCTCGAACTAACAAACCTTCAGCCTCAAAGCGTGCTAGTAATGGCTCTAGCACCGCCATCACCCCTGGCGCAGGAAAGCGTTGCGCAATATCAGCCAAGTCAATGCCGGCATTCATGCGCAGCCCAAAGATGATCGCGTCGGCCATCAGTATGCTGTCATCAAGGGTGACAACTTCGGTTTTCGGCGGCGTGCCCTGCTCCATCGCGCTGGCCCATTCGTCGAGATTAGACGGGCGTTGATAGCGTTCACCTTGATATTGGCTGGCAGCCGAGGGACCACAGCCGATCCACTCCGTCATACGCCAAGTATTTACATTGTGAATACACTCTGCACCTGACTTTGAGAAATTCGAAATCTCGTATTGCGCATAGCCCAATTCTGCGAGCAATTCCCATCCGCGCTCGTAGAACCGCAGCTCGCGCGCTTCATCGATCTTAATCTTCCCCTCGGAAAGTTTCACATACAACGCGGTGTCTTCTTCAAACGTCAGACAATAAGTCGAAAGATGCGTCGGCCCGAGCCGAGCCGCCTCGCGAATCGCAGCCTCCCATTGCTCAATCGATTGATTGGGAATCGCAAACATCAGATCCAAATTCGTCTGCGCAAAGCCCGCCGCTTGAACACGCTCCCACGCGGTATATATTTGATTCGGCCGATGCAAGCGCCCGAGTGACTCCAGCAGTTCGGCATCAAAACTCTGCACCCCCATCGAAATACGCGTCACCCCGAGATCACGCAACACGGCCAATTTATCCGCTTTGACCGTCGAAGGTGCCATCTCGATCGTCCACTCCGCAGGCGCGTTGCCAAGACGCTCTAACATGGATCGCCCAAGCCGCTCCAGATCTTTGGCCGACAGCAGCCCCGGGGTGCCGCCGCCCCAGAACACTGTATCCACCGCCCGATCCTGCGGAATCAGCGCAAACTCGGTGTCCATCGCGTTGAGATAGCGGTCTAAGTCCCCACGGCGGGGCTTTTCCTGATAAAAGGCGCAAAAATCACAGGTCGAGGCGCAAAACGGGACGTGGCAATAGAGCCCCAATGCTGTTTGCGCGGGATCGATCATTTTCAGCTCTTTTTCTTGCAGGTCCATAGTGAGGAGGCATACCTTCACCTCATATTTATGAAAGCCAAGTGCATTTTCCTCTCCTCCGCCCTCGCCCTCGCATTCTGCCTCACTGGTTGCGGCGTCAAAATCGTCAACACCACGCCGGCCATCGCACCTGCCTCCCCCACTGGCACCTACACCTTGAGCGCCCAAGCAGAGGTAAAAAAGAAGACCGTCATCCCGACCAGCCTAGAGGCCTTCGTGGTGATCGATGGCCAGCAATACCCGATGGCAACCGACACAGCAGCAAGCGGCGTCTTTGAATACGACTACCAAGCACCTACTGAGCAAGACCTCACCCGCTTCTACTATGTGCTGAATTTCGTCACACAAAAAGAGGACGAAGCTCCAGTTCAGGTGCAGATCATCTCCGACCTCTACCAAGTCCAGCTACCGAGTCGAATCACTCTGACAATTAATACCACCCGCGCAGCCATCGGCACACGTGCCACGATCACAGGTCAGAACTTCTCAAGCGAAGACCTCATCTTCGTAGATAACGTAGCAGCTGAAACCATTTTTGTCTCACCGAGCAAACTTCAATTCGTCATCCCCAAGCATAAGCCCGGATTCGGCTTCAAAGTCGAAGTGCGCAGCACCACACGCTCGCAGACCGCAGGCTATCTGCGCATTGACCCCGCTAGTCCACTCAGCGTCTTGCCCACCAAGCTCACATTAGAGCCCGGACAACGCCAAGCACTCGCATTTGCGCTCGACACCCCTGCTCCCTACGAGGGCCTTTACATCAATATCACGACCGACATTCCAAACAGCATCATCATGCCGGAAGTGCTCATCCCCGAAGGCGCACGCACTGTCAGCGCAACCATCGAAGGCGACAAAGTCGGCAGCGGCCACCTCTACATCAATGCCAAGGGACTGCCCGAACTCGTGATTCCCGTCACCATTCAATAGGCGACTTTATTTAAGCTCCGGAAAGAACGGGTTGTGCGCCTGCTCATTGGCGACCGTTGTCATCGGCCCATGCCCTGGGCATAAGATGGTATCTTTCGGCAGCGAAAGGATTTTCTCACGATTGTTTTCCAACGCCTGAGCATAGTGCTCTGGTGCACCCCCTTGAGACAGGCAAAAGAGCGAATCGCCCACAATCGCGATCAGCTGCCCGAGGCCCTCGATCACATACGTCATACCTCCGGGCGAATGCCCATTGGTCTGACGTGCCCGCACTTCGAAGCCGTCAAACTCCAGCCAATCACCATGCTCCAGCAAGTCGGCCTCACCGTAAGGCTCCAGCTTCGGCGCAAAGGCAATGCCCCCTTCAATCGTCGCCACTAATTCATCATAGGCCGCAATGTGATCGCGATGCGCGTGTGTCAGCACCACCGCATGCAACTCTAAGCCCAGCGCTTTCACATCGGCCAACAGCGCATCCACATTCGCCCCGGTATCAAATGCCACCGCCACCTTGGTCTGCGGGCTCCAGACGAGGTAACTATTAACCGTCATCGCCTCATAGCCATCGACGGGGAACGGCGTATTATAACAACGCAGCCCCTCGAGTTCAATCGGCTCAGGCTGCCACGCTCCATTCGCCATCGAAACGAGCGCATCCGCATCCAACTCAAGCACTGGAGCGACGGCACGTAAACTGGCCTCATCCACTTCAGCGTCCAGCAATGCTGCAACAGCCGCCACAGGTAAACCTGCCTGCTCCGCCAGTGCCAACTTCCCCAGGCCGAGCCCAGTGGAAGCCTTCATCAGCACATCTTCAAAATCATCTTCGATGCGTATTTTCATAATTTGCTAAGCAGACGCAAAATCCAGACAAGCACAAGCACGGAGGCGCGACCGACAAGGCAAACCTCAAAATCACTTACTTACCAAATAAGCCGAACCACTTCTTCCGCTTCGGAGCCTCAGACTCAGGGCTAGGCACCTCAGGCTCAGGGCTAGGCACCTCAGACTCAGGGCTAGGCACCTCAACTGCTTCCGCCGCAGATTGCGCCGCAGCTTGCGCCGCTGCCTCGGCCGCCTCACTCAGCGCTTCAACAGGAACCTCTCTCGAAGGAGCCCCCATCACATGTTCACGGCGGAATCCTTCGACCACATTCCCATAAAGCAAAGGCTTACGGAAATACGGGATCTCCTTCTCATCCAGCAAAGTGGTATTCGCATCCGTCAAACAACCTGAAACAATCGTATACATACAATGAGGAAATTGCTCCTTCATCTCGATCACGAACTGTATGCCCTGCCCGTCTGGAAGGCTCTGATCCGCTAAGACCAAGTGCACCGGCATCGCAGGATTTTCCATTACCGCACGAGCATCTGCCAGATTAGAGACCGGATAGACAGTATACCGATGCAGCTCTAACTGAGCCACACCACTCTCACGCAACTCACGTTCATCTTCAATAAATAGAATATTCATAGTCCACTTCCACTAATATTAGGATTAATTACAGCATATAATTAGGCGATTTCCCGACAATGGCAACTCTTTGATTAAATTACGAATCCAGAGCTTGCATTCCAAAAAATCACAGCCATAAAAGCCCCATTCTTAGATGAGCCCAGATGGCGGAATTGGTAGACGCGCTAGACTCAAAATCTTGTATCTTCGGATGTGTGGGTTCGATCCCCACTCTGGGTATTCTTAACAATCAGCGGGTTACACATCGTAGCCCGCTTTTTTGTGCCCTCTGCGATCGATATAAAATGAGCCATCCGAGGATGTCCTAACTGGATATCTGAATCCCCCCAAATCCCTTTATACATCGGCCTTGAACGCCATTTCGTCAATTTATCCTTACCTAATCTCGTTTCAACACACTAGACGCGAATCTAGTAACCTCGGGCTCGGACATAATGCTCAGCCTCATTGTTAGGCTGATTAGCATCAAGAATAGAACAAAAAAAGGCGTAGTTTCCAATTGATTCCGCTTAGCTATAACGCTTTCCTTCAAAGCAATGCTCGAATAGACCGCCATTGTCTTGATTCATAAATGTCCGACCTCCAACCAGAACAACAAGCCCGCCAACAGATCGACCAGCAGCTCATTGCTGCTGGGTGGGCAGTTCAAAATGTGAAGTCCATCAATCTCGCGGCACAATCAGGCGTCGCAGTGCGCGAGTTTCCCACAGCCACGGGTCCAGCGGACTACATGCTCTTCGCAGACGGCAAGGCCATCGGCATCGTCGAAGCTAAAAAAGAAGGCGTCACACTCAGTGCAGTCCACACGCAGGCGGCTGAATATGGCACCGCAGCGACCAAACACATACAGCGCTGGGCCGACCCACTCCCCTTCATTTACGAGACGACTGGCCTCGAAACACTCTTTACGGATGAGCGCGAACCCGATGCCCGTGCGCGTAAAGTCTTCGCATTTCATCGCCCGGAAGAACTCCTAGCCCGCGTCCACCAGCCCGACACACTGCGCGACCGCCTCAAAACTTTCCCCGATCTCATCACCGAGCCACTACGTGATTGTCAGATCGATGCCGTCTCCAAGCTGGAGCTCTCACTGGCCGACAATCGCCCGCGCTCGCTCATTCAGATGGCCACAGGTTCGGGCAAAACCTATACCGCAGCCACCACTTGCTATCGCCTGATTAAACACGCAGGAGCCAAGCGTATTCTCTTTCTGGTCGACCGTGGCAACCTCGGCCGCCAAACCGTCAACGAATTTCAGCAATTCACCACTCCCGACGACGGCCGTAAATTCACCGAACTCTACAATGTGCAGATGCTCGGCCCCGCCGGCATCGACCCCGTAGCCAAAGTCACCGTCTCCACCATTCAACGCCTCTACGCCCAACTTGCAGGCAAAGAGATGGAGGAGGATCTCGATGAGCATTCCGGCTACGAAGCCTCCGCCACTCAAAGCAACGGCAAGAAAGAACCTGTCCCGATCAGCTACAATCCGCAGATCCCGATCGAAGAGTTCGACTTCGTCATCGTTGATGAGTGCCACCGTTCCATCTACAATCTTTGGAAGCAAGTCATCGAATATTTCGATGCCTTCTTGATCGGCCTCACTGCCACCCCCTCCAAGCACACCCTCGGTTTCTTTAATCAAAACCTCGTCACCGAATACCCACACGTGCAAGCCGTCGCCGACGGTGTCAACGTCGGTTACGACATCTACCGCATCAAGACGCAGATAACCGAAGGCGGCAGCACCCTTGAGTCCGGATTCGATTACAAGAAACGCGACCGCCTCACCCGTGCCGAGCGCTGGAAGCTCCAGGACGAAGCCGAGGACTATTCAGGCAAAGACCTCGATCGTAGTGTCATCGCCCCCGATCAGATGCGCACGGTCATCCGCACCTTTCGCGACAAACTCTTTACCGAGCTCTTCCCCAGTCGCCCCGCACGCGCAAAAGCGCTCGGCTATGCCGAACCGTGGGTGCCCAAGACTCTTATCTTTGCGAAAGACGACAACCACGCCGAAGAGATCGTGCATCTCGTGCGCGAGGAATTCGGTAAGGGCAACGACTTCTGCCAAAAGATCACCTACCGCGCAGGCGCCAAACCGGAGGATCTGATCAAAGCCTTCCGCACCGCCCCCGAGTTCCGTATCGCCGTCACAGTCGACATGATCGCCACCGGCACCGATATCAAGCCCCTCGAGTGCCTGATCTTTATGCGCGACGTCCGCAGCCAGCTCTACTTTGAGCAGATGAAAGGCCGTGGCACCCGCACCATTGATCCCACCGACTTCCAAGCCGTCACGCCAGACGCAGGCAACAAGACACACTTCGTGCTGGTCGATGCCGTCGGCGTCACCGAATCCGACAAGACCGATTCGCGCCCCATCGAGCGCAAGCCAACCGTCGCCTTCGACAAGCTGTTGCTCGGCATCGCCATGGGCGACCGCGATCCCGACACCCTCGCCAGCGCCGCCAATCGACTGGCTCGCCTCGATTGCAACCTCACTGAGAGCGACCGCCAGCAAGTGCGTGAACTCAGCGGCGGCCACAGCGTCAAACAGATCGCCGCCGATTTACTACGTGCCACCGATCCCGACGTCATTGCCGATCATGCGGCTGGGCACGCCGATGCCTCCGCCGCCGAAGTCACCCCCGAAGCGCTGCAACTCGCTACCGACACCTTGGCTAACGAAGCGGCCAAGCCCATTGCCGCGAACCCAGCCCTACGCGAATTCTTGGAGCAAAAACGCCGCGATACCGAGGTCACGATTGATCATACCTCCTCCGACTCCGTCCTCTTCGCAGGCTACGACACCGAGAAGGCTGAAGGCCTAATCGACAGCTGGAAGCAATTCATCGAGGACAACAAAGACGAACTCACCGCCCTGCAGTTCCTTTACAATCTTCCGCACAAAGACCGGCACCTCAATTACAGCCATATCAAGCAACTCGCCGCCGCTGTCACTAAGCCACCGTATAACATCGCACCCGAGGAAGTCTGGCGCGCCTACGAAAACCTCGAAGGCCGCAAGCCTAGCGAAGATCCGCTGCGCACCTTAACCAATCTTATCACCCTCGTCCGTCACAGCATACAGCCCGAGAGCATCCCACTCGTCCCCTACGCCGAGATCGTCGATCAACGCTTTGCCGCATGGCTCGACGAGCAAAGCTCCAGCGCCCCCGTATCGCAAGACGCCGAACCGACACGCAATGCCGACGGCTCGATCACAGCCTCCGAGCCGAGCCAAAGCGCCTTCGGGCACACCCCATTTAGCAGCGTCCATCTGGAGTGGCTGCACATGATCAAAGATCACATCGCCAGCAGCGCCGCCATCGAGCCCGACGACTTCGAAGACGTCCCCTTCAACCAAAAAGGCGGCCTCGCCAAAGTCCGTCAACTCTTCGGCAAGGATTTCAAATCCGTCCTCGAAGATCTCAACACCGCACTCGTCGGGTAATTTCACATATAAGTGAAACGCACAATTGACATAGTATTACGGACGCTGCACGTTGGAGAGTGTCGCAGGGTGGTTACTCTAGGCATCAATGGTAAAGATCTAGCTGAGAAATTCCTACAGAAACTAAATAAAGATGATAGCCGCAAATGGCATCAAATGGCCACACGCATCGCATTTGTTTCCAATTTTCCTACTTATGAACACAAAGAAAACTTCAAGCATGTCGGTGACGGCATCTATGAATTCAAACGCCCAGGGCTACGCCTATATGCGTTTTACGATGAAATTGGCGACGAACGCCAACTAATCCTCTGCACCAACGGTGGCTCGAAAAATACAAAAAAAGAGCAACAAGCCGATATCGCCCGAGCCAAATCGCTCCAGCAGCAATACCTGACTGCGAAAACAACACAATCCGCCACTTTCACATTAGAGGAGGACCAAGTATGAATATTAAAGTCGTTAAAAAGAAAAGCCCGCTCGCCGATGCATTCGCAAAGTCCATCGCAACCGTCGAAGCGCAAGTCGAACTCCGCAAACTGGAGATTGTTGAAGAACTCCTTCAGTTTATGAAGCGCGAAGGCATTAGCCGCTCGGAGCTCGCTGAGCGCATGGGCGTAGGTCCCTCGCGAATCACTGCCATGCTCAACGGCACCAGTAACCTAACAATCGACACTCTCGTGCGTGCAGGTCACGCAGTCGGCGCTGAGCTAGCACAAACTTTCGTGCCTCAAGGGCATAAGGGACATTGGGTCGTAACTTCCAAAGTCCAAGCCTCAAAGGAAAACTGCATTACCGTTCACTTCACACCAAAGAAGCTAGGACAAGCACGCACCCCTTCATTTGGAACCAAGCAACCCGCGACTCACGATGCCGACGCTGCAGCTTAAACCTTCCCCTCTTCAAATCATATCACAAGATGTGCTCAACGTATCAGTAGAGGCATCCACTCCAATACTGGACGGCGAATACGGCGAGGGTAACATCGTAGTTGATCGCCACGTAGCTCCACTGAAAGGGCAAGAAAACTCCTGGGGCATCGACTTAACTATTAGTATCCGCCCAATTGAGGGAGAGACAATTCCACCCTATGTCGGGAGCATTGAATTACTCGGCTTCTATCAAGTGCATGAACATTATAAGGGTGATGCAGAACGCCTGATCCGTATCACTGGCGCATCAATGCTGTATGGTGTCGCCAGAGAGATGCTAGCCCACATCACCGCACGCAGCAATAATGGCATGGTAACGCTTCCTTCGGTCTCCTTCTACGAAGAAGCACCTGCGAAGAAGGCAGCCAAGAAAGCCGCGAAAAAAGCAGTGAAGAAAAAGGTGAAGTAATCACGCATCCTAAACCTGCATGCTCAAATGGCTCATAAATGGCTCAATTGGCTCATGCAGAGATTCCACTTTCCTCTTTCAGCTTTCCAAATTTCAGCTTTCAGCTTTTCCCACCCGTGTCTTTCTTCAAAAAACTCTTTGGCTCCAAGAAAAAAACCACGCCACAACCTGCGCCCGCCTCCTCCGTCAATCTCGACGAGACCATCACCGCGCATGATAAATACGGCCGCGAGATTCAGGTCACCAAGCGTGACTGGCTCGATAGCGTCCTACTCGGCAATCTGAAAAAGGCGTGGAGCAACCCCGACGAACTCTACGGCCTCATCATCAGCGGCTTTCAGGATGGCTTCTTTGCTGAGATCGAAGACGCCGTGCTGCAACTCGCCAAGATTGATCCCGACCACGAGCGTGGCGCCACCATCCTCGGCATTCTCTATCTACAGACCGACCGCGCTGTCGACGCACTCCAGCACCTCACTCAGCATATCGCCACACATGGCGAAAGCGCCGTCGTGCTCACCAATTTAGCCAAAGCGCAATCCGCGCTCGGCGACGCGGCACTGTCATTGCAAACACTGTGGCACGCACTGGAGCTCGACCCGAATCAGGACAACGCCCTGCTCTGGTATGAATCCATCCACCGCGATCAAGATGGCGCCCCCGCCGGACTCGCCGCCTTTGAGCGCGTGGCAGCCTTGTCCGGCAGCTGGCGCGCGCAGCTTTGGATCGCACGTGGCCGGCTGGCACAAGGCGAGCTCGATGCGGCGATGTCGCTCTACCACGAAAGCCTCGGACGCGCCGAAACTCCGATCCCGACCGACCTATTGCAGCAAATCAGCGGCGACCTCGGCAACCAAGGCCACCTACCGCAAATCATCGAGCTCGTCGCCCCGCACTACGACCTCACGGTGCACGGCATCCAGGTTGGCAACAATCTGATCAAGGCCAACCTCGACACTGGCCAACTCGACGCCGCGCGCGCGCTCCTAAAACAGCTTCAAGCACAGCAGCGCCCCGACTGGGCACAGACACTCCATTTTTGGGAAGATGCCCTCGCCAAGGCCGACGCCGAGGTCGCGCCCACCATCCCGCAAGAAGCGCTGCGCGTGGGCCTGCTGACACTCGAAGGCCCTCTCTGGCTACGTGATCAACACCCCTTTACCGATCTGTTCCCACCCAAAGCTGCCGACGCCCCGCGCATCAGCTTTGTGGGCAACTCCGCCGAACAGGTCAAAAAGGTCGACGTCGTGACGATGCAGCGCACCGACAACCCCGGCCGCATGAGCCGCGCATTGCCACTCTTCTTGAGCGAGCACGTCGCGCTCACCAGCAACGCCCAGACCACCACCTACGTGATGTGGGTGCAAAACGACAACGGCGGCTTCATGCTCTCGGGCAAACCATTTGAGGACGAAGCCGTGGCGCAATACAGCCGTCAAAAAAGCGACGCCGCGCCCGATCAATCCGCGGCCGAGTTCACCGTCTATACCCACCTGATCACGCAGGGTGAAAATTGGACACTCAAGCTCCGCCTGATCCGCACCATCGACGCCAAGTGTATCCAAGACTTCAGCTACGACTTCCCCGAACACGGTTTTCATAACATCGCCGACCAAGTCCTAGCCGATCTAGACCAAGCCCTAGACAATGAAACAGACCTCACCTTTCCTACCTCAGGTCTCAGCTCTCCCACCTCAGGTCTCTCAACTTCTCAGCTCGACCATTATTTACTCCGTCTAGAACAATGCCTTGCCGTCCGCTGCGATACTCTCAATAAAACGGGCACCAGCCTCAGCAATCCCAGCGAAATCATCGACGGCACGATCCACCTCTGCTTGCAAAATCCAATACACCTCCCGAGCCGCTTGCTCCTTTCCCGCACACTCAATGGTATCCATAAAAAGGATACTCAACTCGCGTCGTCCTTCTCTGAAAAAGTGAACAGCCTCCATTCCGAATTTCCGATTGAATCCATCAACAGCGACACACTCGCGAAAGAATTCGAGGAGGCTTTGAACGTATGAGTGACTTACCGTCCAACTACACCAAAATATCACTTGCGCAACTTGCTCCAGCATCAAAGGAACGCGGCGATCCTACAAAGACTCCAGAGTCACCTTACATCGGTCTCGAACACATTGAGAAAGACACTGCGAAACTAGTTAGTAAAGGAACCGCCGCAGAGGTAAAAAGCACTAAAAGCAAATTCAAACAAGGCGATCTGCTCTACGGCAAGCTACGCCCTTACTTAAACAAAGTATGGCTCGCAGATTTCGACGGGCTCTGCTCCACCGATATTCTTGTATTTCCTCAGAGTGAAGGCTTTGATAATCGCTTTCTTAAATATAGGTTTCTAGCCCGCGACTTCGTGAGCTATGCGAATGCCAATTCTAGTGGAGTAAACCTGCCCAGAGTAAACCTAAAGGCATTGGGAAAATTCGACATCAATCTCCCGCCCCTGCCTGAGCAACGCCGGATCGTCGCCAAGATTGAGGAACTTTTCTCCAAACTCGACGCCGGCGTCGCCGCCCTCCAACAGGCCAAAGCCCAACTCAAACGCTACCGCCAATCCGTCCTCGCCGCCGCCGTCACCGGTGAACTCACTCAAGCATGGCGCGAAGAGCAAGGCGTGACAATGAATGACTGGAGCCAGACGACTCTCGGCGACGAAAGCTCTCTTGTAACAAGCGGGTCGCGTGGCTGGGCAAAGTATTACTCTGACAACGGCCCACTATTTATTCGTGCGCAGAACATCAAGACTGACGCTTTGGTGCTGGATGATCTCGCCCACGTTCAGCCTCCCGCAAGCTCAGAAGGGAAACGCACTCAAGTATTCAAAAACGATCTCTTAATCACTATAACAGGAGCAAACGTGACGAAAAGTGCTCTGGTTAAAAATCAACTTGGAGAAGCTTACGTCAGCCAACACGTAGCTTTAGTTCGCCCTTCAAGTTCGGCAAACTCTCCGTTCCTCTACTACGCGATTATTAGTCCTAGACATGGACGTGCCTTCCTCGAAGAAAAGGCATACGGCGCAGGAAAGCCCGGCCTAAATTTAACACACGTAAAAGATGTCCCCATCTGTCTCCCTCCTGTCACAGAACAACACCAGATAGTCGCCGAAGTCGAAGCTCGCACCACAGCCATCGACCATGTTGAAGTCGAACTCGATGCTCAAATTATTCGCTCAATCTGCCTCCGACAATCCATTCTCAACATGGCATTTAGCGGAACACTCGTTGCCCAAGACCCAAAAGACGAGCCTGCGGCTAATGTTCTGAAGCGCGTTCCATCTACTAAGTCGCAGACAACAAGCGGCACCCGCCCGAATGCTACAACGTCTACGAACTCCAACAGGGAGATCAAAAGCGAGAAGCAAAAAATGGCTCGATCGGTGCCGCCCCCCGAGGGCATCTCGTGGAATCAACCCGCTACAATGAGACATATAAGACTAATTCAACTAAAGCTCCATGACGATTACAGCAGTCTCAAAGCGGGGATATTCGACCTAAGGAGCCTATCTGGAAAACCAGAACGACTAGCTCCTCTCTGCTTGGTTGGCATGAATGGCTCGGGTAAATCAAATCTGATTGAAGCTCTTTCCGAAATTCTCTGTCACGTCGAGCTGTCACTCCTTAATTGGGAAGAAATTACCAAGAAGCAACGCGTTGTCCGATTGGGTTTCAGCCTTGACTACCAAGTCTTCGAAAAAAATAGCACTGTCTCATTCGTCGTTCGGTTGAAAAACATGGCTGGAGGGAAGCCTCAGTTTACTATTATCCGAGATGATCAAGAGCGGATAGAAGAGGATCCGAAAGAATGCCTAGACCTACTTCCTTCAAGGATCATCGGCTACTCGTCCGGCCTGAATGAAACGATCAGCATTCCGTATTTTCGAACTGCTTCAGTGTATTCCGATGAAGTGTTGAAGCAGGCGGGAAGGGAAGATTCCCAAAAAATCACGTTGTCCGAAGTTCAAGATTCGCGGGTTCTTTTTATGGATTACGAATGCAACGCATTAATTTTCGTAGCGAACTATCTGCTTCAACCAAAGTCTGCTCTGCAACTGTTCCGTCGAAGTCTTCGAATCAACGGGCTCGAGTCCTTTGAAATTCGGTTTCGACCAACCTATCAAGGAAAGAAACCTGTAAAGTTGACGAATGAGCTTAAAGGCTACGTTGAATTATTCCGAAAGAGTGCGAGCTCTTGTGAAACACAGGCGGATGGAGTCACCGAGGTGTTTCGCTTCGTTGACCTAAACTCTGCCGCCAAGACACTGAAGAAATCGCTAGGCAGAGCCGAACTGCTGTTCGAGGCGTTTTACAAGCTTTCCTTGCTCAATGCCCTTGCTTTATCGAGTAAGGAACGGGATTTCTATCTCAAATCAGACTTAGGCGCCGGACAACTCGAACGCCCCCCCACAGTGCCGAGGAGCGAACGAGTTTTTTCGCTAGAAAACATAAAGGTGAATCTAACGAAGCCGAAGTGCACGATTGACTATGCTGGCCTCAGTGACGGCGAACACCAGTTCCTTCAGATCTTCGGAGGTGTCCTCCTCTTCAATCAGCCTGGCTGTATATTTCTGTTCGACGAGCCAGAAACTCACTTCAATCCGCAATGGAGACGCAGGAGCATCGAATGGCTTGCTAATATCAAAAGCTCAGCAAAGCAGGAGCTCATGATTTCTACTCACTCACCGTTTGTGGTATCTGGATGCAAGGGGAAGAACGTTTTCGAATTCTTACGCAAGGGCGGGAAGTGCATGTGTTTACCAGTCGATATCGAAACATTTGGTGCCTCCTCTGATTTCTTATTGTCGCGGCTGTTTGGGATGGAAACAATGGTGGCCGCCGAAGCAATAAGACTAATGGAAGATCTAGTAAACGATGGCTCTATCGAAGAATTGCGGGCTGCCATTCCTCAGTTTGGAGAATCGATTGAAAAGCGCTTTATCTTCGAGAGAATCGCTGAGCTTGAAAAGAAGAAACGCTAGATGCTATACGAACTAAAATATGTCTCCACTCATGGAGTATACAAGCTTCATACAGCAATCGGCTACTTCCTTTCCGATGGGCTAAATCGAACCAAATTCGGTGAAGAATGCTTTCCTAGTTGGTTCCGACCGGTGCTAAGCGCCTCTCCTAGCCTGCGCAGTAAGGCATCCTCAATTCATCGAAAAGCCCGACGATCGAACAAAGGCATTAGAGACGCGATCCATCGAGTTTGGATTTCTCAAAACCAAGTCCAAAAACTGTGCTCCACCCCTTCTCTTAAGTTGGAGGACTGGGGGTTCAAAAACGAACGTCTGATCAAGGAGCTTAAAGGCCTTTTTTCTTACCTCTACGAGAACACTCTGGAGAGCAAGAGTTTTGAGAAAGCAGGAGGTAACTCACTGAAAGATCACTACAATAAGTTTCGCAACCTTGATCAACGAGTATGCCCATTTTGCGGCCTTTGCTACTACGAAGACCGGGAGAGCAAAACTCGAAGTGCTTATGATCACTGGCTTGCACGGACCCACTACCCCCTCGCGGCAGTAAATTTCCAGAATCTTGTTCCAATGTGTGACTCCTGTAACAAGCGTCCTAGAAAAGGAACAAAGAATATCCTATTTCAATCCGCTGATCCCAGCAAAAGGCAGAGTTTTTACTACCCCTATAACAAAATTTGTGGGATTAAAATCGAAGTTACATGCCTAACCAAACCCAACCCAAGTAATCCACGAGGAAAATGGAGCGTGAAAACAACAGCCTCTACTGTAGTAGAAGAACCTCTCGTAAAAGCGTGGGATGCTGTGTTCGATATCGAAACACGATTCTCAGCTCGAATAATGGAAGGGCTTGATGGATGGATGAAAGACTTCTTGAATGTGAAAGATTACAGGACTACTCCGACTCTACCAACACTACGGGAGGACTTATCTACGAGAGCTGCATGGCTAGCTATGCCCAATCAGCTAAAGAAGAGAGCTGAATCAGCTCTGGAGTCAGCTGCCTTCTCCTATTTAGCGGCCGAAGCCTCAGATCCAGTGCTGGCTGGCTACGCAAGAATCTCCACCTCTCCAGCAATCCAAGAGATCCCGACAGTGCTCGGCAAAAACAGGAACTAATTCCATGAGTAAACAAAAAGTTAAAGCCCACCTAATCATATTCAACGGCTGGAACGACTCGTCGTCGCGCTTTGACCAATGGCAGGGAAAACGCTGATTTTAATTATGACCGACCCCTCTCAAAACATCGTTTCCAAAGTCTGGAACTACGCGCACGTGCTCAAGAATGCAGGCGTCGGTTACGGCGACTACGTGGAGCAAATCACTTACCTGCTCTTCCTCAAACTCGCAGAAGAACGCGAGGAGTTGGGCTATGATAATCCGATCCCGGACGACTACCAGTGGCCGCAGTTGACGCAGCGGAGTGGCGACGACTTGGAGGTCCATTATCGGCACACGCTGGAATCGCTCGGCAAAGAAGCGGGCCTGGTCGGCGTGATCTTTCGCAAGGCGCAGAACAAGATTTCCAATCCCTCCGATCTGGAGCGTGTGATCAAGATGATCGACGATGAGGATTGGTCCGCGATGGACGTCGACATCAAGGGCGCGATCTACGAAGGCCTGTTAGAAAAGACCGCCTCCTCGTCCGACAAAGGCGCGGGCCAGTATTTCACCCCGCGCCCTTTGATCCGCGCGATCGTCGAAGTCATGCAGCCCAAGCCGCTGCAGACCATCGCCGACCCAGCAAGCGGCACAGGCGGCTTCCTACTCGCCGCGCACGACTACATCGCCAAACACCACAAACTCGACAAGGACGAGAAGAAGCACCTCAAGACCAAGGCGCTGCACGGCACCGACATCGTCGATAGTGTGACGCGCCTGTGCGCGATGAATCTCTACCTGCACGGCATCGGCTCCGCCGAAGGCAAACCACCCGTGGAGTCCCGCGACGCCTTGGCCAGCCCACCGACCGACAAGGTCGACATGATTTTAGCCAACCCACCCTTCGGCAAAAAAGGCGGCTACACCATCGTCGGCGACGACGGCAAGATCAGCACCGAGAAGCACAGCTACGAGCGCGACGACTTTTGGGCGACCACCAGTAATAAGCAGCTCAACTTCCTACAGCACATTGTCAGCATGCTCAACATCAACGGCAGCGCAGCCGTCGTCCTGCCCGACAACGTCCTGTTCGAAGGCGGCGCAGGCGAGACCATCCGCCGCAACCTACTACAACGCTGCGACCTCCACACCATCCTGCGCCTCCCCACCGGCCTGTTCTACGCCCAAGGTGTAAAGGCGAACGTGCTCTTCTTCGACCGCAAGCCAGCCAGCGAAAAGCCCTGGACGAAGAACCTCTGGATCTACGACCTACGCACCAACAAGCACTTCACGCTCAAGACCAATCCCCTAAGCCCCAAAGACCTAGCGGACTTCGTCAAGAGCTACAGCGGTAAGCGCAAAGAGACCGAGCGCTTCAAGAAATTCACCTACAAGGAAGTCATCGCCAGAGACAAAGCCAACCTAGACATTTTCTGGCTCAAAGACGACACCCTAGAAGACAGCGAAAACCTCCCCGCCCCCGCCATCCTAGCCGCCGAGATCGTAGAGAGCCTACAAACCGCACTCGAAGAATTCCAAGGCGTCGAAGAAAGCCTACAATCCACCGAAAACTAGAGTCCGATAATTTCGACGATTAATAGATCAATCCCCTACGACTAAAATGCCTTAGAAAATCCACCAGATTCCTTAGCCAAATCCACTTTTGGTGAAAAAATATTTTTCGTGCCTAATCTTGTTAACTAACGTTTAAATTCGTTAACACGTAGAAACTATAGCCATAAGTCATTGATAATAAACATAGAGCGCTAGACTCAAAATCTTGTATCTTCGGATGTGTGGGTTCGATCCCCACTCTGGGTATTCTTTAAAGCCTCGTTTTCGGACGGGGCTTTTCTGTGTCTGAGTCCCCTCAACCCTCAGCATTGAGGATCGCATGCACACGATCTGCCAGATTGTCGGCGGTGTATGGCTTGGCCAAGAAGTGCTCGACCCCACAGGATTTAATTTCCTGAACCTTCTCGCGCTGCTTATGGCCACTGGAGACCAAAATCTTTACTTCCGGATTCAGCTTCTTCAAGGCACGACACAGTGAGGGGCCGTCCATAAAGGGCATCTCGACATTGGTGACGACCATATTAACGTCGTTGATACGGCTGGCGTAAACAGCTAAGGCTTCGGTGCCGTCCTGAGCAGTAATCACATCGTAGCCTCGGTCTTCCAGTGTCTTTTTGATCGTCTCGCGAATAAAGAATTCATCGTCCGCAACAAGAACCAGCTTACCGTTCCCCTCTTTACTCACGACAAAAGGAGGCGCGGAACCAGTGACTTTCTCAACGGCAATCTCGGCAGGGAGAAAAATACTCAAGGTCGTGCCGCGGCCATGATCACTCTCCAAGACCATAAAGCCCTTATGTCCTTTGACGATCGCCTGAGAGTTCGCCAACCCAAAGCCGTAGCCTTGCTTGGGATCTTTGGTGGTAAAGAACGGCTCAGCGACACGCTTGATCAAACTCTCTTCGATGCCATGGCCATTATCCGTAAAGATAAAGGTCACATACGCGCCAGCTTTAGCCTCGGGTGCGAGGTTCTGAAAATTCTCATCGAACAAGCGGTTGCCGACTTTGACCTGTAAAATTCCGCCCTCGGGCATCGCTTCGCAGGCATTCCGCATCGCGTGTTCGAAGACTTCCGAAATCTCAGACATTTCACCGCGGCACTCCCACAGGTCTTCGACGATATCGACCTTCAAACTAACTTCCGGCGGAATAATTTTCTCGCCCACGCGCTTCAACGAGCGCTCGACCTGAGTCTTGCGAATGAGGTCATTACCACCGCCCTTACCGCGCTCAAACGATAATAGGTCGGCAATCAAAGCAGCACCTTTATTCGCGCATTTCTCGATCATCGAGACCATATTACGCGACTTCTCATCCTCTAAGGAACGCTTCAGCATCGCAGCCGAAAGCATAATCGGAGCGAGTGCGTTATTCAGCTCATGAGCGACGCCGCCAGCCAAAATGCTGGAAGAGCGAACATGGTGCGCACGTTCCTCTGCGTCCTTTAGCTTTTTCTGCTCAGTGATATTGGTATTATAGCAAACCACCGCGACTGGCTCACCCGCTTCGTCCCGAAACAGCTGCTGCCGAGACTGAATGTAATACTCATAGCCATTGCGATCGATCTGACGCAATTCACCGGACCAGTGACCTTGATCACGCAGCACTTCGACCGCACCTTCACGCTCGGCCTTATTCAGATAGAAAATACGTGCCACAGGACGCCCCTGGATCTCATCCACTGACCAACCGTAGAGCGCTGCCGCCGCTTGATTCCAATAAAGCACTTGGTTTTCCAGATCATGAACGACCACCGCATCGGGAGCCGAATCGACGAGTGCTTCGAAAGAAATGGGCATAGAAAAATTTGATTCACTCATATAGAAAACGGTTAGATATATTTGGGTAGAATATGTTTCAAGCTAGCAATGGCAGATTTAGCGGAATCGCTGACAAACTAAAAAACAGGGAACACTTCCAGCTTCTGCCCTGGCTCCAAAGTGTAGCGCCCTTTCCGGTCCGGATCTTCGTCATTACGATAGACTTGCAACTCAACGGGCTCCTCCATGTCTACCGGAGCGACCCAGCGCCATTTGCCAATCTCCTCGAAGTCCATGGGGAGACCGGACTCCCAAGAGAGACCACCACCACTGCCACGCAGGAACGGCTTGTTGCCGATACCAATCAAAATGCTCACAGTAAAAACTGCGTCGTTTGCCTTCGTGCGTGCACGACGAGTCGTAGCAGGCTCGGCCTCGCCAAATAAATCTTTCGCTTCAGCCTTCGCCTCGGGCGCGGGCTTCGAAGCCTTAGCCTCAGTCTCAGTCGGCGTCTCGGCCTCAACTTCCGGTTTAGGCTCCACAGAAGACTCACTCTTACTTTCACTCTTCTCACTCTTCTCACTCTCAGCACGTGCCTCAGCCTCCAGCAACTCATCATCCTCGATCAGATCTGCCCCAAGCGACACTTCAATATTCTCCGGCAATCCATCCAGGCTCTCTGCGGGCTCCTCAGGATCAAGCTCCACCACCAGCTCTGGCGCTGCCGCGACTACTGGCTCAGCGTCAATGATCGGCTCCTCGACGACTGGCTCTTCGACTACTGACTCCTCTGTTTCAGATTTAGGATCAGGCAATGGCTCAGCGTCAGACACCTGCGCCTTCTCTGGCTCCACTAATTTATTTTTAGAATCAATAATACGGCTCACTGCCGATGACGCCGAATCCTGCTTCACTTGAATCGCACGATGCAACAATCCCGAATCCGACTTCATCCGGCGCTGACGAGGCGAACGCGTAGAACGCTCCTCTTCTGAGGCAGGTGCGGGGGCACTCTCTTCAACCGCTGACAAGCGTGATTCGATTACAGACAATGGCTCAACCGACTCGGTCAAACGTGCCTCCAGTGCCGCCAACTCAGTTTGCAGCGCTACAACCGACTCGTTTGCAGCATCAGGCTCCTGCGCCTTCGCATTCAGAGCTTCGACCTGCTGGGACAATTCGAATATACGCTGCGCCTCGGCAATCAGCTTCTGATCCACCGCAGACGCCAAGAGTTCACAACGCTGATCGACCGAACCGGAACCGGACTCCAACTTCTGGAGACGCTCATGGTATTGCAACAACGCAGCCTCGGCCTTTTGCAAATGCCCCCGTAATAAACGCAACTCCGACTCACGATCATCAGACACCTCCCGCACGCGCATCGAATATTCGACAATATACGGCAGCACAAAAATCGCGGCCCCCAAGGCCACCGCAAGCACACAAGAAACCACCTGCATGTCCGTCAGCTGCCACTCACCTAGAATGGCAATCGCAAGCGCGGTAACAACAAGAAGGATGTCCCCCAAATAAAAGGGCCATTTAGAAAGAGTGAGTGGGGCTTCGTCGTCCGATTGCATGCGGGGAGCGTGGTTAGTTTAGAGACAGATCAAAGCGACTCTAGCGCCGCGATCAACCCTCTTTTCAACACTTAACGAGGACGCTCCACAAAGCCTGCCTTACGATAGACCTTGCCGAGCGTTTTGTAAGCGCGCTTTTGCGCTTCGCCCGCACCGTCCTTCAGCACTGATTCCAGATATTTCTTATCCTTAATCAACTCTTCGTAGCGTGCTTGCACTGGCTCCAACGCAGCGATCACGACATCGGCCACTTCCTTTTTCAGGTCGCCATACCCCTTGCCGACAAACGCAGCTTCGAGATCCGCAGTCGAACGGCCACTGATCGCGGTATGGATCTGCAAGAGATTGGTAACGCCTGGCTTGTCGTCGCGGGCCACGATCTCGTTGCCCGAGTCCGTCACCGAGCTCATGATCTTCTTACGCAACACGTCTGGCTTATCCAGAATGTAGAGCGTCGCATTTTGATTATCGTCACTCTTCGACATCTTACGCTCCGGATCTTGCAGCGACATGATACGTGCGCCGGTCTTCGGAATGAATGGTGCTGGAATCGTAAACGTCTCCGAATAAGTGGTATTAAAACGATGTGCCAAATCACGGCAGATCTCTAGATGCTGCTTCTGGTCGTTACCGACTGGCACTGCATCTGCATTGTAGAGCAAAATATCCGCGGCCATCAGCACGGGATACATTAGCAGACCGGAATTGAGCGACGCACCTTGACGCGTGCCTTCATTGGCGATCTTCACACCCTCGCCGCCTTCACCTTGGTCGACTTTAAAGCCGAGCTTCGCGGCCTTTTCCTTAAACTGCGTCATGCGCTGCAGATCACCGATCGGCGTGATGCAGCTCAGTAACCAAGCCAACTCGGTATGCCCAATGACATGCGACTGAATGAAAATATTCGAACGCGCGGGGTCGAGACCGCAAGCGATGTATTGCGCCACGCAGGACAGCGTGTTCTTACGCAGCTCTGCCGGCGTATATTTGACCGTGATCGCGTGCATGTCCACCACACCGAAATAGCAGGTATTATCGTCGAGCATGGTCGCCCAATTTTTAACCGCCCCAAGATAGTTACCGAGTGTTAAAACACCGGTAGGTTGCGCACATGTAAGGATAACTGGCTTTTCTTCGCTCATGAGCCGCCGATTGACGGCAACTGCCCTGCCCTTGTCAATCTTCCTTCTTCGCTAGGCGCGCTTCGTCTTGCGGTTTGCTGGTGCTTGGATTCTGTGCTGAGGCTCAGCTGACGGCGCAGAGGCTGATATTTACCCATAAGTTTGTATATTCTTGTTGTCGCGATGAACGCAATTCTTTGAGCTCCTCCCCCGCGAAGGGGAGGTGGCCCCGTCTGCGGGGTCGGAGGGGTTTCGGCGGGTTAGCCCAAAGAATCTGCTCATGTTGCGCGAAACCCTTCCGTCTCGGCGGACCGAGACACCTTCCCTTCGCAGGGAAGCTTTTTTACCACCAGCTTCACACATTCTCAACTTATGGGTAAAGATTAGCGCAGAGGCCGTCCCTCCCAAAGCAACACACATACGTCAGATGCACTCACACTAGAAGCGGCATCCTGCCGCTTACCCCACAATGAAAGCGGCTGGAAGCACGCTTCTACTCTCAGCATATCCACTTGCAGCAACGAATGCCGCACCATAAGACATTAGCCATGTCACTGTTTCATCCGCTCTCGATCGCCACATTGCTCTCCCTCGCACTTAGCCCATTCGCCAGTGCCTACCACCCCACCGATTTCGACACGCCGCTCGAAGTCATCGCCTTTGGATCCTGCAACCGCCAATTCCTACCGCAGCCGCTATGGCCTGTGATCGCTGAAAACCAGCCCGACCTCTGGATATGGGGAGGCGATAATATCTACGGCGATTCCAAAGACGCCGCTGTGATCGAAGCGAAATACCAAGAGCAACTCAAGCGGCCCAACTACGCCGCCTTTCGTAAACTATTCCCCATCGTAGGCACATGGGACGACCATGACTACGGCTGGAACGACGCGACTTCCACTTACCCGCTCAAAACAATCACCCAAGGTCTCGCACTCGACTTCATGGATGTGCCAACCAACGATCCACGGCGCCATCGCGAAGGGATCTATGGCGACTACGATTTCGGTCCTGAAGGCAAGCGCGTCAAAGTCATCCTATTGGACAACCGCTACTTCTCGACCAAGCGCAAAGCCGAACATCGCGATTTACTCGGCGAAGTTCAGCGCAACTGGCTGGCCGACACTCTGCGCAAGAGCACCGCTCAAATCAACATCCTCGTTAGCGGCACTCAAATCATTTCTAATGAGCACAACTACGAGCGCTGGGGGCATTTCCCCGACCGCGCATGGTTGCTTAATCTGATCCGCGACGAATCGATCCCAGGTGTGATCTGCATCAGTGGCGACCGCCACATCCACGAGATTTCCGTTCTACAAGAGGACGATGCCCCCTATCCCTTGATGGACGTCACCTCCAGCGGACTCACGCACTCATGGGAAAACTTCAAGGGCGAGCCGAACAAGCACCGCGTCGATGAAGTCCACAAACAACTAGGTTTCGGCATCCTGCTGATCGACTGGAACAGTCAGCCAATCACGGTCACAGCAGAGATCCGTGACCGCTCAAATCAAGCGGTCAACATGCAGCGCATCGAGTTAGAACGATAGATGGCTTTCTGAAAAACCGTGCGCCTGATGGCGCTCGATCATCCGCTACGGTTTTCGTAGTCGAGTTCCTTTAGGTGCTCGACCGACACGGCCATCGATAGCATTTGCTCAAAGCGGGTGGCCACCCATTCGACACTTCGACAAGCTCAGGGGTTGAAACAAGCTCAGGATCTCCCGACCTAAAGGAAGCCACCTACCTGTTTCGCCTCAAACCCAGTAAACATAAAAAAAGAACCGACGAATCGCATTCGCAATCGTCGGTTCAATAAATTATTCGCAATGCTCAGTCAGCTGCGTGATCTATATTACGACAGATCACGAACGCCGAAGGAGGCTACTTTTTCTTCGCCCACGAATCACGCAGTGCCACCGTGCGGTTAAACACAGGTGCACCAGGCTTCGAAAGCTTGTTATCCACACAGAAGTAACCGATACGCTCGAACTGACACTGCTCGCCCGCAGCCATATTCATGAGGCTCGGCTCACAGAGCACCTTCACCTCTTTCGAAGACTCTGGGTTTACATACTTAGTAAATGAAATCTCTTTGTCCGCTTCAGGGTTCTCTTCAGTGAACAAGCGATCAAACAGGCGCACCGGTGTTTCGACAGCATGCTCCGCACTGACCCAATGAATCACACCCTTCACCTTACGATCGGTCGGTTGCTTGTTGAGCGTGTCGAGATCGACCGAGCACAGCACCTTCGTGATCGTGCCATCGGCATCCTTCTCCACGTCATCGCACTTGATGATGTAAGCATTGCGCAAGCGCACTTCGCCACCCTTTTTCAGACGGAAGAATTTACGATTCGCCTCTTCCTTAAAGTCATCTTGCTCGATGAACAGACGTCCTGAAAATGGGATATTACGTGTGCCCGCCGATTCATCTTCGGGATTGTTCACCCCCTCCACTTCGACGACCTGACCTTCTGGCCAGTTGGTAATCTCAATCTCCAGCGGATTAAACACCGCCATGCGACGGATCGACGTGCTGTTCAGCTCAGCGCGCACCGCGTGTTCGAGCAGCGCCACATCACTGATGGAATTCACCTTAGTCAGGCCCACAGTTTCACAGAACTGACGAATGGCCGCAGCCGGATAGCCACGACGACGCATGCCCGACAGTGTCGGTAGGCGCGGATCATCCCAACCATCAACGAAGTTACCTTCCACGAGTTCACGCAGTTTACGCTTACTCATGACGGTGTAAGTCATGTTCAAGCGTGAGAACTCAGTCTGTTTGGACGGAAAAATACCGAGCTTCTCGATAAACCAATCGTAGAGCGGACGGTGATCTTCAAACTCTAGCGAGCACAACGAGTGCGTGATGCCTTCCAGCGAGTCACTCTGACCGTGTGTAAAATCGTAGCTCGGATACATGCACCATTTGTCGCCCAAGCGGTGGTGATGCATACGCTTGATGCGATACATCACAGGGTCGCGCATATTCATATTCGGATGCGTCATGTCGATTTTGGCGCGTAGCACCTTCTCGCCATCGGCAAACTCACCCGCGCGCATACGCTTAAAGAGATCCACGCTCTCCTCAATCGGACGTTCACGATGTGGACTTGGACGCCCAGGCTCATTAACCGAACCGCGATACTCACGCATCTCGTCGAACGAAAGTTCCTCGACATACGCATGCCCCTCTTCGATCAGCTTGATCGCCCACTCAAAGAGTTGCTCAAAATAATCACTCGCGAAACAGATCTTCGTCCACTTGAAGCCCAGCCACGCGATGTCTTGCTCGATCGCGCGCACGAACTCGTCGCTCTCTTTCTCAGGATTCGTGTCGTCAAAGCGCAGATTACACTGCCCACCGAACTCTTCAGCCACGCCGAAATTCACACAAATCGCTTTCGCATGACCAATCTGCAAATAACCATTAGGCTCAGGCGGGAAGCGTGTTTGCACACGTCCATTGTTTTTACCTGCGGCCACATCGGCAGCAATCATTTGGCGAATAAAATCGGTCGGCGTATCTTTGGCGTCTGACATAAGCGACAGAGAAAAAGCCAGCGAAGCCCACTCCGCCAGTTTAAAAATCAATCATCGCAGCACACACTCAATTAAATCGCTGTCCTCAGCTCGTCCCGAAACGGAAATCACCACTCACACGTGTAGAGCTAAGATACATCGACTATCCGACAAACGCCTTCAAGCGAGCGATCACACGATCCTTACCGAGCACTGCCAACATCGGCAATAGGTCTGGACCACCGCCCTGCCCGCTCAATGCGTAGCGCAGCGCAGGGAAATACGCGAAGACCTTCGCGCCCTTTGATTCGGCATGTGCCTCCAGTGCCGCTTGCAGCGCATCTGCGTCAAAGTCGGTGGCTTCCAGCACCGGCACGATCTCAGCGAGCAACTCCTTCGGGTCTGCCTTCTTGGCGATCTTGTTACCGGTCTTTTCGTCCATAGCATACGTATCGCTAAAGAAATAGCGGCAGAAGTCAGGCAACTCATCGAGTGAGCGCGCCTTGCCTTGGCAAAGTGTGAGCACCGACTGGATGTAATCCTCGTCCTCTTCTTCAGAGATCACCCCCGCAGTGTGGAGGATCGGACGTGCCAAGAAGGCGTAGGTCTCAACATTCATCTCGCGTAAATACTCGGTGTTGAGCGCAGAGAGCTTCTTCTCATCAAAGCGGGAGTTACCTTTGTTGATTCCTGGAAAGTCGAACAACTCGATGATCTCATCGATGTCCATCTTCTCGCGCTCGTCCTTCGGATTCCAGCCCAGCAGGGAAATGTAGTTACGCACCGCATTGGCCAAGAATCCGCGTGTTTCGTATTCTTCGATCAACGCCCCCTTGTCGCGCTTGCTCATCTTACCAGGGCCCGACTCTTTCAGAATCAGCGGAATGTGGGCAAACACAGGCGGTGTCACGCCGAACGCATTAAACAGCTCTACGTGCTTACTGGTGTTCGACAAATGATCTTCACCGCGAATCACGTGCGTGATCCCCATTGCAATGTCATCGACCACATTGACGAAGTGAAACACCGGATTGCCATCCTTACGAACGATGACGAAATCTAACTCCTCGGCACGCTCCACACGACCACGCACCGCATCATCAATTACCACGGGAGCGGCTTTGACCTTCTCCACTTCTTTCTCCTTAAAATCGTCATACTCAGTGTAGCGCTCGCCTTCGAGCTTGAACCAAATCGCGCCGTCCTTCTCGTAAGTGCGGCCTGCATCCTTCAACTTTTTTAAGTATTCATCGTAAATCGGCTGACGTTGGCTCTGAAAATACGGGCCATACTCACCGCCCACTTCCGGACCTTCATCCCAGTCCATCCCCATCCAGCGCATACCATCGAGTAAGACCTGCAGCGACTCGTCGGTATTACGCTCCTTATCCGTGTCCTCGATGCGAAGCACAAATACGCCGTCAGTATGGCGCGCATAGAGCCAGTTAAACAAAGCAGTGCGGGCACTGCCGATGTGAAAAAAACCTGTTGGACTAGGAGCGAAACGAACGCGGACTTGTGACATAATAAAAACGGATCTAAGTTGAATCTCCGCAGCGCAAAGACTGGCTACGATCAAAAGTAAACCACGCACTCAATAAATATGCCGAATCGAGTCAACGTTGATCAGCTCCTGATCGATTTAAGAAATGCCGCCACCGCAGCCGAGTTCGAGGTCCACATCTACGGACAAATCGACGATTGCCCGCTCTACGGCTTCATCCGCCGAGCCAGAGCTCCATGCACACGGCTATCAAATCCTCGCGCTCTCCACCGGCAACGCCGCACACGCAACTGAGACCGACACTGAACTCAAAGTCGGTGATCAACTCCTCGCCGAATCCAAAATAGACGCCGCCAAAGCCTTCGGCCTAGCCTACAAGGTCGACCAACCGACACTCGATAAACTCGAGAGCTACCACATCTCCATCAGACCCAAGTCTTGCCCGCCCCAAGCAGAAGAACAGACAGACGGAGGTCTGCCGGAGATGGCGAAGCAAATGTCTGTATCACTACCACTCTCACTCGCCGAAGGCGTCACTAGCGAAGCGATCACTCCGCGCACAGCGCGGCTAGCGATTCTGATACGCATCCATGGCGCGCGGCATCAGCTCGTTGAGCTTACGGATACGGGTCGAACCCGCTGGGTGTGTCGATAAAAATTCTGGTGGAGCACCATTGCCGAGCGTTTCCATCCGCTCCCAAAAAGGAATCGCCGCGCGTGGATCATATCCCGCCTTTGCGGCATAGATCAGACCGATCTCATCGGCCTCGCTCTCATGATAGCGGCTATACGGCAGAATGGCGCCGTAAGTCGCACCCGCACCAAACATTGCCAAAATCAACGCGCGGTCACCGCTATCCATATCAGCCGCAGCCGTGCCAATCCCCACCACCGCGGCACCACCTGCTGCTAATATCTTATGCGACATACGCTCGTTGCCATGCCCTGCTGCCACGTGCGCGACTTCGTGTCCCATCACCACAGCGAGTTCATCATCGCTCTTAATGATTTCTAAAATGCCGGTATAGACCGCGACCTTACCGCCCGGCATGGCAAAGGCATTGATTTGCTCGTCATCATCAAACACGACAAACTCCCACTGCGCATTCGGCATATCCGGAGCCGCCACATACGCAATACGCTCACCCACTCGGGTCACCATCGCGTTATACGCACGATCACGCGAAATCGGCGTCTCCTGCTTAAGTTGATCAAACTGCGAGGACGACATCGCAGTCAATTCGCCCTCTGGCACTAAATGCAGCGCCGAGCGCCCAGTCTGCGACACCGTGGTGCAACCAACAAACATCAGCAAAACTCCGCAAAGGAGCATAAGGGGACAGAGTTTCGTCTTCTTCATAAGTCCAGACATTGAGCGCTTAAAGCGAGTTAATCAAACCCAGTTCACGAGTTTCCTCAATCGCTCGGTGGTCTGATCGCGATCCAGACGACTCGCAGCCACATCCAGCGTGAGTGCTTCCCATTCGGGACCATCCACTCGTGGCTTCACTCCATTGACTCGTAAAAAAACAATACACGCACCCAGCGCAACGCGCTGATTTCCATCAATAAAAGGATGATTACGACACAAATAAAACAAATAAGCCGCCGCCACCTCGATCACATCCTGATACAGTGAATCACCTCCATAAGTAGCTTGCGGGGCAGATACTGCCGACTCTAACAACGAGTAATCTCGCAATCCATCCGAACCACCAAAGCGATCAATAGCCGCATCATGAATCTCTTGAACAAGTGAAACCGTCAAATGAACGGGATCTGCAAACTGTTCACTCATGCTAATTTTTGCATAGTATCAGCATAGTCATCCATCGTCTGACGAATCGCATCGCTAAACTCCTCGCGAGATACCGTAGGCCGCACAGGCGTAAACGTCAGCGAGCCACCTTCGTGAACCGTGACATGCATTTCATCCCCCACTTTAAGGTGCGCCATCTCCATCAAAGGCGCATCCAAGATAATCCCCTGCGAGTTCCCAACCTTCTTAATTGCCTTAATCATAACGTAAAACTATGTATTACCATAGGAAATGCAAGATCGTTTGAGCGATCGCGAGATCACCTAATCTTAAAAATATAGCCAAACGACTCGAATCGCTTCACTTTCCCCAGCCCCAACGGGGCGAGATATGCCAGCCTAGGGCGCAGCCCTAGGAATTGGTGATACCGAAATCCGTAGCCCTGAAAGGGCGACCTAACCTAAGGACTTACATTGATCATGCCAAACAACATCACATTACCTGGCAGGGGTGCAATTTTAGTGCGGAGTAAAATAAAGTAGAAGCGGTATCAATCAGCTCTTCCAGCGTTACCTCGTGGTTATAATTGCACCCACCTGACTGCGATAAACGGTGGGCAATTTTGAAATCACCAAAGGCTGTGATCCATCAAACGGACGAATACAAAAAAGCCGAGCGTTGCCGCTCGGCTTGATTCAAAGTTTAAAGTTGAACGTTGAGCGTTCAACGTTCAACGTTCGCGCCGCAGGCGCGCCCCCCCCCGCTCTAGTGCTTGAAGTGGCGCTTGCCAGTGAAGACCATGACCATGTCGCGCTCGTCGGCTGCGGCGATGACTTCTTCGTCACGCACGGAGCCACCGGGTTGGATCGCTGCCTTCGCACCTGCTTCGGCTGCGGCGATGAGGCCGTCGGCAAATGGGAAGAAGGCATCAGATGCGACGATGGAACCATCGAGTGGTAGACCTGCTTCGCCGGCCTTCCATACTGCGATCTTCGAGCTGTCCACGCGGGACATTTGCCCAGCACCCACACCGAGTGTGCGTTCGCAACCAGCATAAACGATGGCGTTGGACTTCACGTGCTTCACAACATTCCAACCGAAGACCATGGCGCGCATTTCTTCGTCAGTTGGTTGACGCTTGGAAACGATCTTCCAATCGCTTGGGCGATCTGGCATGGTGTCGCGGTCTTGAACCAACGCGCCGCCTACGACGGAGCGCATCTCTTGCAGCGAGTCAGCTGGCAAAGTGCCCTTAACTGTCATCAAGCGCAGGTTCTTCTTCTTGCCGAAGATTTCGCGAGCGGCTGGTGTAAAGTCTGGAGCGATGATTACTTCGCAGAAGATCTTGCTGATGATGGCAGCGAGGTCGGCATCCATTGTTTGATTGACCACGATGATGCCACCGAACGGTGCTTGTTGGTCAGTCACGAATGCCTGCTCCCATGCTTCGACGAGAGTCTCAGCACTGGCGACGCCACATGGATTCGTGTGTTTGAGGATCGCAACGGTTGGCTTTTGAAACTCACCGATCAGGTAAGTCGCTGCAGTGATGTCGATGATATTGTTGAAGCTCAGCTCCTTGCCTTGGAGTTGCTCGAAGCAATCGAAAAAGCTGCCATAGAGCGCTGCCTTCTGGTGCGGGTTCTCGCCGTAGCGGAGGCTCTTCACTTGAGGGAGTTGGATGTCCAACTCGGAAGGGATACCGGAAATATCACCGAGATTCGGCTCGTTGACCTGACCTTCGAGGTATTTCGCAATCGCACCGTCGTAAGCCGAGGTGCGTTGGAAGACCTTGAGCGCGAGTTCGCGGCGGAGCGTAGTGAGCGCAGCGTCGTCGTTCATGGCAGCGAGCACACGATCATAATCGGCCGCATCCACGATCACGGAAACCGACGCGTGGTTTTTCGCCGCAGAGCGCAGCATTGAAGGGCCACCGATGTCGATATTCTCGATGGCGAGCTCGAACGTGACGTCTGGCTTAGCGACAGTTTCTTCGAACGGGTAGAGATTGACCACGACGAGGTCGATCATGTCGATGCCGTGCTCAGCAGCGGCGGCCATGTGGTCAGCTTTGTCGCGACGAGCGAGCAGACCGCCGTGAATTTTCGGGTGCAATGTCTTCACGCGGCCTTCCATCATTTCAGGGAAGCCGGTGTAATCGCTCACTTCAGTGACGGGAATGCCCTCTTTTTCAAGAAGCTTGGCAGTGCCACCAGTGGAGAGCAGACGGTAGCCGTGCTGCTCGACAAGTGCTTTAGCGAATGGCACGAGGCCGGATTTGTCGCTGACGGAGAGGAGTGCTGTTTTTTGCATAGTGTTGAGTATGAAAGTGAAAACCTTCGAAATTTATAAAAAGTGAAGTGTGGGATTAAAGCGCTGAAATCGAAATCGCCAAGCGTTTTAGACGAGAAGCCTCACAAAGTTTGTAAAATCGGCTCCTGATGCTGATTAAATAAAGCCTCACAGCTGCGGCGGACTTATTGAAATCAGAAGCGTGCCTACAAATAGCGCAAGCGACTTGAATTCCAAACAGCCTTCCATAGTCTCTCTCCCCATGAGCACTCAGACCATCGAAGCCTCCACTCTTACAGAAATCATCGCCGCAGGCGGCACCGTCATCGACGTGCGCACGCCCGCCGAATTTAAATCCGCCCATGTCATCGGGGCAGCGCTTCACCCTCTGGACAAGCTCGATACCGCGGCCTTGATCAAAAACACCGAGCAACCAATTTACATCCTCTGCCAGAGCGGCAAGCGCGCGAGCATGGCTGCCGAGAAACTCGCTGCCGCAGGTCACACACAAGCCATCGTCGTCGAAGGTGGCACCCTCGCCGCGATCGATGCGGGGCTGAACATCGAATACGGGAAAGGCGCGATTTCGATTGAGCGCCAAGTGCGCATCGTCGCCGGGCTCATGGTGCTCGGAGGCACACTCGCAGGCGTCTTCATCCATCCGGGATTTTTAATCGTGCCGGGCTTTGTCGGCACGGGACTGGCCTTCGCGGGTATCACCGATACCTGCGGCATGGCGATGATGTTGGGCAAATGCCCGTGGAATCAGTAATGGATCGACCCGAGGAATTTCAGAAAAAGTCAGCGTGTGCAGCGAGAATTCGCTCGCCCAGCGCAGATTTCCAGACATCCCTATTGGCCGGTTATCGTTACCGGTTCAGTTGTGACTAATGACATAAAACTCTTCGCCAATCTCTGCATTAAACAGGAAATTCTGAGCACTGCATATTGCAAGGAACTCGGGCACACTCTGAGCGCCGATGCAGAGCTGTTGGACTTCGCACAAGCCATCCTCGAAGATGGCCACGAGGAGGACTTCGAGCAAATCCAAGAACTGCTTCATCAGGCGGAGCAGATGGTGATCGATGGTAAAATAGCAGGCTCCAATCCATTTAGGAACAAAGAGCCCATTGTGATCGAGCAGGACTCCCGACCGAAAATCAAACTCCCCTCCAAGAAGGCAGCGTCCACTCCGACCGAACCAGAACCGCAACCACACGCCCCCTCAGCACAAAAAGAGGAGAAACCGGCCGAGCATGTAATCAACGTCAACGAGGTCTACCCCACATGGATCGACCCCTCGCGCTTGAAGGACTTGAACGAGGACACCGCGCAACAGGCACTCATCGCGCTCCTACTGGTCGCCGCCCACGAGGGCGCGAGCGATCTCCACATCTGCGCAGGCTCTCGCATTTTCGTGCGCCACCAGCGTGCCATCGTGTATCAATCCAAAAGTATTGTTACTCCAGAAATCGCACGCCTGCTGAACCTCTCCATCCTTTCCGACGAGCAAACCACTTATTTCAACAAGCATCAGGATTATGATTTCGCGTTGCCCTTCAACTCCGGGCAACGCTTCCGCGTGAACCTGATGCAGCATAAAGAAGGCATCGCCGGAACCTACCGCATCGTGCCCGCACAGGCTCCGACGCTCGAAGAGTTGGGCTTCACCAACGCGGATCGCCTCAAGCAACTGTTAGCATTTCATAATGGGCTCATTCTCGTCACCGGCCCGGTGGGTTCGGGTAAGACCACTACGTTGGCCGCCTTGGTCGATAGCTTAAATCAAACTCGCGAGGATCACATCATCACCGTTGAAGAGCCCATCGAAGTGATCCAAGAGTCCAAGCTTTGCCAAATCACACAACGCGGCGTCGGCCCGCATACACAGACTTATAAACGCGCACTCAAAGGTGCACTACGCCAAGATCCGGACATCATCGTGATCGGAGAAATGCGCGATCTGGAAACCATCGAAATGGCGATCAGCGCCTCGGAGACCGGACACTTGGTGATCGCCACGATGCACACCAGTGACGCCGCGACGACGCTCAACCGCCTACTCGACGTGTTCCCTCCTGCGCAACAATCACAGATCCGATCCATGGTCGCCGAAAGCCTGCGCGGCATTATTTGCCAGCGCCTTCTGCCGAACAACAGCGGTGGCCTCAGCCTCGCCAGCGAACTGCTCCTGCAAAACCTGGCTGTCTCTGCCCTGATCCGCGAAGGCAAAACCCAAGCACTCGCCAACGTCATGGAAACCGGGCGCGGCGTAGGCATGGTTCAAATGGATTACTCAGTCATCGAGTTGTGGGAAAGTGGAGCGATTAGTGACGAAGTCGCATTGTCAAATCTCCGCAATCGCATGCTGCGCAAGCATATCCTCGACCATCAGTCAGCTCAAACAGAGCCCGCACAGTAAACACAGCTCTCAAACGAAGCCCCGTATACGATGACATCACTCGACTCCTACCTGAAGCAGATGCTTGAGCAAGACGGCTCCGACCTGCACCTATCGGTCGGCTCTGAGCCAAAGATCCGAACCTCCGGACGCATCATTCCGCTCAGCGACGAAATCATCACCGCCACTAAAATGGCAGAGTTGCTACAAAGCATCACACGCCCCGCACGTTGGGAAGAATTCCTACAGACGCACGACCTGGATCTCGCCCACGAGATCCCCGGAGTGGCACGATTCCGCGGCAGTTTTTTCTACAACCACTGGGGGCAAGCAGCCGTCTTTCGGCAAATCCCCGCCGAGATTCTCTCATTCGACACCTTGCAGTTACCCGAAGTGCTCAAAGACGTCTGCTGCTACAAAGAGGGGCTGATATTAGTCACCGGCCCAACTGGCAGCGGTAAGTCGACCACGCTCGCCGCGATGATTGATTACATCAACGAGAACTTTCAGAAGCACATCATCACTGTCGAAGATCCGATCGAGTTCGTGCACCCGCAAAAGCGCAGCGTCATCGTCCACCGCGAAGTCGGCGAGCACAGCCACTCATTTTCCAATGCACTGCGTGGAGCCATGCGCGCCGATCCGGACATCGTCCTCGTCGGTGAGATGCGCGAACTGGAGACGATCAAGCTCGCGCTGAGTTGCGCTTCGATGGGCATGCTGGTATTCGGCACACTGCACACTAATAATGCGCCCAAGACGATTGACCGCATCATCGACGCCTTTCCCGCCGAGGAACAAGCGCAGATCCGCGTGCTGCTAGCCGGTTGCCTCACCTGCGTCGTGTCTCAACTACTTTGCAAGAAGCAACCCTCCGGTCGCGTCGCAGTGCACGAGATTCTCCTCCAACACGATGCCCTGCCCAACACCATCCGCAGCGGCAAGACCAGCGAAATCCGCGGCATCATCGAAAGCAGCAGCGCTCAAGGCATGCGTCTGATGGATAACTCCATCGCCGCACAACTAAATGCAGGCAACATCTCGCCCGAAGAAGCCTACATGAAAGCCTCCAACAAAGAGGCGTTTAAAAAGTGCCTACCGACACTCGACGAACTGACCGACGAAGAAGCAACGCATCACTCGTAGCCGACTGGCGAAGCCATTTCGACCACATCAACCAACGCTTCCGCACAGATCGAAACCGCTTCGCGGGTTCCGCTACACTCAGAAACCAGGAAGGAGGTCTGCCGGAGATGCCACCCTCACTCTCACTCTCACTCTCACTCTCACTCTCACTCTCACTCTCACTCCGCCGAAGGCGGCACCCTCACTCCGCCGAAGGCGGCACTATCGCAGCTCCCACTTATAGTGCATGGACGAGAGCATTTCACTGCCCTCCTTCCTCACGCGCACCACATCTTCGATGCGGCAGCCACCGATTTCGGGATAATACAAACCGGGCTCAATCGTGATGACATGCCCCTTGCGCAAACGTCCAGCCCCCGGCGAAACACGCGGAGCCTCATGCACCTCTAAGCCGAGGCCATGCCCCGTCGAGTGGATAAAGCCCACAAAACATTCGCCACGACGCTCAGTCACAAAACCTCGCTCCTCAAAAACCTGAACCGCGGCACCATGCACCGCACCACCACTCACACCTGACTTGACCTTCGCCAGCGCCGCGAGTTGCGCATCACGCACAGCGCTCACGAGTGCACGCTGCGCATCATTCGCTCGTCCCTTCAGGAACGTGCGCGTCATATCTCCATGATAACCTGTCGCTTGCACGCGTGGGAATACATCGACGATGATCAACTCATTCGGTTTGAGCGGCCCATGCCCACCTTCGTGCGGATCGCACCCCTGCTTGCCGCCGGCCACGATCGTATTCTGCGCCACTGCCCCCTTCGCAAGGCAGGCTTGGTCGATCAGCATGCGTAGCCATTCAGACGTCAGCGTGCGGCCTTCGTATTTGAGACGTTTACCGACGATCTTCGACGCGCGTAACACTCTCTCCGCCGCGCGAAGACCTGCCGCGCTCGCCGCATTGCCCTGTATCAGAGCCTTTGCCTCGTCATCGTCCTTCAGCTCACGAGCCGGAAAAAATGGCTCTGCACCAACCCGCACCTGCATACCAGCTTCCAGCAACTTCTCATAATAAACCGAGGGGAAGCTCTGAGGCACCTCCAGTTCGCGCGCCTTATTTAACTTTGCGAAATAGCGCATCATCTCAGCCGGCCCCACCGCCGATCGCTCGACCTTGAAGGCCTTCGCCACCTGCTCCTGCACGGTCTCCAGTAGCAGCACTTCATCACAGTTCGACTGCGCCCGCACACGACTATACTCCAACCGGCTGACCACTGCCGTCGAGCGGTTCCCCACGACAAAGCACAAGAAAGCGTCTGGCACAAAGACTCTTGTCAGGTAATAAATGTCGGCAGACTGCTCCGAAGCAGCATAGAGAATACGGATAACTGAGGATTTACTTTTCATTACAAATAATTGAGTTATGACTCTTCTGTATCACACCCGACCTGTCACGCTCTGACTTTACCTCTGAGCAACTATGAAACACCGCCACCATACCGTTTTTACCCTCGCTCTCATCCTGCTACTCGGCGCCTGCGCCCCGCAAGAGCCCACCGCCGCACCGGAACCCAGCGACACCTATTACCCGATTTCGATCGACGGCACCTCACTGCAACTCCAGCTCGCACTCATACAAAGCGAGCAAAGCAAAGGGCTAATGCACCGCGACTCGATGCCCACAGACCACGGCATGCTTTTTTTATTCAAGCAACCCGAGCCACGCGCCTTCTGGATGCGTAATACCCGCATCCCACTGGACATCGGCTACTTCGATGCCAGCGGGCGTTTACTAGAGATACACTCGCTCTACCCTTACGACGAGAATTCGGTGCCCTCCCGCAGTCAAAAAGTGCTCATCGCGATAGAGACCAACCGTGGTTGGTTCACTCGAAACAATATCACTCCCGGCGCACAGATCGACCTCAACGCCTTGACACAAGCCATCAAGCGCCGCGGAAAATCCCCCTCCAATTACCAACTCCAGCCCGCGCACTAATGTCCGAGCCGCAAACCACAGAAAAGCGCACGCCGCGCACGGGAAGCCTAATCGTCCCGCCCTCCAAAAACGAGGCGCCCCGCAAACGCCGAAAACGGAGCAGTGCCGATGCGCCACCACGCGCCCGACTGCGTGCCTATTTCGCACTGATCGTGCTGGTGATCCTCATATTCAGCCCGCTTCTCAACTCTGACGTGCTCTGGTCCGACTACGACTCCGTCGAACGCAGTCCCTTTCAGTCGATGGAAAGCTGGCAACAGGCATGGACGCTCGACAGCATTCGTCAAAACGACCCGATCACCATCACCAGTTATTTCCTGGAGCAAACCATCCCACTCCCCGCACCCGCAGTCCATCGTGGCATCAATATCCTGCTGCATATTTTCGCAGCCATCCTCCTCCTCAAAAATCTAGAGACGCTCAAATTTCCCGCCGCATTTTCAGCCGCTCTGATATTTGCGCTACACCCGGCCACCATACAGACACTCTTCTGGGCAGGCTACCGCAGCGAAATCGTCGGTTTAATCTTCATATTAAGCGCGCTCTTCTTCGACAGTCGTAATCGAAATGCACGCGATTACACCGCGACCATCCTACTCACAGTCATCGCCTGCTTGATACACCCAGCCGCATTTTCCATCCCGCTCATTCTGGCTCTCGTCATTCTCAATCAGGAACGACATATACACGTCCAATCCTTTAACCGTGTGCTGCCACTGCTCTGCCTCTGCCTCTTTCTCGCGGTGTGGATCAACTCAGGCGGCGGCAGCACCGAGACAGCCGAAGCACTCAGCACCACAGACCGCCTCAACCATGCAGGACAAAACATGGCTCACTTTTCCCGGCAAGCGCTGGTCCCGATTAACTCCGCCCTCTTTCACCGATTCGACACAGGCGCGAACTATCAGATCGGCGCTCAAATGAGCCTGCTCCCCTTCCTGCTCTTCGTGCCCTTCTTCATTCTCATCGCTTTCAATATCAGAAAAGCGTGGAGCCGAGCGATCCTACTCGGCCTCTGCGCTTACCTGTTACTCATCGCATTCGGCACCAGTCAGGATGGACAGTTCATCGACGGCAAACTCGCCCACGAAGATCATTACCTCTACGTCGCCCTGCCAATGATTCTCGCACTGGTGATCACCGCATTGGGTCGTCTCATCTACAACATGGGGGTCGCGGGCAAATCACTCTGGGTCATGGCATGCTCATTATTACTCTTCATTGAAATCGCCATCACCGGAAGCTTTGCCTACTCAATTGCAGAGCCCGCCCGCATGTGGACGGCCATGTCAGAACGCTGGCCAAATGCATGGCAGCCCCAAGCCGCACTGATCGATCATATTGAAGAATTCGAAGACCCGCTGTTCACCAACAGTCAACTGATCACCATGCTCGAGACCATCCTCGATAAACGCCCGGATCTCATCGATAAACGCAAGCAACTCGCCCGCATTTTTGTCGCAGAAGGACAACGCACCAACGCGCTACGCGAATACAAACGTATCCTCCGCGAAACACACCCAGACAATGAATTCCTAGAAGAAGCAGCACGCTTCTTAGACAAAACGGGCCTCAGTTGGGACGCCACCAAAACCAGAGAACGTAAAACTAAAACTCAAGAACACTTATGACAAATAAAAAAACACCCGGCCTCGGCACCCTCACCCTACACGCAGGCCACACGCCTGACGCAGAGACAGGCTCGCGCGCCGTCCCTATCTATCAGACCACCAGCTACATGTTTCGGGATACCGACCATGCGGCCAAACTCTTCGGCCTCGAAGAGCTCGGCTACATTTACACCCGTATCATGAATCCCACTACAGATGTGTTGGAGAAGCGCGTCGCCGCACTCGAAGGTGGCGTCGCCGCACTCGCCCATGCCAGCGGCCAGGCCGCCATCACCAGCGCCATCCTCAACATCGCCGGTGCCGGCGATAACATCGTATCCTCCGCACAACTCTACGGCGGCACGTATACACTTTTCAAATACACCCTGCCAAAGCTCGGCATCGAAGTGCGCTTCGCCGACGCCGAAGATCCCTCCAGCTTCGAGCCCCTGATCGACGACAAGACCAAAGCCATCTATGGCGACACTGTCGGCAATCCGAAGCTCAACATCTTCCCCTTCGAGGAAGTTTCCAAAGTCGCTAAGGCTGCAAAACTTCCGCTCATCATCGATAGCACCGTCGCCTCCCCAATGGTCTGCCGACCGCTGGAGCACGGCGCCAACATCGTCATCCATAGTCTCACAAAATACATCGGCGGCCACGGCACCAGTATCGGTGGCATCGTCGTCGATGGCGGCAACTTCGATTGGGGCAGCGGTCGCTTCTCCGAATTTACCGAGCCCGACCCGAGCTACCACGGCCTCGTGCATTGGGATGTCTTTAAAGCCTTCGAGCCCGCCGGCGGTGCCAACATCGCCTACATCATGAAGATGCGCCTACAATGGCTACGCGACACCGGCAACTGCACCTCGCCTTTCAACTCCTTCCTACATCTGCAAGGCCTCGAAACGCTGCACCTACGCATGGAGCGCCACTGCTCCAACGCACTCAAGGTCGCCGAATTCCTCGAAGCTCACGAACTCGTCAGCTGGGTCAACTACCCGGGGCTGAATGGCAACGCACACCACGCAGCTGCCAAGAAATACTTCACCCCAGGCACCTTCGGCGCAATGGTGGGATTCGGCGTAAAAGGCGGACTCGATGCCGGCCGCAAGTTCATTGATAGCCTCGAACTGTTCAGCCACCTCGCCAACATCGGCGACGCCAAATCGCTCGCGATTCACCCCGCCAGCACCACGCACCAACAGCTCACCACAGAGCAGCAAGAGTCCACCGGCGTCACCGCCGACTTCGTCCGCCTCTCCGTAGGCATCGAAGACATCAGCGACCTGCTCGCCGATTTGGATCAAGCGCTCAAGGCGTGAGCGGAGAACCTGGGAGCGCCGACGCGCTCAACGACACTCAGGCTCTAGCAACAAGTTGGAGTTACTGGCAAAACCGGCACCGGCACCGGCATGAAAATTATACACCGCATCCACACCGAGTGCTTTTAACTCGGCCTCTTCATCAGCGTGCTTCGCAGTTGCTGAAACCTTCACGCCTGAGCCTCGGGAATCGATGGCTCGCGCGACCGATAAATTGGCTCGGTGATCCGCCATCGCCAACAATACCAGGCGCACCTGATCGCGATGATCAACGCGATGCAGTAGGTTTATATCAGTGCCATCACCATGATACACCAGCCGCCCGGCTTCGACATTCTTAGCAACCACCTCTGGATTAGAATCAAACCCGCACACCTTTATATCGGTGTGTTCGGTATAGTAGTCATACGCACCGCGTCCAACTCGACCAACGCCGAAGATCACCACATTCACTCCTGACAAATCAATCGGCTTCTCCGCTTCGTGAAAGCGACTGGTCTCAAAACGCTGCAACAGCGACTGCGCTTTATCTGCGATCAAATTCGCCTTCTTGTTGAGCGGCGATGCGATCACAAAACTCACTGCCACCGCGACTGCAATGATGACCAACCATTCACTACCAAGCCAACCATTCGCCACCGCAATACTACCGACAATGAGTCCGAATTCAGAATAATTCGCGAGCGCCAGCGAAGTGAGAATCGCAGAGCGTGGGCGCAAGTGGAACCGCATCAACGTGAACGCATACAGCGCCACCTTCACGACCAACGGAATCATCAGCAGCAGCGCAATTCCCACGGCGTTCATCGTCAAATCTGCGGCGAGACCAATCGAGAGGAAGAACGCAACGAGAAAGACATCCTTAAACCCGAACAAAGTCTTAGAGAGCTCATGCGACTTAGGGTGGCTCGCCAGCATCATCCCAAGAATGATCGCACCGAGATCTCCCTTCACCCCGACCGCATCAAACCAACCATAGATACCGAGCGACAAAAAGAACCCCAGCAGGATTAACAACTCACCATGCCCGGTGTGGTCGAGAATCTTACCGATCACATAACGCAGCGGGATCAGCAGCACTAAGGTCAATGCCCACACCGTCGGCACCTTGCCCGTTGAGACCGCAAGAAAGACCACCGCGATAATGTCCTGCATGATCAACATCGCGATGGCGATCGTGCCATGTAGCGCCGCGAGTTCGGCCTTATCTTCGAGCGACTTCACCGCAAACACAGTGCTCGAAAAGCTCAAAGCAAACCCCGCCAGCACGCAGGTCATCGGAGTTAATTCACTTAGGATCGGCAACCCGAGGAGCTTGCCCGCATAAAGAAACACCGCGAAAAGAAGAACCGTCGTCAACATGTGCAGCGACGTGCCGGCCCACACCTCTGACTTGACCAGATCCTTCACCTTCAGCTTCAAGCCGATCGTGAACAGCAGCAAGGTCACGCCAAAATCGCCAAGCTTTCCAATATCAGGAAATGCATCCACCCCTGCCGCTCGCATAATAAATCCCGCAGCAAGAAAACCAATCAGCGGGGGCAGACCAATCAATCGAGCAAGCAGGCCGCAAATAAATGCTACAGTAATGAGAATCGCGATCATGCCCGAAGACTCCTCGATTCTAGGAAAAAAGCAAGTGACCAACGCCACCTACATCTAGATTCTGATTAATGCAGCCCGACTGACGTCCAGACACACATACTAACACCGAATGAGGCACACCCGTATCCAGAAACTCACGAGACAGAAACCTGCCTCTCAGATTTGCCAAAACAATGATCTTACGCCTTATTTATATTTAATTCGAGGAACCCCACTCGACGATTTCCCCGACCGCTTCGAAACGCAAACCAACTGCCATGTCCAAGCACCTCTACCTCTCGTTCACCCCAGAGGCGTTGATCTTTTCCATGCTGTCACCGCAGCAATTCGGAAAGTATCTCGCCATCGGTGATAAGAAACAATCCAGCTCGCACGCCATCTTCGTCGAAATCGATCCAAACATCGACATCGAAGGCCTACAAATGGACGTCGCTCGAAAGCGCTGCGTGCCACACGACAATGGGATACCAAGGCGCTCCGCCTACATTTCGATTTACCGCGCTCTGGAACGGATCCCGCTCAGTGCCATGGGTGACCTTCATCTAGCGACCAGAGACGGGGTCGTGCTGACACTCAAGCAAGCGCAATACAGCCCGCGCAGCGAGCAGTCGCGCTTCCTCTACCAAGAGATCTGCCCAGTCAGCCCTCGGGTCGTCAGTAAGCTGGAACCGAAAGATTTTTGCCAATATGTGACGAGCGAGAACAACCCGCTCTACATGCCAAAGGTCGTATTTTCCGACATGAAACTCGGCACCCTCGCCGAAGACCCCGAGTATGGTGAAGCAGGCAACATCCCCTATCCCTCCATCGATCACCTGAGGAGCTGCCTCGCGTCATTGAATGCAAAGCCCGACAAGATGACCAAAATCGAGCGTCGAGGCATGCGCCCGGATATCATTTTCTACATGGTGGATCGCGGATTCTACATCGGGGACTGTGATGCGTTTCTCTACTACCCCATGCCCGATGAAGACTCCCTCTTAGGAGAACATAATCGCTGGTGGAACTCAGCGACTAAAATAGAGCGCTACTAATCCCCCGAACCACTCCCCCATTTATATGAATCTAATTGAACTACTCGTCCCGCTACTCGGTGTGGCGGGACTCATGGTCGCCGGACTGGTTTTCAAAAAAATCATGCAGCAATCCGGAGGCGAGGGCACGGTCGCTGACATCGCCCAGCAAATTCACCAAGGAGCCATGATCTTTATGCGCCGAGAACTCAAAATCCTTGGCGGGTTCACCATTTTGGTGGGCGGCTTACTCATTTTCAAAGATCCTTACGAGGCGCTCGCCTTTTTCTTCGGCGCGCTTTGTTCGTCGGTGGCTGGCGTGATCGGCATGTTTACCGCAACCAAAGCGAACGTGCGCACCGCTTTGGCCGCCAGTGAGCACGGCGCGGCACGCGCACTCACCACAGCTTTCTTCGGCGGCACCATCATGGGGCTGACCGTCGCCTCCATGGGTCTGATCGGGGTCGGCAGCCTATTCCTCTTTTTCGGAAGCAGCGAACACGACATTCATATCATTCACGGATTCGCCATGGGCGGCTCGCTCGTGGCGATTTTCTTCCGCGTGGGTGGCGGTATCTTTACCAAAGCGGCCGATGTCGGTGCGGACCTAGTGGGCAAAGTCGAAGCTGGCATCCCCGAGGACGATCCACGTAACCCCGGCGTGATCGCCGATAACGTAGGCGACAACGTGGGCGACGTCGCCGGGATGGGATCGGACCTTTTTGAATCTTACTGTAATGCGATGATCGCCTCGATGGCCATCGCCGCAACACTCGCCTTCTCCAAAGTCGATCAACTCGGCGGCGATGCGCACGCGCTCATCTTTCTTCCATTGGCTCTGGCCTCTGTCGGCCTGCTTTGCTCGTTCACCGGAATCGCCATCGTCTGGTTATCTTCGTCGAGAGATCCAGCCCGCGCACTGCGCACAGGCACGCTCGGCGCGGCACTTATTTTCATCCTCGCTGCAGTCGGCGTGGTCGCCAGCTTGGGCGTCTCGCTTAAAGTCTGGGCCTGCGTGCTATCCGGCTCTGTCGGTGGCATCCTGATCGGCCTATCGACAGAATACTATACCGGCGGACGGCCAATGCGATCGATCGCCAAGGCCGGCCTGACTGGAGTCGCCACGGTGATGATTCGAGGCGTCGCCGTGGGTCTACAATCGGTCGCAATACCGCTTGTGGTGGTGGCCAGCGTGCTACTGGCCGCCAGCTCACTCGCAGGTCTCTATGGCGTAGGCATCGCCGCAGTTGGGATGTTGGCCACCATCGGCATAACCATGAGCATCGACGCGTATGGCCCCATCGCCGACAATGCCGGCGGCATCGCCGAAATGGCTGGCCTGGGTAAAGAGGTTCGCGAGATCACAGATTCACTCGACGAAGTGGGCAACACCACCGCCGCAATCGGCAAAGGCTTTGCCATCGGCGCCGCGGCGCTCGCGGCGCTCGCGATCATCGCGGCCTACGTCAACGTGATCACCGCCAACCACGATGGTTTCGCACTGTTACTTTCCGATCCACGCCTGCTCACCGGCGTCTTTCTTGGCGGACTGTGCCCTTTCCTCGTCAGCGCAATCACAATGAACGCCGTAGGCGACGCCGCTCAGGAAATGATTGCAGAAATCCGCCGACAATTTCGTGAGATTCCAGGGCTGCTCGACGGCAACGCCAAGCCTGACTCCAATCGTTGCATCGACATAGCCACCAACGCCGCGCTCAAACGGATGATCCTGCCTGCCGCCATCGCGATCTTGGCTCCGGTCGTAATCGGTTTCGGCTTCGGCCCCGAGACGCTCGGTGGCGCACTGGTTGGCGCGCTCCTCAGCGGCGTGCTACTCGCCCTGATGATGGCCAACAGCGGCGGTGCCTGGGACAATGCCAAAAAGTATGTCGAGCAAGGCAACTACGGCGGCAAAAACTCCGACGCACACCGTGCTTGCGTGGTCGGCGATACGGTGGGCGACCCCTTCAAAGACACCTCCGGCCCCTCGATGAATATTTTGATCAATGTCATGGCCATCGTCAGCTTAGTGATCGCACCACTACTCTAAGCATTGCGAAAAGCGGCCATCGGTGTCGCGACTCTATGCGTAGCTCGCAGAGCGAAGCATGGTGCGGGTGGAGGGAGTCGAACCCTCGTCTCAACCTTGGGAAGGCTGAGCTTAGGCCTTATACATGCACTCTAAACGCCAATGCCCCTAGAAAGTCTCTAGAAAAATCGCTATTTCTAATTTCTCTCTTCAGCTGAACGACTTCTACTATTTAACAATGGATTGCCTGAGCTTTTGTGGCAAATCCTATTGTTATAGTCAATTCCTGCGGAAGGTAGGTCTAATCGTAGGAGCTCTATGAACCCGTGTATTCTAATAGCCGATCTAAGTCGATTCGCCGGAACCTCGGACAACTCTGCCTCAAACCCGTGTAGTAGCTTTTGAGTGCCCCTTGGGATCGCAATCGACTAATCGTCTTCGTTGAAACTCGAAGATACTCGGCAGCTTGGCTGATGCTCAGCCAAGATTGTAGGCCAGATACGTCTATTTTGGGTGCACCTAGTGATTCATCAAGTTCATCCCTTCGGAACCGCTTACAAGTCGTCCCTACGATCAAATAAGTGCTTAGATGACAGTTCTCTCGACTACGATCCAAGGTTCGCCTGAGGTGCACTGAAAGCAGTGGAGAAGTGATTCTCTAAGTATGCTTGTTTATGTTGTATTAGTTAGTGCGGTTGCAGTTGAGTGCGCCCGACGTTAAGTCGCCTAGGGCGACTTGGTTTTCATTGTTAGTTGTTGTGTGTT
>CAJQOS010000051.1 GCA_905479975.1 uncultured Puniceicoccaceae bacterium | reverse complement strand
TTGGTGTTGTTGGTATTCAGCCCTGGGATATTGGGTTGATTCGGACGTTTGGGTGGCTTTGCTGTCGTCGATGTGGCAACTGGCAAGGGACTGTCGGTCGCAGTCATTAAGGTGAGCTGCTCGGTGCGGCCATTCAGCGTCACTGTGATGCTCATGGCATCGAGATTGAAATTACTCACTTGAATGCCATTTTCGCTGCCGTTTTCCGGTATCCAATAGCCTTTGTTTTCGGATTTTTGGAAGAGGCTGAATTCATAGACGCCATTGAGTTGCACGACTCCACGGAACTCCAACTCGCGAGCGAGCGGCCCGTTGACTTTCTGGACGGGCTTGGGTGGTTCCGGTTTTTTGTTACTATAGCCTGGTGGCAAAAAGGGGCTATTGCTTTCGAGCTTGGAATCGCCCGCATTGAGCGCTGCGCTGAAGCTCAGGCATACCACTGCAATCAATGAAGTCTTGATGGGTGTTATTGAGTGCATGTGGTGTGGGAGGCTCATTTATTGAGTAAGGAAAAATGTTTATAGTAGCTACCAAAGCGGATGAAAGGGCGTTGCTTGGGCTCTTACTGTTCCTCTTCGTTTTCTTCAACGTTACGTTCTTCGATCATTGTTTCGATCGCGCTGTCTTCGACATAGATGGTGCCAGTAGTATTCGTATCCAAGTATTGTTGAATGGCATTTTGTTCTAGTGCAGCATCCAGATGCTCGCGTGAGACGATACCTGCTTTTGATGGATTTTCGAGCACTCTAGGACGAACGAAAATGATGATTTCTGTTTTCTCTAACTCTTTACTCGCTCCAGTAAATAGCTTTTTTAATCCAGGGACTTTTCCCAATACTGGGAAATAGCTGTTCGAACTGATAAGCTGATTTTGTTGTAGGCCACCGAGGATGACGATTTGACCGTCTTGCACATTGACGGTGGTTGTGACTTCACGTTTTCCGATAATGGGTTGATCGTTGTCGTTGATTGGAATTGTCTCTACCACGTTCTCTATTGTTTGTTCGATCACCATTTGCACGCTGCCATCTGCTCCAATTAGTGGAGTCACTTTCAGTAGAATACCAATATCTCTATATTCTACGCTGTCGTTGGTGTTGCCGTCACTTGAATTGAAAGTTGTAGATGAAGTGATGATCGGATATGATTCGCTCACGTTGATCGTGCCTTCTTCGTTGTGACTGACTACGATGCTGGGGGCTGAGAGTAGCTTGGTGTCACCATCTTTGTTTGTTGGGGTAATAGAGGTTACCAGCGAGAAATCACTGGGATTATCGAGGTCAAGGACACCTTTTGAGATTGAGAGGCCACCGACTGTTCCGAGTGCGATATCAGTGAATGTGTTAGTAGCCCCATCATAAGTGAAATCCAGTGAGCTAATGCCGGAACTGTTGTCATCCGATAGTTTGACTAATGAAATTACCGTCTCGATGAGCACCTGCGGTAACGGTCGGTCGATTTTATCGATCAACACTCTTAGTGTTTCTAGGTCACTATGTGTTCCGTAGGCGACGATCGCATTGGTGCGCTCGTCTGCAGAGAGGCCGACGAAGTTCGAAAACTGCAGTGAACTGTTGCTTGATCCTCCGTTCTCAGTGGTGATTGTTTTTGTGGTGACCACGGTTTCTTGTGGTTGTTCTCGTGCTTCTGGCAAAGGGCCTTGGTTGTTATTTTGATTGGAATCGTTGTTTTTTTCTATGGAGACTTTGGTGTCTTCTTCGGTGCCTTCTTTTTGACCTGTAATGATTTCATCGATGATGGAGACGACTTCTGCTGCCTTCGCTTGACGCAGTGGGAAGACTTCGCTGGCTGTCAGTGGTGCGGCATCGACATCGACGCTTTCGATTACCTCCATAATGACATCTAAATTGCCGGGGTGGGTGATGAGAATGAGCTGATTGGTGCGCTCGTCCGCAGCGACGCTGGTATTGCCTTCGAGGTAACTTTTTAAGGGGCCTTGGATTAGGTTTTCGATGCGCTGCTGCATCTCGGAGGCTTGAATGAAATTGAGTTTGATGAATTTGATTTCTTCGCGAATGGTCTGTGGCTTATCCATTTCAACGACCAAGCGCTCGATACGTTGTAGGTTAATCAAGGCATCAGTGATGAGCATGGCGTTCGATTTCGGAAAGACCACGACGCTGGAGTTTTGTGATAAGAGCGGCGTGACGGTAGTGCCGCTGGTGGCTTCGGCCTGTAAGTAATCGAATTTAAACAGTTTGGCGTAGATTTGCTGGCTTGCCGGTAGATCGAGCGTGCTGCCAATGATCATTTCAGGCACATGGCTGTTCACACTGGTGGCGGGCACGGCCTTCATGAACCGTCCGCCCATGTCGGTGAGCATGATCGAGTTGAGGCTGAGTAAACTTTCGAGCGCGAGCACGGCCTCGCCTTTAGAGAGTGGTCCGCGGGAATTGAAGTTGATTTTGACAGCTCCGATGTCCTGGCGGCGGAGAATGATTTTACCGGTCATTTTCTCCAGCATGTCGAGCACTTGTATCGCAGTTTCATCGCTGAGCACGATCAGGCCGACCATCTCCTCGGGATTCTCGACTTCGGGCTCTAGAGGAACCATGGGAGCCGAGGGCAGCGCGGTCGGCAGTGGGGTGGGTGCGTCCTGTGCATGAGCCGAGGTGACGCATGCGAGCGGCAGGCTGAGGAAGAGGCAGAGTTTGCGAAAAGTGAAATTCATGATCGAAAGAGCGTGGCGCGGATTCGTCTTATTGAGCCTTTAGGTCGAAGGAGTCGTTCAGGTCGAAGGAGTTGATTTTAAAGCGGGCATCCAGTTCCTCGGGTTTCTTCCGGTTCTTGGACACGCGGACACTCTGGAGGTTGATATATGGGGTTTCTTGACTGAGTAGTTTGTTGAGTTGGATCAATTGGGCAATAGAGATTCGGCTCAGTCGTATGTTCACGTCGTGGTTGTTAAAGATTTCGCCTTCTTCTGTTTTTACGGGGTCGATGTCAGCTTTTCCTGAGAGTCCGACTTGACGGACAATACTATCGATACGCCCGGAGAGTTGTGCCCTTGCGTAGGTCTTCTTCGGATCGACTCGCTCCAGCGCGCTTGCCAGACCGACGGTGAATTCATCGCTGCGGTCGAGCACTTGCTGCTGAACTTGCAGGTCGGCTTGAGCGAGTTGACGGTGATCGTTCCACTCGGAGCTACGGCTCAGGAGGCTGCCCGCCCAAATGAACAGCATGACGAGGATGAACAGCAGGGTGAGGAGTTTCTCACGCACCGACATTCTCAAGAAGAGGCGCTTTGCTTTGTTGAGGAGCTGTTGCATTAGATTTCGGCCTCCTCGGTTGGTGTGGCTGGTTTTACGAGTTCGCGGCGCGTGGTCGGTTCGACGTCCTTGGGGGCTTCGACCGGCGCGTCAGTCGGCACTTCCACGGCGGTAGGTGCCTGCGGCTCGATGTGCGTGTATCCGAGTGTCACGGTGAAGGTGGTTTTGCCGGAGCGAGTGAACTGTTTATGGTCTGTGACAATCTCGAAGTGATCGGAGCGCTTTAGGTTTTCGATATACGTGTTGAGCGCGTTAATGCTGGTGGCCTTGCCTTCGATGGTGATGTGGTTTTGGCCTTCAATCACGACGTCGTCGTATTCGATCCCTAGTTTTTGGGCTAAGCGAATTTTGTTGGCCGCTTCAAGCATGGCGATGGGGCGCAGCTCATTCTGCGAGACTTGCTCCAATTTCACCATGAGCGCTTGTTTTTCCTCGATCGTCTCCACGGCGGGTTGTTGGCTATCCAGTTGCTTGTCCAGTGTGCCGACCCAAGCGAGGCAAGCCATTAACAAGATCTCCCCGACGATCAGGACGAGTGCGAAGACTGCGGCCCAACCAGTGATCCGTAGCAGTACAGCGCCGAGGCGGCGGGCGCTACGCTCGGTTTCCTTAAACTCGCCACTACGCACATCGGCTTGCCAGAGCTCGGCTTCGCCCGGTGTGAGCGTCGTCCATGCGCCATAGTCGAGGTCGCTGCGTGAGTCGTCGGCAGATGCTTGGTTGAAAGTTGGCAGGCCTTGCTCGTTTAATTCGACTGCACCCGTGCGTATGTTGAGTGTCGAAGCGGTTTTAGGCAGGTCGGGTGCTGTGGCTTTGAGCTCCTTGACTGCTTTGAGCACTTTGTCCAAGGAATCTTCCTTGGCGAGCGGGGCGACTAGGACGGTGCGCGGAATGCTCGTGCCTTTGTCAAACAGCAGCAGGCTGAGATTGTTTGCTGATTCCAGAGTGACCACTGTCTCGTCTGGAAAGCATGCGCCAGTGAGTGTAGCAAAATCAGGCAGCACCCATGCGCAGCTCTGTAGATCGGTATAGCCAGCATTTTTGAGGCGATCCCGATGTGTGGCGTAGAGTAGAATACTCGGTGTGTCTTCGCTGTAGAGGTAGCCCCAGTTCAGCTGGTCGACAGGGAAGGGCGCAATGGATTCGAGGCTCAGTTCGACAAAATCCTGGATTTCAGACGGCTCCAAATCGACGGGCACCTCAATGGTTTCGATGAAAAACAGGTGACCGGGCAGGATGAGCACTTGCTCTGCCGGGGCAGGTTCTGTGGGAGTCGATGTGGGGGTGCTGTCTATCACGGGTGCTGAATATCTAGTAGGGCTTAGAAAGAAGCGCTTTATTCTTCAATGTCCATAGCGGAATAACGAGCAGATGGAGTTTCTGGGCCTCCTTGGGTGTATTCGCTCAATTGTAGGATCTTAAAGGGGAACTGAATCGCGTCCTGCTCTTCGACCGAGCCGGTCTTGGGGGCGTCCTCCGAAGACGAGCCGCCGGGCGATGAACTCGCGCCGCCGCCAGAATCTGATTCTGCGCTGAAAATCGGCTCGACGAGCGCACTAATGACGAATGGCACATCACCACGCCTCAGAGTGACGGTGACACGTAGCAGACTGATTTCGACGCCACTGGTTTCGCCTGCGCCTTCTGGCGTCTTCTTCAAATACGGTTCTTCGAGACCATCAAACAGATAATCATCCTGCCAGCCGCCTTCCAGTGCCAGGATTTCGAGCACCTCGGGGGGGGCAGCATTGAGGTTGACCGCGCTGGTGTTCATGACGGAGACCAATCCGGAGAGCTGGGTGAAGAGTTCGTTCGGATTGCCGTCTTCGTCGAAGAATTCGTCCTCCCAAACTTTCAGCAAGCTCAGTTCTTCAAGTGATTGCAGTGGGCGGTTGGCGGCCTTATACGGCGGGTTGTTTCTGAGATATTCGTCGGATTCGGCACCGTTGAGGCGTCGGTTATCGCCTTCGTCGATCCAATCGGCTAAGGTGCTGCTGAGCTCGCGAGCGGTGCCGAAATCGAAATCGAGAGTTTCTTCGAGCAGCTTGTTGAGCAGGTCTTCGCTCATGGTATTGAGTGGCAGCTTGCCGCCTTCGTCGCGGATGCTGATATCGACCTCCCATCCTTCGGGGATCGCAATGCCGGCGTAGGCAATCGGATCGCTCCAGCCCTGTTCGCCTGCGTAGAGCTTGCCGTCATCGATCAACGCGACTTCCTGCACGGTGGCGAGAGCCACTTCCAGCATGCCATAGCCAAACGAGCGCACGTCGGCTGGTTCATTGAAAATCGCGCGATATTCGAGGTCTTTGACGGCCTCTTCCATAAAGCGCGTGACCATGAAGGTGATGACCAGAATGATCGCCAGCACTGCCACAAGCACACTGCCGCGTTTGCGCTCTGCGCAAAAGTGACGCCTGCGGCGAGTGAGAGTGACGACCTTGCGGTCGAGTGACGCCTGCGGCGAATGTGCGTGTCGAGAGTTTCCCATGCTAATAAATCAAGGCACTTTGAGTGGGAACGGGTATCGTAAAGGAGCGCTCTTGAGTTTCACCTTCATACTCGAAAGTGAGCTTTATCAAGCGGGGCAGGATATATTGGTCGTCGCCGTCGCCTTCCATGGGTTCGTCCTCTGTTTCCCATTTCTCGAAGCTTTCGTCCCAATACACATATTTGATGCCAGTCACCAGCGGGCTAATCATCGTGCGGCGCAGGTCGTTGATATCTTCGGCATCCTCTTGGAGGATCGAATACCAGAGTAGGCTGAGGCCTTCTGTCCTGTCGAAGTGAAGGAAGGTATCGATGCCGAGTAGTGGGGCATTTTCAATGCCAACCAGAATCGCCGGTGCTGTGGTGAGCTTAAAATTCAGTAGTGGCTCCTTGGACTCTGAGAATCCCGGCGGTCGCGCCCAGCCGATCGGCTCATCTGAGGTTTGAAGTAGTCCGCCGTCCGATTTGGATGCCTCGTCGCCGTTGGTGTCATTGTTATCTTTATCCGTAGGGATTTCGACCACGGGTGGCTTTGTGCCGCCTTCGTCGTCGTCACTGGCACTATCACTGCCACTATCACCCTCACTGACTGCGATCTCGACGCCTGCCGTGGCGAAGGTGGCGTTGAGGAATTCGGTGACGCCATCGACATGATCGACGAAGAAATGACGCTGCGAGCGCTCTGACCAAATACTGCTGATGGAGACGAGCAGAGAAACGGCTGCCGCGAGCACGAAGCCCGCTACCGCGATCGCAAGGATCACCTCAAGCATGGTCATGCCCTTGCGGGAGTTGACGGAGGTCTGCCGGAGATGGCGTAGCAATGTTGAGCGTTGAGCGTTGAAAGTTGGGCGTTGAGCGTGACTGCGTGGCGCAGTGGCACTCCGTTGGCGCACGCGAGTGCGCCTGTCTTCTGCCTTTTGGGTGCTGTATTCTGCTGGTGCCATGACTAGAATCGGTCGAAGTCGCGTGAGTCTTGCAGGTCGTCTTTTTTATCTTGAAGCAGCTGTGAGCGCTCGTCGGACTCGGACCAAGTCGGGCGCAGTAAGTAGAGCGTCTCCATGTGTGTGGCGTCGCTGCCTTCTTGCGGCTCGCTAAAATCGATTCTGAGCTGCACTTGAAACAGATCGACGACGTTGGTTGGCTCGATGGAGGCCTCCCAGTTGGCTGTGCCGTTTTCGAATGTTTCGTAGCGGTCGCCGTCTTCAGCGTCTTCGATATTCGGCTCCAGAAGGAGCTGCATACGCACGGCGCGAATGTCGGCATTGCGGATGTCGTTGCTTTGGCCGTGCTCTCGGGCGAGCAGCGCATTGACAAATGTGGAGGTCAGGACGACGGATGCCATCGCAAATAGCGCCAGCGCGACCACGACTTCGATGAGTGAGAACCCGTAAACTGTGCGGCGTGGACTCATTTAGGAGTGATCAACAAACTGGAGAAAGGGTCAAAAATCATTCGCGTCGGCGTGCCACTGCCGATGTCAATCTCGGCAACAAAGGGGCTGGCGCTACGATCCGGGGCGAATTTTACCACAGTGGTTTCGAGGCGTGTGCGACTGGCATCGGTCGGCGGAGCAAGCCCTTCGGAGGGCGGCACGAGATAGAATACGATCTCCGCAGAGCCGTTTTGACTGAAGCTTTCGTCTAATTTAAAGGGCTCTCCGTCAGCGGTTTCACTGGAAATGAGTAGGCTGCCAGTCTCTTTATCAAAGCGTAGTTCGGTAATCGTGCGCTCGCTGGCTGCGATGAAACGTGCTTCGCGCACTGCTGCTTGCAGGATTTCTTCACTGGTCTGCGAGTCGCCGCGGTCTGCCATCGATGCGAAATTGGTGATCGCGACCGCGGCAGCAAAGGCCATGAGCCCGAGCACCATGATGATCTCGATCAGCGTAAAGCCCGACGTTGTAGGCGTCTGGCGAGGCTGTTTACCAGTTGCCAATTTCGGTGCCGTCTGGGCCGAGCGTCCATATATCGTAGCTGCGTGCACCGCTTACATTTTTCGCGCCTGGAAATTGATATTTATACGGGTTGCCCCAAGGGTCGATAGGGTCTTGCTCCACATAGGGGCCTTTCCATTTGGTCTCTTTGCCACTTGGTGCCTTCATCAGTGCAGCAAGGCCTTCTTCGGTCGAGGGATAGCTTCCAATGTCTAGGCGATATGCAATTAGCGGAGCTTTGACTGAACTCTTGACGAACAAACTGGCGGTTTTCTCCTGCTGGCCTCCGAAGATGGTATCCAATTTACCGATGGACAGCGTCGCGAGCACTGCGACGAGTGCGATCACGATCAGAATTTCGATCAAACTGAAGCCACTCTTACGATGGAGCTTACCTGAGGAGAGAAGAGACGGGGTGGATTTCATGAAAAATGAATAGTCTTAGATTGGAATGAGCCGTAAGTGACAGTGAATCCGCGTGCTTGTGCCACTAAAAAAGTGCCAGCCGTGTGAGTTATTCGGAAAATGGTGGGCGGGATTGACGGCCGATCCCTTCTTCGCGCATGCGAACGACCTCGTCGTAGATCTCGGGGCTGAAGAATTGTTCGTCTTTTTGCACTGCGTGAATCGCTTTAGTGAGCTCTGCGAGGCCGGAAATTTTGTTGATAAACCCGTCTGCATTGCCGCGCACCGCGATTTTTACGGTCTGCGGGGACGTTTTACCCGAGAAGACGAGAATTTTGATTTTGGGGAACTTGCGCTTGAGGAGATGCAGGATTTCCAGCCCATTGACCTCGGGCAACTGGATGTCGACGATCACTAGATCCGGCGCGAGTTCGAGGCATTGCTCAATCCCTTCGCCGCCGTTGCCTGACATGCCGAGCACCTCTAGGTCTGGGAAAGAGGTGGCAAAAAAGGTGGTGAGCAGATTACGAAGAATTTCTTCGTCTTCGATGATGTAAACAGTTTTCATGCGGTTCGATCAGTTAAGGTGTGTACGAATTAAGCTTCCGAGGTGCTTGGCTGTCGAGGGTTTTTAAGTTGAAGATAACGATTGTCTGTAAGCGATGAACACGGGGAGGTGTGCCTGAGTGTCGCGGAATTAGGGCTAAAAAGAAGCACTTCCTATTGCCTCCGGGGCATCTCCTTGCATTGTCCATCATATGAAACAAGGAGCAGTGATTCCCGCGCCCAGAGCACTCGAAGTCGTTGATCGGCTGCGTCAAAACATCGAGCGCACCATTAAGGGCAAGACGGATGCAGTCGATAAGGTGATTATTACCTTATTGGCGGGTGGGCATATTTTGATCGAAGATTTGCCGGGTCTGGGGAAGACGACGATGGCGTATTGCCTGGCGCGCTCAATTGATTGCTCGTTTTCGCGGATACAGTTTACCAGCGATATGCTGCCGTCGGACATTATCGGCGTATCGATCTACGACGAGAAGGAGCGCGAATTCTCATTTAAACGTGGCCCGATTTTCGCAAATATCGTGCTGGCAGACGAAATCAACCGCACCACGCCGAAGACGCAGTCCAGCTTACTCGAGGTGATGGGGCGCGGGAAACTCTCAGTGGATGGGCAGACCTACACAGTGCCGCCGCCGTTTATGGTGATCGCTACGCAAAATCCGGTGGATTACGAGGGCACCTTTCCGCTGCCGGAAAGCCAGATGGATCGCTTCCTGATGCGCATCAATATCGGGTATCCAGAACGTGAATACGAATTGGAGATTTTAAAACATGGGAAGTTACACTACGACCATTTGGAGGCGGACGCCGTGGTGTCTCGCACGGAGGTCGGCGAGCTACAGTCCTATGTGCGCGAGGTATTTATCGAAGATACGGTGTATGACTATATCGTAGAAATGGTGCATGCGACACGTGAGGAGCGGGCGTTTCGATCCGGGGTGAGCCCGCGTGGCACGCTGTCGCTTAAAATCGCTGCTCAAGCCCGTGCGTTGGCGCAGGGGCGTGCGTTTGTGCTGCCGGAGGATGTGCGCAGCCTCGTCGTGCCAGTCTTCAGCCATCGACTTGCGTTGAGTAAACCGATGTCTGACCCGCTGGAGGAGCGCCGCTCGATCGAGGGCTTGTTGGTTGAGATCTTAGATGCGATCGCCGAACCAGCTTGATGCAGGTTTCGCTACGATAAATGGCACCAGCGAATACAGAGCTAAGGAATTGGCACGATTGGACGGATCCCGATTTCTTTGCGACGGATCGGCAGCGTGAGAGTCGTTTCGTCCCGCTTTTTTTGCGGCAGATATTGCCTAGGCATCTACTGCAGACGCGGCTGACGTTGACAGGGTGGTGTTTGATCTTCGTGTCGTTCGGGCTCGGCATTGCGGCGTATAATACGGCGAGTAATATCTTATTTCTGACGCTGTCACTGCTGCTCAGTAGTTTGGTGCTCAGCGGTATTTTATCGTGGATTAACTTTAGGAAGCTGCAGTGGGTGCTGCAGGCGCCGACGCACCTGAAGGTGGGCGAAGTCGGCATGGCCGAGGTGGATTTGGCGAATGGCAAGGCGTGGTTTCCATCGATGGCGATTTGCTTTCGAGTGGACACAGAGATGTCCGAGGCTACGGAGCGGCTCTATATGCATCAGGCGCTGAGCGCGGGGGAGTCGTGCAAGTTGGAGTGGACCTTCGTGCCGAAGCGTCGAGGCAGCTTTCAATTGCGACTATCAGGCGTGCAGTCACAGTTTCCCTTCGGCTTTTTACAAAAGACGATCGGCAGCGATTCGGAGACGTCGGTGCTGGTTTGGCCCGCGCGGATTGATTATGACTTTACGGCGGCCCCTGGTGGGCAGCGTATTTCTGCGGGGGCTTCGCGTCAAAATGCGGGGCTTGGCAATGATTTGCTAAACATACGGCCTTATGAACGAGGTGACCCGCCACGACTCGTGCATTGGAAAGCGACGGCTCGCATGCAGCGATTGATGATTCGACAACTCGCGCAGGAAGGGGAGAGTGGGTATCACCTGCAACTCGATCCAGACGCTAATCGTTGGACTGCGGAGCAGTTTGAAGTGCTGTGCTCCTTGGCGTGTTCGTTGGCCGAGGATTTATTTCACCTCAGTCGCCTAGAGACGGTGACGATTGGCGATTCGGGGACGATGCCTGTGCGCAGTATTCATGATTTACATGACTTTTTCGATCAATTGGCGCGATTGAAACGGCAACCCGCAGCGGTGGAGGTGCAGTCTTATGTGCGTTCGAATCGATTAACCTTTCGACCATGCGGGGAGAGTGGAGTCGCGATTTATGTCGAAGCGAATCAAGCAGGGCAGACTCACTCTTGAGGAACTCCACGAGCTCAAGTGGTTGGCGGGGGCGATACTGGCGCTGCTCTCGTTGTGGTCGTTGAGCGCATTGGAGTTAGAGAGCGGGTTGTATCTATTGGTAGGCATTCTCGCAGTGTTTACGTCGCTCATGATACCTCGCCGAGTGGCGGCGTTGCCGCCGTTGGTGTGGCACTTGGCAGGGCCAGCGATCCTACTGGTTTCCTTGGTGGATTTTGTTTTTGGGTTTACCAACTTTTTTCCGCCGTTGATGCGGATGGTGATTTTACTGTTGCTGTATCGGGCGTTGGCTCCGCGGACACGACGCGAGGATCTACAGCTTGTTTTATTGTGCTTGTTCAGTGTGGTGGTGTCAGGTGCATTGACGGTGTCGTTGCTGTTTGCGGTGCAGATTCTGTTATTCACGCCGGTGGCGATGACCTTGCTATTTGTGATCTGCCTATTGGATCGTGGGCCTGATGCGGCAAGTTATTTTCCGAATTGGACGCAGTTTCGTTGGCGTCGGTTGGTCGTGCGTGTGTGGCGCGTGCTTGATTTGCGTGTGTTACTGTTGGGGGCGTTACTATTTGGATTCGTGGTGAGTGCTTCGACCGGCATTTTTGTGCTGATCCCGCGTTTCAATCTGGAACGGGCGATCCCGTTTTTGCAGCTTCAGACAAAGCCTAAGACGGGGTTTAGTGATCATGTTAAGCTCAACTCGGTTTCCGAAATTACCGAAGATTATAGCATCGCGTTGCGGGTGGACGTGCCGAGCCTGGATGCGATTGTTTCTAAGCCGTATTGGCGTATTTTGGCGTTGGACGAATATGATGACGGTGGGTTTAGCTTGTCGATGTTAAGTCGTGAATTTCGCAAGCCAGATCGTGTCCGGACATTGCCAGGCTGGGCGGACTGGAGAATCCCACCGCACGAGCGTCGGGCGCGGCAATGGACTTTCTATTTTGAAGGCGGGGTCAGTCGCTATCTGCCGCTGCCAGGCGCGTTTCACTCCATGCGTTTTCCGACGAAACAGGATATGGTGCGAATGCCTGACCTACATGTAATCGGGCTCGAGCGGGTGCCGCAGAGTGCATTTTCGTATCAAGTGGAGGATTTGGTCTGGCCTCTGCGCTCACCCGCGTCGTTGATCGAAAATGAGGCGTTTCGGGATTTTAACGGCGATTTCGGTAACAAGGATAAACGCCCCGTTCGGTTTCCGTTAACGACCTTAGATCTCGATTTAAATGCGCGAGATCGGGCACATCTGACAGAATTAAATCGCGTGTTGATCGGGGAGGCCAGCAGCTTGTCGGCTGCGCAGTATAGTGAACTCGTGACCAGCCATTTGAGGCAAAACTTTCAATATTCATTAAAGCCCAATGGTACGGATGGACCCGGTGATCCCGTGGTTGGTTGGATCACCGAGGGGAGCCTCGGGCACTGTGAGTTATTTGCGGGCGCGTTTGTTCTGTTGGCGAGAGATGCCGGTTATCCCGCGCGTATGGTGGTTGGTTTTGTCGGGGGCACTTGGAATGCGGTCGAGGATTTCTTCGTGGTTCGCAACCGCGATGCACATGCATGGGTAGAGATCTATGATGCGCAGGCGCAAGAGTGGCTGCGCGTCGATCCGACTCCGGGGGCGAGTCCGAATGATCCCGAAGTCTCTCTGCCGGCGAATTTTGAAATCGAAACGGGGATGAGCGCTTGGGTGGATAGTTTGCGCATGCAGTGGTATCGGCGCATCGTGAATTTTGATCAAAAAGATCAGATCGAATTGGCCACGACGATGATTGATTTTGGCGATGAACTATTAGAGGTCATGTCGGCACGTTTGAAGGAATTCGGTGCTTCGCTTCGAGAGTGGGCGACGCGACCGTTTAGTAGTCGTAGCTTTGTCCGCGCGGGAGTGATTATTGCGCTTTGCTTGGCTACGATTGGCATCTGGCGCTCGCGCTATTACTGCTTGGATGTCTTGCTTCGCATATTGAAGCGCCCACCAGGATTGGGAGCTGTTCGTCGGGAGGCCGCTCGGTATTTGGCACGGCTGCGTGTGCGAATCGAAGAACCTGATACACACGATCCAGACCTAGATGCGATTCGTGGGGAATTGGAAGCGCTGCGCTTTGGGCCAGAGGTTTCGGTGGCCGCTGCTCGGCCGATTTTGAATAAGGCGAAACGTGTTTTACGAAGTAAGCGTGGATTGAGTGAGCACGGCGCAATGTAAATGACGGCAGCTAAAGACAGCCGATCCCTGTCCTGTGATCCGCTCCAAGGATCGGCTGTCTTTAGCTGCCGCAGAGCATGAGCCTTAACAGAGTAGTTTAGAGCCCGTCCCACGTTGCGTGTGATCAGTCATGACGCGGGCTAGGCGTTAAAAATAAAGGAGCATAAGAGGCAAATTTGCCTCCCATGCTCCAAATTCGTAGGCTATAAATATTGGTGCAGCCAATATCCCACCTCG
>CAJQOS010000050.1 GCA_905479975.1 uncultured Puniceicoccaceae bacterium | reverse complement strand
ACCAGCACCTATTCAACCTTTCAGCGAAGTCTCTTTACACGCTCATTTCAGAACGCAACAAAGCTGCAATCTGCGGAATCCCACTAGGCACTATAGATCAAGGACTTAGATAGTGCCCTAAACGCACTTCCGTGAAGAACCAAAATGAGAACGTCCGCCGCGCCGCCTGCAGCGTGTAGTCCTTATAAATCACCGCATCTGGATTCGCCTTACGCGGCTTACCATCAACGCCGCCATCCATCTCCATTCCGCATTCCTCCGGATTATCACGGGCAAATGCCCAAAAGACGCTAGCCAACACACCAAGCATCACCAAGCCCATCAGTCGCCAAGACCACTGCCAACCGACTCGCTGAATCATCCATTCAAACCCCATCGGCGCCCCCGAAAAGGCAAATGCAACCATCGCCCCGCTCCAGGCACTCACTGCCCCTCGCTTTCGATCAAACCATTTCCCCAGCATCGCCCGCGAACTGAGCGTTAACATGCCCTGCCCTGTAAATCGCAACAATGCAAAGCCGAGCATCAATGCCACAAACGCCGGCCACCACGCACTCGCGTCACTGCCCACCAGTGCACTGAGCCCAGCAACGATCGGCTCTAAGAAGCTCAGCCCGACCAACACGACGCCCAGCGCCACCGTCGAGCGAACCATTGATTTACGCGCACCCGAAGCATCAAACTGCCGACCGCCCCAGTTCAATAACAGCGCGCTTAGAAACGTGCCAAACATGTAAGCCACGCTCAATTGCATGGCACTGAGCCCCAGCGCCTCCATTAGGCGCGTGGTAAATACACTCACACCAATCGTTTGCCCCGGCATACTCGCGCACATGCCAAGCGTGGACATCACAACAATCACCCAGCCATAGAAAACCGGCGACCGCCTCGGCGTAATGGGAAAATTCGGATGCCAAAATCGCCCCGTAGGCTTGCTGGCAGTTGGTGGTGTTTGAGTCATTCGCACTCAGCCATGCCGCCCCACCGTCGATGGCGCAACTCTGATTCGTGCAAAATATCCATGTCGCCGTAATATTGACTTCCTGCAAACCACACGTTGCATTCCATCCCTGCTGACAGTCGCAGCGCGACTGTCTCTTTCTACTTTGTTCCTTCATCGCCCTAAAGGGCACCCGCCTCAGTCACCCCTTCGGGGCAAACCGCAGACGGTTCACCATCTCCGCGCTACTCGCGCTCCGTTCACTTTTCACTTTTCTTAGACTACCATGGGTAATTCCTTCGGCACACTATTTCGTATTTCAACTTGGGGCGAGAGCCACGGCGGCGGCATCGGCGTCGTCATCGACGGCTGCCCGCCGCGCCTGCCAATCTCGGTCGAAGAGATTCAGTTCGAGCTGGACCGTCGCCGCCCTGGCCAGAGCGACATCACCACACCTCGTAAAGAGAGCGACTCCGCCACCATCGTATCCGGCATTTACGAAGGCCAAACCACTGGCACCCCGATCGGCATCTACGTGCCCAATGGCGACCAACGCCCCTCCGCTTACACGGAGATGAAAGACAAGTTCCGCCCCTCGCACGCCGACTTCACTTACCAGACCAAATTCGGCCACCGTAACCACGAGGGCGGCGGTCGCTCCTCGGCCCGTGAGACGATCGGTCGCGTCGCAGCCGGTGCCGTGGCCAAGAAAATCCTCAAACTGGCTGGCGACATTGAAGTGCGCGCCTACATCACCCGCGTGCACGACATTGAAATGCCCGCCTGCGATGCCTTTCCGACACTCGAAGCCGTCGAAGCCAGCCCAGTGCGTTGCCCGCACCCCGCAACCGCAGAGAAAATGGTCGAGCGCATCAAAGCCGTGCGTAACGACGGCGACTCCGTCGGTGGCATTATCGAATGTCGGGTGCGCAACCTCCCCGTCGGCCTTGGCGTGCCTGTCTTTGATCGCCTCGAAGCAGACTTGGCCAAGGCCATGCTTTCCATCCCCGCCACCAAAGGCTTTGAAATCGGCAGCGGCTTCGGTGGCTCGCTGCAACTCGGCTCCGAGCACAACGACATTTTCATCAATAAAGATGGCAAGGTCGGCACCGAAACCAACCGCTCCGGTGGCGTGCAAGGCGGCATCAGCAACGGCGAAGAAGTTGTCTTCCGCATCGCGTTCAAACCGACTGCGACACTGATCCAGAATCAGCGCACCGTGGACAAAGACGGCAACGAAACCGAACTGATGGGGCGCGGTCGCCACGATCCCTGCGTCGTGCCACGCGCCGTGCCCATCGTCGAATCCATGGCCGCGCTAGTCATCGTCGATCACTGGATGCGCTACCAAGCGCAGTGCCAAACCTTCGACTTCGAAGGTAAGTAAAAAGTGAAACAGACATTACTACGCCATCTCCGGCAGACCTCCGGCCTGTTTGTCCACCACCCAGCCGATCCGCCGAAGAACAGACAAGAATGTCTGTGCCACTTTTCAGCCCTCAAGTCTCAGCCCTCAAGTCTCAGCTCTCAGCCCTCAAGTCTCAGCTCTCAGCCCTCAAGTCTCTATGACATCACCACTCGTTTATCTCATCCTAGGCATCCCCGGCAGCGGGCGACGTGAAGTTCTCTTTGATCTGATCAAAGACGGCGTCGACGCCACAGAGCAAGTGCTCTACTTCCGCCCCGAAGGCGAAGTTGACAGCCCCTTTGATGAACAAATTGAGGCGCTGGACAATGTCAGCATCGTGGATTGGAAGCTCAGCGACGCCAAGGTCACGCATGGCAAGATCGACGCCGCGCCCGAGAAAATCATCTTTCTCGCGCCCGGCACCAGTGATCCAGCGGATGCAGCCGAAGCGATCAAGACATGGACGGATCACAACCAGTGTCAGACCGGACGTATCCTCACCGTCGCGCATTGTGCCTTCCTGTCCGAGAACAGTGGCGCACAAGCATGGTTCGACGCCTGCATCCACTTTTCAGATATCGTGCTGCTCAATCGCCGCGAAGGCGTGAACAACAAGTGGGTGAAAGATTTCGAGATGGGCTACCGCAAGCAGTTCTCACCGGCTCGCTTCCTGATGGTTAAGAAAGGCCGGGTAGCCAACCCGCTCGAAGTCCTTGAGCCCGAAGCACGCCGTCTTTCTCTCTACTTTGACGAACTCATTCCAATTGAGGACGATGAGTTCGAAGACGACGAGCAACCACAAGACACTAAGCCCGACAAATACATCGAGCGGCTAGAAAGCGGTCAGCGCGCCTACCCGGTGCCGGACATCAAAAAGCTACTTTAATGGCGTGTGCGCTTCGTCCATAGTGCGCTCCATTTCCTTTACAATTTCAGGAAACTGCTTTGCCAAGTCTTTGGTTTCCCCAAGATCTTCTTTTAAGTTGTAGAGCTCAATGGCGTTGAACGCCCCCTTTTTTCCTTTCGTTTGCACCGCTTTCCAATCGCCAAGACGGATCGAACGTGCGCTGTAAGGTTTCGTCTTGCCACGGATAAACTCATGATAAATGTATGTGTGCTGCGGCTGTTGCCCCTGACCAAGCAGTGTCGGCAACATGGAAATACCATCCGTTTGCTCAGGCACTGGCTGTCTGATCAGCTCAGCCATCGTCGGCACAATGTCCCAGAAAGCACTGAGATGATCGCTCGTGCGACCCGCCTCGATCTGCCCCGGCCAGCGGACTAGGAACGGCGTGCGAATCCCGCCTTCATACAGGTCGCGCTTAATGCCACGCAAGGGCCCATTGGAATCCCAAAAGTTAGGATCGTGCCCGCCTTCGTGGTGCGCCCCGTTATCACTGGCAAACAGAATGATCGTATTCTCATCCACTCCCAGCTCGATCAGCATAGCGATTAACGCTCCGATCTGATTATCGAGGTTCTCCATCATCGCGCCAAAGCCAGCGATCGGATTTTGCACCGGCGGGCACGGCTCGCCGGGACCTGCTCCATATTTTCCGATTTTGTCATCAAATTCCGGATATACTTTGCGCCATTTCTCATGCAGCTCTTCAGGTGCGTGCATGGCCGCATGCGGCACAGCAGTGGGAATGTAGCAGAAGAACGGCGTGCCGGATTCGACACTGTCTTCAACGAATTTGAAAGCATCCGCCATGATCAGGTCGTGCACAAAAGTGCCTGCTGGCATGGGCACTTCAACACCATCGCGCACGATGCTGCTGGGATAATAAGTATGAGCAACTATCTGACTCTTCCAGCCCGTATAGTGATCGAAGCCATGCGTCATGGGATTGGGCGCACCTGTGAGGTTTGTTTCACCCAGCCCCCACTTGCCAAAGGCACCAGTGGCGTAGCCGGCATTCTTAAACAGGCGCGGCAGCGTCGTCATCTCCGAATCCAGCGCGAAGCCGTTCTCATTACCATTGCCACGACAATGCACATGGCCGGGATGCTGCCCCGTCATCAGCACGGCGCGCGACGGCGAACAGACCGTGTTGCCGGAATAGTGATCCGTAAAACGCATGCCCTCCTCGGCTAGCCGGTCGATGTTCGGTGTCTTGAGCTTCTGCTGCCCATAGCAACCGAGATCGCCCATGCCGAGGTCGTCGGCCAGGATGTAGATGATATTCGGCGTCTGCTGCTGATCAACAGCAGCCAGTGTGATCGCACTATCCATGTAGAACGCTCCTGCAAACAGGAGTAAGCTTTTAGTCAATGTGCCGCGTTTCATATTTTCAAAAAAGCTAATTTACAATGGCACGCTTGATCAACGTTTCAACTGGCCGATCACGCCCCACCTTCAAAGTGTATGTGCCCGGCTCATAAACCGGAGCCTCAAAAATCTTTCCATTCGCACGGTAACAATAGACCAACTCTCCTGTTTCAGCATGAGTGAGTTCGACCACGGCATTCTTCACAGGCAGGCGCACCTGCTTCAAGTGTGCGATTGCTTTACGGCCATCATTTACATCTTGATTAAATTCGATTGCCCACCCGAGGAATTGCGCCTGATCGCCGCGACTGATGTCTGCAAAGCGTGGCCAGCATTCGAATACGACGTCGCCGGTCTTCTTATTGAACAAAGCCAATCCATAACCGTCGCCCCGGTTCTCGCGTGAAGAATCCTGGCGAATGAACTCCATGTTCAGTTGATCCGGATTCGCATACGCCATCATCGTGATTTTATTACCAAGACCATCTTCATAATCACCCACCCATGGCAGTGATGTTTCAATCGCCTCACCACTGCCGGCCTGTTCATCCTCAGGCCACCACCAGCGTCCGTAGATGGTATTCACCAAGGCGGGGCTAGTAAATGCCATTGGCCCGTCACGGTAGCCTTCGATGCCGTGCTTGACCACCACACTGAGATGCTGATCGCCACACAGGTGCGTCGCTTTCGCAGCACGCAGCGCCCTCAGCGCACGGTTACGACCAGCTTGCGGCCAGCCATTACAGTCAAGATCCGCAAGTAAACGATCAGGCTTGCCATGTAAGTGCACAGCCCCACAAAACGCAGTTTGCGAGAGTGCCACCTTGATGGTCGCATCCGTCCAGTCACGTGCCCAACTATCCAAAAATGCCAACTGCCGATCCCCCAGAAGCTTCAGCCCCGGCAGGTCCACTGCAGCGCGATCATAGGCGGGATCATTAATGTGGTCATAGCGCGGCCCCATCTTCGGGATGTTGCCTTTAGGCCCTGATTTAAACTTACGATCCTCAAGAATCGCAAAGCTAACACCGCCCACATTCAACTCGGTGTAATACACGCCAATCCCCTGCTTGACCGGAGTCGGATCAAAGGCATCCGGCAAATTCCAGGTTTGCTGACGCTCAACCATTTTCACGAACTTCGCGGGGTATGTATAGCCACCATCCGTGGCACCATCTGCACCGCTCGACTGTGCGCCACCCTCGCCCCATAAATTACCATGCCCAATGTCATGGTCATCCAGAATACAAATAGTCGGACGATCTTTCATGATCTCTCGAAACTGCACACCGAACTGTAGCCACCCGTAAGTCGCTTCATCGTGCGTGTAGTTTTGATCGCCGGCAAAAAAGAGCAGATCCGGATTTTGCTGTTTTAAATTTTGAATAAACTGCGTGCGTGTAAAACGTTCCTTATCTTTGGGTGAGTTACACGACATGTTCGCGACCACGATCACATCTTGATCTTTCGGGTCTTTACGCACCAGACCTTCAAAACTCGACAAGTCGCCGAGCCGCAAACGATACGGCACATCCAGACGATCATCCCATTTTTCGACTCGAAAATGCACATCCCAACCTGGATACTGAACAGGCTGCTCATCCACTTGCACCCACTCACCGTCCTGCTTCAGCTCCAGAACAACTGACTTCGGCTCATCCGGAAGTAATGGGAAACACTGCGCCGTCAATTTCAACACACCCTCGTCCTGAGTATACAGCGCAAAGGCTAAGGCCTGATCACGCTCGATCGATTGCAGCCACGCACGCGCGTCCTGCCACTTGTCTTTACCTTTTGCTTTAACGGGCCGCCACCACTCACCAATCGCAAGGTTATCGGAATCGAGCGCAAACCGGTCGGCATCACCAAAGGGCAATGGGGCATAATAATCACTTGCAGCAGGCAGCCGACCAGCAATAGCTAACGTGACCAAGAAAAAAAGAATTTGATATTTCATAAGGGTCTTTATTTGAATGACAAAGCCGCACACTCCAAACTGAATGTGCGGCTACACCATAGACATGGTGTAAAACTTAGCCGTTCATCGTCCAACCCGAACGATATGCTTTGGTCAGATATTGGTTGGCCGCAGCATTATTCGTAAACTGCCCGCGCACGGCATCATAGTCGAGCGAACCACCGGCGCGGAAGCCTGCAAGACCGAGGCACATCGTCTCGATCATGTTGGCACTGTATTCGAAATTACAAGCGGTCTCTGCTGGATTGTTGCTCTTACAGGCGTTGGTCCACTGCGCCTGAAAATTACCCAGCGGTGGCGTGATCTCTGCTTTGCTGCGCGGCTTATAATAGGTGAGATCCGTCTGTTTACCGGATGGATACAACAAGCGGTTTTGGAAGTCAGCAATCACGAAGCCCTTGTCGCCCTTGAACAGCGCACCGTGGCCGATCTTGTTGAGATCGATCCAACCGCTCGGTGATTTCGGCATCGCGCCCCCTTGATACCAAGTCACTCGTGTCTCACCACGCCAGTCGTTCGCGGGAAATTGATACGAGCATGTCAGGTTCACTGGTGTGACGCCCGGGTTAAATGGCTCCGGTGAACTCGACTTCACTGAAGTCGGCAGCTTGGCGTCGAGCACATTCCAGGCAAGGTCCATGGTATGGCTGCCCATATCGCCCATCTGGCCGATACCGAAATCCCAATACATATTCCAGTTCAGACAATTGGAGCCATTATTGCGCGACACATACTCTGGATTAAATGGATGCTCTGGGGATGGTCCGAGCCAAAGGTCCCAATTCAATGTTGGAGGCACTGCACTGCCACCAGGCAGATAGCCCGGCCGCGGAATCTGGCGATTGCACCAGACGTGGACATCCTTCACATTGCCAATCGCACCGTCTTGAATCATCTCACGCAGGCGTGCAAAATTATCATTGGCGTGACGCTGCATACCAACTTGCGTGGCGAGCTTGCCCTGCTTGGTCAGATAGGTCTCACGCACGGTGCGCGCTTCATTGACCGTAATTGCCAGCGGCTTCTCCATGTAGATGTGCAAATTGCGATTCAAAGCCCAGTTCGCGATGAACGCATGATGATGATCCGGCGTGCAACAGAGCACCGCATCGATACCCGGATGGTCGAGGCATTTACGCCAGTCCTGATAGACCTTGGCCTTCGGGAAATGCTGCATCGCGTCCGGCAGGTTCTTTTCGTTCACTTCACAGACCGCGACGACGTTCTCATTCTTGAGCGTTCCATAGTGCGCGCGTGCACGCCCAGAGGCACCAATCAGCGCGATGTTGAGACGGTTACTGGCAGCGCCCGCACCGAATAATGAGCCCGAAGGCATCAGTAGCAGTCCGGCTCCAGCGAGGGCACTTTTCTGCATGAAATCGCGACGGGTCGCGGTGGTGTGTGACAATGATTCCTTCTTCATACTATTTTTTGAGATAATGGGTTTAGTCAATGGTTTCGATTTAAATTCAGGGAACGGTTGGTTTCAGTTCATTGCCGTCTCCACCAACTGGATACAAGGCGCCTTCGGCCTCTAACTGAGCGACCATCGCACGCACCATTCCGTTCAGCTTTTCAGGATTCGAACTTGCGAGGTTCTTCGACTCGGCAAAATCATCCTTCAGATTGAACAGCTCATAGTGCGACTTCTGCTTATTCATCTTAGGATAGTAATGGTAAACCAGCTTCCAATCGCCGTTGCGATAACTGGTAAAATACTTGCTCCGGTGATCGTGTGGAAAGTGCATGAGAAACACATCCGGATGTGCCTCATCGCTTTGGCCTGAAAGCAGTTTGTCTAAGCCGTAGCCGTCGTAGATGTGACCAGTGGGATTGATCGCTCCGGCGACCTCCAAAATCGTGGGATACAGATCCATGATCGTGCCGAGTTGTGTCTGAATTATCCCTTGAGCGATCGGCAGGCGCTGCTGCTCCGGGCGGGCTGCATCCGGCTTTGCCCAAGCCGCAATAAACGGCACGCGCATGCCGCCTTCATAGTGCGTGCCCTTCTTACCGAGTAACGGAGCGGAACTGGCAACTGCATGCGAGCCCCCCAGTGGCGCATCGCTGCCGTTGTCTCCTAAGAAAAGAATCAATGTCTCCTCTGCGACGCCGAGAGCCTCGAGATGATCCATAATGTCGCCGAGCGACTTATCCATGCCTTCAACTAAAGTCGCAAACGCTTTCGCATTCTTTGACTTATCAGAATTCGCGTAGTTGGCAGCGAAACGTGGATCCGAATCAAACGGCGCATGGAGCGCGTAGTGCGACATCAGCATGAAGAACGGCTCCGCTGCTTCGACTGATTTCGAAATTTCCTTGTTGGCCTCAAGGGTCAACGCTTCTGTCAGGAAAGTATCGGTGTCATAATACGCCTCTAAATGCGGCACATTATGCGTCATTTCCTTCGCATACTTCGGATGATTGCCGTAGTGATCCTTCGCCAAGTAGCTTTTAGGACGCCCCCAAGGAGCACCGCCAATGTTGACATCGAAACCAAGATTCAACGGGTCGGCTCCCTCAGAGTCCAACGGCCCAAAGTGTGCCTTGCCAAGGAACAGCGTGCGATAGCCAGCGCTTTGTAAAACGCGTGGCAAAGTGACGTCATCTTTCTTCAAGCCCGTCCAGTTCCACGCATCCGGCCCGAACTTGCCCTTATTATTCGCCTCGGGGCGTATCCACTGCGTCGTCGCATGCCGTGTTGCATTTTGCCCCGTCATGACAGTCGCTCGAGTCGGCGAGCACACACTCTGCGCATAGAACGTGCTGAAGCGAGTACCCTGCGCTGCCAGGCGCGCCATGCTCGGCGTGCGATACCATTCGTTGAGCGGATGAACCACCGGCTCTCCAGTCTCATCCGTCAGAAACGGCACAGACGTATCCATGACGCCCATATCATCGACTAGGAAGATGATGATGTTAGGCTTTTCTATGGCACTCGCCGACATGGCGAGTGCCACGAAGGCGAACAGTGAGGCGGAGAGAGAATTCATCTATTAATTATCGATTACGAAACTTGATTTCTTTGCCAGGGATAGCAGGAACCTCAGCAGGCATGACAACTGTGCCGCGCTCGAAATCAATCGGACTCGGAGTCAGTTGCATGGCGTAGAAAGGAGACTTTTGATTCGATACAAGGTCCACCCAACGGACAAGTTGCCCGGTATACGCAGAAATACGACCACCAATCGCACAGAGTGTGGCCTCGGCGACAGCTTGCGCGCAATTCAAAGGCGTTCCCGCCCCGCGTGCACTTTTGATCAACTCAACATGTTCTTGAATCATGCTGGCGCCACCTTCCAATGTAATAGTTGGAACCGACACATCTTTTCCCTGCACCTTGGTGCCAATGGTTTGCCCTTCGGTGCCTCGAAAGCTCTCACCTACCCGATTATAGCAGTCGGCAATTTGGCGACACTGACTGTTGATATGCACACCATTGCCGTAGTCGATATCGACACTAAAGAAATCAAATTGATTGCCTGTCTCACGGCGCGCGCGCCCCCCCATCCCGGTGAATGAGACCGGCGTGCGTCCGATAAACCAATTCGCGACATCAAGTTGGTGCACATGTTGTTCAACGATGTGATCGCCTGAAAGCTCAGTAAAATTCAACCAGTTACGCGTGATATAGTGTGCATCACTTTGATCAGGCTTACGTGACGAAATCCATGGCACTTGACCGTTCCAAGAAATGACACCACCCACAATCTCGCCAATCGCACCCGCATCGATCTTTGCCTTTGCGGTTTGATATTTGGCATCATAACGACGCTGTGTGCCTGCGACAATCGTCAGCCCCTTTGCCTTCGCCAGTTCCCCAAGCGCGATCACCTTACGTGCGCCGACCGGATCCACCGCGACGGGCTTTTCGATAAAGCAATGCTTGCCCGCTTCGACACAGGCTTCCAAGTGCTGCGGACGGAAGTTAGGTGGTGTTGCCATGATGACAAACTCAGCATCCGACTCCGTGACTTTTCGATACGCCTCATAGCCCGCATGCCCCTTCGAAGTATCGATTTTGAACTTATTCAGCGCCCCGTTGACGCGATCCTGAAAGGCATCTGCCACAGCAACGATTTCGACCTCAATACCAAGCACTTTACTGGCCTGTAAGAACTGGCCCAATGCACCCGATCCGCGACCACCGCAACCGATCAGACCGACCTTGATCTTTTGGGTGCCTATGCCGTTGACGGTTTGTGCGCCTAGAATATTAAAAGTGGAAACTGCTGCGGCAGACACTGCTGCTGCTTTTACGAAATCGCGTCGTGAGAAATTATTCATGGTATGGTGGGGTGCTGTTTGTTATTTAGACGATTGGATGTTTTCGGAAACGGATTTACCGGCTGCCCAAAGGAAGCCGCGGGTGATCATTTCCATATACTCGGCTTGCATCATCGTTTCGTTGTGATGACCAATCGTGGTCGCAAACACACGAGTCTTCTTTGGTCCATAAGCATTGACCCAAATATTGGTGTGTATCTTTCCGTCTTTATTCGACTTCGACTCAGCCAACGGCGTCGTGGTTGGATACGTTTTATTGATAAAATAGAGTTCACCGTTGGACGTCGTCCAGTTGCTAAACCCTTGCATGATCTCGTGCTCGGGCTCAGTGATCTGCACTTCAAAGGGATGCTTCGGCCCATGGCCCGGGGAATGCACGCCACAGAACTTGAACCACTCATCTTTAGTCGGTCCGGTGCGATAGCAGTGCATCGTGCAGTGAATCAATACGGCCGGCACGCCTTCCAAATGTGGCTGTAAAATCCCGGCAATGTAAGCCTCATCGCCGATATTCGCGAAGCACTCGTTATGCACGACGACATCGTAGCCCTTCGCCCAGTCCGCGTTCTTATAGAGTTCTAACTCCATGCTACCGTTCTTGGTGCGCTGATGATGAATCGTCCACTCCACTTTCAGTTTCGAATTCATATCGATACTCGCGGGAATGACTTCACGTTGTTCGTTATAGTCGTGGCAGCAACCGCCGGTAATCAGCAGGGCCTTGATGGCCGGACCTTGGGCCTTGTTCGGCTTAGCAGATGCATTACTGCAGACCGCGATCGCAGTGATCAAGATGCAGAGGGTTGTCGTTATTTGATGTCTCATATATTTAGTGGTAAAAATTACTTGAATTTGGGTTTCGGACAATGGCACTAGATTAAGCAGAACCATTGACGTTAGTGCTTGACTGGGATGGGCTGCTTTAGCTGCCCTTTGGTTGTTTTAATTGGATCACTCACTGTTACTCATCTACTGTCGGCAGCTAAAGCAGCCGTTCCCAGTTATCAGATGATTCAGTCCTTCAGTTACTTTTTTTGAGGTTTGGGATAATCTTGGTTCAGTTCTAAATCGGCATCACTCGGCGTGCGCGACGGCACGCCGCCCTCTGGCACTTCGCCCTTCGCGGTCCAGAGCACTGCGTTGAGCACGAGCTTGCGAAAGTCGTCTTGCTGCCAGTTTTGATGAAAGTGACCACCGGTAAATCCGAAGCCGCGACCACCGTCCGGGCGCTCGTAGGCCCATGCCACATGCTGTGCCTGACCTGCGCTCACCTCGGCCATGACCGCTGGATTGCTACCGCGGTTTTTGTCCTTGGCACGCGAGGTCAAAGTGCGCACGGGCGGCAAGGCAGATAGGATCGGGGTCACATTTGCCATCTCCGGTTGAAAGCGCATATGGTAATACCACTCGTCGCGAACCGTAAAGGGCTGCACGCCGTTGGTGATCGGATGCTCAGGGAATTCGCTAAATGTCGCGTCCCAATGTGGATTGACCGACCAACCGATTTCAAAATAGCCGCCGATCCAATCGAGGAACTGCTGTCCCAGCTCATCGGGATCGACTTCGACGCCAAAATGCAAGCACGCCACGCCGACGCCATCGTCGGCCCATGCCTGAATCTTATCCTGATGCTCCTTCGCCATGTGGCGCTTATAGCCATCGCAATACATCACAATCGCATCGGGAATCTTGTCAGATTCAGGCCAGGCACCATTATCGACAACACTGGCTTTCACATCGAGGCCGCTTTCATTCAAACAGCGAGCCAGCAACATCGATCCGGCACGGTGCTCATGCGCCCCATAGCCGTGGCTCTTCTTTCCAGCCAGAAAGATGATGTCCTTGGTCGTTCCGGCAAGCACCGCTTGAACGCCGCACAGGCAAATGATGAGACTTAATAAAAATTTCGGGGTATGATTCGTTTTCATAAGAACTATGCCGTCTGACAGTTTTTCGAGGTGAATTGTTTCCAAGTATTTCGGAGAAAGTTCAAGCCCTCGACCGAGAGCTGCTGCGGGCTATGATATAAAGGCCGCCAAATCGCGGCCGCACGGGCAATCACTTGATTATCCTCGGAGAAACTTTCGATCACGATGTCGCCGTCGTAACCGATCGTCTGCAAGGCAGACAGCACTCCGTCCCAGTTGACTTGATCCTTGCCCAGAAGGCCACGGTGACTCGCACTCGCATGCACGTGCCCGATATAGGGCGCATATTTGATAATCGCCGCAGCGGAGTCTTCTTCCTCGATATTCATATGAAAGGTATCCATGTGTATTTTTAGGGCAGGACTGCCCACACGACCGATCAAATCAACTGCTTGCTGTAGTGTATTAACACAATCTGTCTCAAAACGGTTGAGCGGCTCCATGGCCAAAATCACCCCGGCGGCTTCCGCTTTTGCGCAAACTGGCTTCAAGGCCGTTGCGATTTGCTCCAATTGCTGCTCGCGCTCTTCGGCGGTATGACTCCCGGCACGTCCGGTAGCCGAATAGAACGGGCCACATACAATCGTCGAGCCCAACTGGACGGCCATGTCGATCAGCTCATACAAATACGTCACAGTCGCCGCCACTTCTTCGGGACTCCCACGCAAGTCCCTTCCTGGAGGGAAGGCGCCACAGACGATCGGGCAAGGCATCTCAGCCGCCTCCAACGCTGCCAACAATTTAGAGACAGTGACCGCAGCGGGCTCAACGATCGCGAGCTCAATAACTTCAGCGCCGTAGGACTTGAACTGCTGAATTAAAGGTAGATCGGCATCGGTAAATCCCGAGCTAATAAGAAAGGTATTAAGGCCTAAACGCATGAAGTGATTAAAGTATGGGGTGGGTATGCTAATCAGAGTAGCAGAATCATATTTAAAATAACTTGGAAATTTTAAGCATTTATGTGTATATTTTCGGCATGCCGACTAAATACGCATCCCTAAAGCAATGAATACGCCCCTCGCCGCCGCCCAGAACCTAGACCCGAATAGTATCCTCGCGCTGTTTTCAGCCTTGGGTGATGTCTATTTCTTCATGAAAGACCGCGACGGACGCTTCATCGGAGCCAATAACCTGCAATTGGAGAAGCTCGGCCTAAGCAGTGAGCAAGAACTCATTGGCAAGACCGACTTCGATTTTTTCCCCAGCTACATGATCGCTCACTATGCCAAAGATGATGCGCAAGTCATGGAGAGCGGCGAACCGATCCTGCGGCGCGTCGAGTTGGTCGCCAACCCCGATGGCTCAGTGTCCTGGTACGTCACCAGTAAATTCCCGCTCTACGATAAAGACGGAGCCTGCGTCGGCATCATCGGCTGCATGCGCGACTTCGAACGTAGCGACAACGCGTGGCAGCCCTACCGCCGAATGAATGCAGTTGTGGACTATATCAACAAGCACTTCTCCGAACCAATTGAAATGGCCCAGCTCGCCAAAGTCGCCAATCTTTCGATCAGTCAATTCGAGCGCCGATTCCGCATCGTGTTCGAGCAGACGCCCTCCCGCTTTCTGATCCGATATCGACTCACGCGCGCCAGCCAGATATTAATGCACAGCGACAACACCGTCAGCGAGATTGCCCAAACGGTGGGCTTCTACGATCACAGCCACTTCACCCGCGAATTTCAAAAACTCTTCGGCATGGCTCCCGGGCGATACCGCAAGGCACACGCGAAGGGTGGCGCAGAAGAGTAGCGCATCCCATGTAGTCGGCTTGCTTTAGCTGGCCGATTCGATTTCACCACATGGTCGCCCCCACTCCAAGGAGCAGCCACCCAAAGCAAGCTACCACCGCCAGAAATCAATCAGGAATATTCCCGCCAACCCCAGCCCGCTTCATCCGCTTTCGAATGCGCAGCAAGCCGCCAATCATGCCCCACGCGTCACGCAGCGGCTTCACTTTACCGCCGGGCATCTCTCGCCAAGGAATCGCCATCTGCTCGATCTCACAGCCATGCGCCACCAAGGCCTGCAGCAACTCTACGTCAAATACGAAACCGCGCTCCAGCAGTTGACTGGATACCGCACGATACGCCGCAGCGGGAATCACCTTTGCGCCGCACTGAGTATCTTCAAAATCAATCCCCACAATACCACGCACCAATGCGGTAAAAATCCGAAACGAAAGCGCACGCGACCATGGACGATCCGCCGGTGTATCCACCGCATCATGACGAATACCGATCACTCCAGCAGCCGGAAACCGTTCACACGCACGTTCGATCAAGCGCAGCAGCGACTGCGCATCAATCGCACCATCGGCATCGACAAACGCCAGCAGATCCGCTTGCGGGCAAGCATCCCACGCCTGATAAATCGCCCCTCCCTTTCGAGAACGTTCTTCAAACAGCATCGCTTCGACATTCGGATAGACGACCTGCAGGCACTCAACCAGCGCCGTAACCTTGCCCTGCTCCAACGCAGACGAACCGTCATCCGCCACGATCCAACGCACAGACAGACCAGAGCTCGACAGCGCTTGAGCGAGTTTCGGACCAAACAGTTCCAACCGTCTGGAGTCATTCCAGACAGGCGTCACCAATACAATCTGAATGTTTGAGACAGGCACGGTCGTTAAAAAATACAGAATGTCTGACAACTCAATGGCAAAGCAAGATTGCAGGCAGCAAATAAGTCGCTTCATATAGAGCCTAATGTCGCAACGCCCCCTAACAGTCATCGCATGGATCAGTATTTTCGTACTGTCGTTTGTGCTGCGCCTACATGACTTAGAGCAGCGACCGATCCACGCCGACGAGGCCACCGGCGCACGCATTCTCGCCCGACAATTGGCAGGCGAAGATTATGCATTTAACCCGCAGCATTTCCATGGCCCGCTGCTGAGCCTGACGTCGATACCCATCGCTCGAAGCCGATCCGAAGGCACTTGGGCTGAACTCAGCACGATCACCTTGCGCCTCGGCCCAGTCATTGCCGGTGTGCTGCTGATATTCATCCCGTTATTGTGGAGACGCTCCATCGGCACTTGGGGCGCATTGGCGGCAGCCGCACTGTTAGCGAGCTCGCCGCTGCTGGTGTATTACAACCGCATGTATATCCATGAGAGCCTGCTGACACTGTTTGCGATGCTGGCCTGCACCGCAGTCTTTCGACTCACCGAAAAACCGAGCAAACGCATGGGCTTAGTCACAGGCCTGGGCATCGGTCTGATGTTTGCGACCAAGGAAACCTTCGCGATCTCCGTGCTCGCATGGCTACCAGCGGTGGGAATCTGCTATTGGAGGCAACCAGCGAAGCCGCGACTCAGCCTCACGCACCTGCGCCCCTACATCGCGCCAGCCGTCTTGCTCACTCTCACGGCATCACTCAGCGCCGCATACTTTTACAGCGATGGCTTCCGCTCGCCACAAGGCATCATCGACGCAGTGCGCACCTACTTCATTTACGAGACCACCGCTGGCCACGAAAAAGGCTTTAGCTACTACTTCGAATTGCTGCTTTGGCCGAAGCAGCAACTCGGCATCTGGTGGAGCGAAGCACTCATCGGCCTACTCGCAGTCTGCGCCGTCGCATTCGCCGCGCTCAAACGGATGCCGAACCCGGCCGTGCTGTTTCTATCTATCGCAACGGTCGGTCACTTTATTATTTACAGTAGCATCGGCTACAAAACGCCTTGGCTGATGATGGTGCCGTGGGCCCATGCCTGTCTGCTCGCCGGCTATGCCTTCAGTTACTTACCTGATTTACAAACAAGATCCCGCATCGTCTTCACCCTGCTCCTACTAACCGGACTGGCCTACCAAACGAAACAAAGCATCCACGCCGGTGGCCACTTTTCCAACGACACCCGCAATCCTTACGCCTACGTGCCGACGAGCAAAGATGCGCCGAAGATCGAGCGCTGGTTGCACGAGTTGAGCGCGATGCCCGACGCACCCACACTCAGCCCGATCGCCGTAGTGGGTCAGGAATACTGGCCGCTGCCCTGGTATTTACGCAGCTTCGAAACCGTCGGCTATTGGCCGACTCCGATTGAAGACCTTACCAAATTCCCCATCGTCTTCGCCATGCCCGCACAAGCTCAGGCCTGCGACGATGTACTCGGTGCCACACACGTCACACTTCCGCGCGGCCTACGCGCCAACGTCTCCGTCACACTTTACCTACGCAACGACATCTGGCAGCGCTGGATGCAGACCGCCGAAAAATGAGCAACATCCATCAATTCGACCACAACGCGATGAAGAGCACCTTCGTCTTTCGCATCGTCTCAGAAGATCCAAAACTCGCACACAATACCGCGCATGCCGCGATTCTCCTCTTGGAGGAAATCGAGAACACGCTCAGTCGCTACGTCGAAGGCAGCGACGTCTTCCGGATCAACCACATGGAGACGGATCAAACATTGCTGATCAGCGACACCTGCTATGACTGCATACGCCTTGCCGCCGAAGCACATGAACAAACCGGCGGTCTGTTCGACATTGCACTCGGCACACTCATCGAGCACCAGAAAAACGAGCTTCAGGGCGACGCCCCAGCGCTCGCAGGCAAACTCAGCATCGACCCGAATCGCCCTGCCATCACATGCGAAGAAGCCGGACGAGAGATCGACCTTGGTGGCATCGGCAAAGGCTATGCGCTGGATCAAATCAAACTCCTAATGGAAGAATGGGGCATCGAATCCGCACTACTCTCCGCCGGCGCCAGCACACAACTCGCGTTCGGCCCGAAGACCTGGCCCATCGAACTGGGCGACGCTCAGAACGGGCAGACCATTGAATTAAGCAACCAAGCGTTGAGCGCCTCAGGAATCGGCATTCAAGGCAGCCATATCGTCTCACCCATCGCGAGCGACGAACCATCCTACAGTTTTAAGCGCGCATGGATACTTCAGCCCAGCGCCGCCATGGCCGACGCCTGGTCCACCGCACTCATGCTGGTCGCCCCCGAACAACTCCAAGCATTTGAAGCACCGGAAAACACGCTCTATTTCGAAACGGAAACAGGCATTCGCAGCCTGCTAGACATCCAAGCAAACCGCGCAGTTTAAAACTGAAGGGACAAAAAGCGACTCCATTGAATCTTTTTAATGAACGATACTGAGACGCATCATGTTTTGTGAACAAAGCAGTGACATCAACTGAGGTCTTAAAAGTAGGTGGCTTCCTTTAGGTGGCCACCCAGATTCGAGGAAGTGCCACAGACGCACTGACGGAGGTCTGCCGGAGATGGCGAAGCAATTGTCAGGCTACAAGAAGGCACGAAGAAGCACAAATCATGATGAGCCCCAGTATAAGCCAAGCACCTCGCGACTGAGGTGAAAGACTTCCGGCTGCACGCCGAGGGCGGCTTTAAGGCGAACATCGCGATCCCATGAGTTGCGCGTCCGCATCAATTGCCAGAGCTGCTTCGCGTTCAAATGAAGGCAATACTGTAGGGGCGACACGAGCGGTGTATTGGTGAGTGGGTAGTCGGTGCCATACATCAAACGGCCTTTGAGTCGGGGATCCTTTAGCACTTTAGGGAAATGTTGCCGACGGTTGAACTGAGTCAGCGTTGAGAGATCAGCCAGCAGGTTGGGATACTGTGGCATCATTTCCAGCAGGCGCTCGACATTATCCTGCCCCTCGGTGGTGCCGGAGCTCGCCACGTGGGCGGCAATCACGCGCACCCCGCATTTAAGGGCGAGATGCAGCAAGTGCGGGTCGCCCAAAGCGTTGTTGGTTTTTGAAAATGAATCCTCATCGCCGACGTGCGTCAGGAGCGGCAGATCCAACTCAACCAACTTATTGTAGTAGGCGACGTAGCGCTCATCCGCAGGATTAATGTCTTGAATATTCGGTAACCATTTCACGAATACCGCCCCATTCGCCTTTGACCACTCCAGTTCACTGAGCGCGTCTTTTCGGTTCGGATGTATGCTGGCTCCGAAGTGAAGTTCGGGGTGGGCCTTTACCGTCTCCCCCACAAAGCGGTTGGGCACGCAAGCCTCACCTGCTGCGCGATTGAGCTCACCGTCGATCGTGTAAGGCGCGTCCAATGCGAGAATCACAGCACCATCGACATGCACGGACTCACGCAGTGAACGCGCAATGATATCCATCACAATCTGATCGCCCTGGCCACTGACCGTTTTTTCATTCGTGCCGAAGATCTTCAAATAGAGATTAAACTTCCAACTAGCTCGCAACGCCTCGGACACCCATGCCCCACTCCCGCCGGCACCAAACCCCGCAGTATGGCAGTGCATATCGAGAATCCCTGTTGGTGGCGGAGACACGGGCAAGTGCATCGGCCCCCGAAAGAAGACAATACGTAAAATCAGCAGTGCACATACGATGCCGAGGATGCAGAAAGTGACGATCATGAGCCCAGTCTCCATGGATTCGAATCTTAAATCACATTGAAGCAGAACGTTCAAGGCTGGATGAGATTCAGCATTTGTCCCAATTTTTAATTTGTGCTCGCCTGAAAACCGTTCGATAAGAATCGCATGACTCTAGAACCAGGTGAGAAAATATTTGTTGCCAGTCGGCGTAATTTCGAAAGCGACCAGCGACGCCATTTCGTTGGCGAGGTGGAGCGATGCACAGAAACGACCGTCCGCGCGATCGGCTATGTTTTCATGATGAATCTCAACAACCGATTTGAGAAGAAACCCGAGAAGCGCACGCAAATCTTCACACTCACCGATGCGCGCATAATCATCAACGTGATCCCAGTGGATGCGAACCCTGACAACATCGAATACATCACACAAGCGAACCGCTTATACTTGAGTGACAGTCAGGATTTCACCTATGATATTAATGAATTCAGAGCGGGTTAAGTTGGGCGCGATTGATTGGCGAGGACGACGCCCCATCGCACGACTGATCCTCTCCCCGACTATGCATGACGCCGATGGTAGAACAAAAGTCCCGAACCACGCCTGACTATCCCCCCTCTCATTACCCCGACTATGCCTTCATCCTTTGCCTCCAAAATCGTCGCAGCCAACACAATGCTCCTCGTCGATGGCGACCTAGGCACCATCGACACGTTCTTTACCCCTGATTATCTGGCACACGTCACCGACCTCGCGGAGCGCCTACTACTAGCGAGGAAAGCCGCCTCGTAAGCGCCAGCTCGACCGAATTACATTTGATGTCGTCGAGCTCCTTTAGGTATCGAACACCGATGGATCGATTGGCAGATCCTCTCCTGCCGGGTGGCCAGCTGAAGCAAGCCACCGACTTTCGCGAAGCGGGCCGGACCACCGTAGGTGAGAGTCACAAGCCCATCGGAACGATATGGGCGCCGGGACTCGAACCCGGGACCCTCGGTTTAGAAAACCGATGCTCTATCCAGCTGAGCTACGCCCACATATCGTTCCGCATTTGCGAGAAGCGACGAACAAAGCAGTTTTGCCTGAACAAGCAATACGATTATT
>CAJQOS010000049.1 GCA_905479975.1 uncultured Puniceicoccaceae bacterium | reverse complement strand
GCCTCTTCGCGGAAGTGCGTTTTTAGACGATAACCGCTAACGTTGATATTTTCCTAGTTTCGGGGTGCTGGTTTTAGCCAAGCCCCCAGTTAAATAACGATTTTGTTGAAAACAAAACGATAAAAGATCTGGGCCGTGGCGGTTTGCGTAGATCAAGCACAAAGCCATATAAGTGCCCGTAGGGCCAAGTATGGGGTCTGCCCCATGCGCAGTTATGCTGGCTTTGTGCTTGATCGGAGCGAATCGCTGCGGTTTCTGGGCGGTATCTTGGAGGGGCGCAGTATCAAGCGTGATAAAGTAGCTGGTTGCCGCTTTCCTCGGAGTTTTCTGACGACAAAGACGAAAGTTATGACAACCAGCTGCCTCTACCATACTCAAGGAATCCGTGGATACAAATACGAAAAGACCGAACGCATCGGCTTAACTGAAATTTATTATCTGCATTCAACCACTCATTCACTTAGCTGCCCCTGCTGCGGCTCAAAAGAAACCACACTGGTCAAAACGGGAAAAGCACGTGACATACGCGGCCTGTGTATTGGCTTTAAACAGACGATCATGCGCGTTTCGACTAGGCGCATTCTTTGCCGCGACTGTGGCAGCTCCATGCAAGAGCCCATTGACTTTAGCCCAGCTGCATATGTCGGCTATACTAAGTGGGTCGTTAAATTTGTCTTAGGCTTACGCAGCTCAATGTCGATTCGTGATGTAGCACGCTTCACTGGGCTGAACTGGGAAAGTGTGAAGAATATCGAGAAGAAGTATCTGAACAAAAAATACAAGACAGTGCGCCTGGGCGATGTCGAATACCTGGGCATCGACGAGGTTTATCTAGGTAAAAAGCTCGGTTACATCACTGTGGTGCGTGATCTAGACACCGGAGCTGTTCTTTATATCGGAAAAGGCAAAGGCGGCGATTCCTTGAAACCCTTTAATAATCGCATTCGCCGTAAAGCTAAGCGGATCAAAGCCGTCGCCATTGACATGGCCAACTCTTACAGTGCCTGGGTAACCGAAGTGCTGCCCGAAGCTGACATCGTCTATGACCACTTTCATGTCATCAAGCTAATGAATGAACGTATGGACGGCCTGCGGAAAAGCACCATGAACAAGCTGGCCGATGAGCAGAAAAAGGAACTGAAGGGCAAGCGCTTCCTGATCTTACGAAATCAAGAGAACCTGTCCCCAGAAGCTGCTCAAGAACTCAAGAAACTCCGTTTCGAGTTCAAAGATCTAGGCACCGCCTCAATGATGAAGGAATACCTTCGCAACATCTACCGCATGGCCGACTCCTGCGAACTCGCACGCACCGCGTTTATGCTCTGGTGCGAGAAAGCCGAAACCTCCGGCATCGCGTGCCTCAAGCAAATGGCAAAAACGATCAGAAGAAGAATCGAAGGATTAGTCTCATTCTGGAAGCACCATAGAATTACCAGCGCCAGTCAGGAGGGATTTAACAACAAAATCGGATGGCTCACCAGGCAAGCATACGGCTACAAAGATGAAAAATACCTCCATCTTAAAATCTACGATTTGCCTAATCTTAAAACTAGAAAATATCTATAGAAAAACGCACTTCCGTGAAGAACCTTAAATTCGAGGAATTTGATGAATTGTTTAAAACAGTAGACCAAAGCGATTACTGGGATAACCACGGGATTGAATATGAAATAGAAAGCCAACCCGAATGGATCGAAGTAAACTTAGAGGTTTTTTCGGAGCTTTGTATGAAATTACAAATTCGCCCCTCATTCTTGTTACATAATTACTCATATAAAGCTCTTGAGTTTATTAAACTCGAAAATTCCCTACTTTAAATTAACATTGACATATTGCCTATTTTAATGTAAGTTATGTTTCCTAATTCGGAGTACAATGATTGCAAGATATTAAAGCCACCAGTGCAGAGGCGCTTACACATGAATCTAAATCGGCCTTGATTAATGTAGTAGGCAAAAAAGCTGCGTTAAAGCTGATAGATTCATTTAAGACGATACATTCGATTGCGAGAGCTAGTCCACAAGAGATACGCAACAATATACCGACAATCTCGGATAGAAAAATTAAGGATCTCAGACACTCATTCAGATTAGCTCGTGCATTGCAGAGCGAAGTCATTCCGAAAAAATACGAAATAAATAGCTCGAAAGATATAGCAAACCTACTGCGTGAAGATTTCCGACTACTTACAAATGAAGTCCTTAAACTGGTTATGATTAATATAAGAAACGAGGTTATTAAAGTAGCAGACATTAACCAAGGTTCAGTTGACTCTTTTCAATCTGATTTACGTAGCATATTTAATCCTGCTGTGTCATATAACGCATTTACAATAGCCTTAGCCCACAACCATCCTTCAGGAAATATACTTCCCTCTCAAAAAGACATCGAAATGACACGCCAAGTTGCATCTGCTGGAGGTATTCTTAATATTCAATTAGTTGATCATATTGTCATGGGTAGTCTGAATACTCAGCAAGAAAAGGACTGGTTCTCCATAAAGAGCTTAGGCGTTTTCTAGAATTTTAAATAACGTATAAATAGAGCCTTATGAAGATCCGTAGAGAAAACCCGCAAAAGGTCAATTTTTGCAATGATGCGTATGAATGCATTTTAAAGCTCCAAAGAGATGCTTATCATAAAGTAGGTCGAAAGGATGCTGAAAACACGCGCGAGTATTCTACGGGGTTATTCGATGAACATTACACAAATTTGAGGGAACTTATTGGTTCAAAGTACCCCGCCGACTATCATACGAAAGCAAAGCTATCTTTTAATAATTACATTAAAACGTTACCAATAACGAATTATCAAGACGTTATAATTATAGGCAACATTGCGAATAAATGGAATGAAATGCTATCAGCGCGTGCCTCCAGTGGCTTAAAGGGAATTGATCATGGTAAGATTATTACATTAGCTACTCTGCCAAACAAAACGTTAAATGGTAAGGCAATTCGAGACAAGAATGGCAATTATGCCGTAGTTTTCTATGAGGGGCTGCGCTCTATTCCCACAATAATGGCTCAAGCTACCGCAGGTATTTTGGAAAATTCGATTTACTCGTCGGAAACAGGCTTAAACATTGATTTAATGAGGGCAGCTAGTACGGACAATTTACAAGCGTCTCCCTTGTATATTAAATATTTGGTAGATGCACTGTATGTACAGATATCGACACCGCATTTACCGAAATCTAACTCTATTGAATTTTTAAAACACGACGGATACGCAACTAATGCTTCAATTTCGATGAAGAACGGATTTAACTTCTTTATCTGCGCTCATGAGTATTCTCATTGCGCTAACGACCATGGTTTAAGCAAATCCTTAAAACGAGACCCGAGGTTTGTGGCTAGTATCATGTTCGCTCATTCATCGGCGGGCAGGCCTAGAATTATGCCGACTACTGAAATGGTTGAAAACTATGATTATCACCAACTAGTTGAGTCTGTCGCTGACTGCGAAGCGTTTATTTGCTTATTTGAGTTCTGCAAGCAACTCGACTCAGATGATACGATCCACTATCTAATGGGGGCTCTACAATTCTTCTGGTTTCAGGAGCTCCATGAACGTATGGTTAGAGAGATAAAGTTAGGATCAAGCTGGCAAACGGACACCAGATACCATTTAGAACCGCACCTTCAAAACATCCTTTTCAGAAAGAATCATCCTTGCCCGACTTCACGACTGAACGAAGCTTGGCAATTATATAACGTATACACTGATGAATTCCCTTCAGGATATGAAGAACTTTGGGGCCAAACGGCAGAACTCTGGTCTGGACTATCTGAACTCTACGGCGAGGTGTGGAATTACGGACGCAACATAGTCGCGGATTTAGGTGAGAAAACATGCGTTGATCGATCTTGGAAGAGTAGCGAAGCAAATATTTTTAATGCCTTAGGTTTGGACAGTATCGATGATTGTATCTACTAGATTCCAGCAATACCAAAAAATCATCAAGAAGCGCTAAACTCCCGTCACTTTAGCGCACGAAGCTCACTCCGTAGACTAAGTTTGACCCTGGGATCGTATAATGTCTTCTTAAAGCTGAAGTTTTACGGGTGAAGGCCTTGCTATGCACTAGATTGGACAGACCGTAAAAATTATACGGTTAATTATACGGGTAGAACTAAAAAATGAGCGTTCTGAGGATCACATGAGAAACACTAAAATCCCATAAATCACTACAGGGTAACAATTTGATCAATTCAGACCACTCAGGAAAAACGCCTCTTATACTTATGAGTCCTCTGCTCTACTGTTGAGCTACTCAGGTATCTTTTCAGCAAAAAGTCAGATCCTAGCCAGAACCTTTAAAGTGAAGATGCAATTACAACTGAATACTGCAACATAGATTCAGAATAAACGGATATTTCGGGCCTTGGTAACGCATTCAATGAATGAATGCCAACACTACAAAGTCCTGAATGCGCATCATCAAAATACATGCATATCTTTCGGAATTTGGCGCAGTCCCTCGCGCAGGTCTTGGCGAACACACAAACGCCAATAACTATGAATACTACACGCTCCGATGATCTTATTTCACTACCACACGCCGCAACACGGCTCGATATATCCGTGCGCGGCCTATACCGCCTGATTGCCAGTAACGAACTCCCACCCCCAGTAAAGATCGGTGGTTCTTCCAAGCTTTTTGAAAGCGATTTAAATACATACTTGAATCGACTCAAGGAGCGCCGTGATACACGCTATAACTTACCAACTTCTTAATATCACAAGCCGCCATGAGAATAAAAAAACGGACACGTCGCATTGAAGGGAAACTCGTCGAAGACCTCTACTACACTGGCTATTTCAGCATGCCATGGGAATTCAAAGAACGTAGCGTTGCGCTCAAAACCCAAGACAAGCAGATTGCCGAAAAACGCCTGCGAGAATATATGACCGTGTTGGAGCGCCAGCACGAAGGCGAAGAAGTCCCCTCCTATCTCTGGGGCGCGCCCAATTTGGAGATGAACAGTTTGCTGGCAGAATTTCTTGCGGCGCTTAAATCCAAGGAACGTGGCCAGAAACATATTGACGGAGTGCGCGTGCATGTCACTCGCCTGATCGGTGAGTGCAAATGGCGCACAGCCGATGCCATCTCTCAGCGGTCATTTGAAAACTGGCTGGCAGCTAATCCCAAGACCATGCGCACCAATCAGCCGCTGTCTGCTAAGACCAAGAAGGAATACCAAAGTGACATCATAGCCTTCTCCAAATGGCTGGTCAGTTGCCAGATCATCCGTGAAAACCCGCTGGAGCATCTCAAACCCATCACAGTTAAAGGCAAAGAAACCAAGTTTCGCGCCCTCTGGACACCAGACATCCTCCGCGCCTTCATGAATGTCCGCTCCGCCGGACGTGTCGATTACCGCTCTGCTGTATTTTTGCTCTACAAAACCTCCATGCGCAAAGGCTCTCTGCAAAACCTACGCTGGGCTGATGCGCATATCGACATCGAACACCCTTACATCGAGCTGCGAGCCAGTAACAGCAAGAACAAGGAGCGCCTAATCCGCCACATAGACGAAGAAACAACCGCGTTCTTGCTGCGTATCCGCCCAGCAGACTACAAGCCCTGCGATCCTGTTCTCAGCTACAAAATCCCCAATTCTACGCGACTAGCTAAAGACCTTGAGAATATAGGCATCCCCTACAGGACTGAAATCGGCGATTTAGACTTCCATGCGCTGCGGCACACATCTGCCACAGTTTTTACTGCAAATGGAGCCAACTCCGCAGCCGTCCAAAAGCTACTAGGCCAGAAGACAAGGGCAATGGCGGAGCGTTACACAATTTACAGTGGCGTAGACGTGCAGCCTGAACTCGCTAAGCTGCCCCCCGTGTATAGCCCTGATTCTTGGACTGGTATATGGACTGGTTTACCAGACTTTTCGGGTCATTTCCCGTCTCAAGCTGTCACAAAAGAAGCCGTTAGCCAAAACCCGTCAATCCCAGTAACTGTCTCGGATAGACACGAAAATGCCCCTCCCGTCAGGGAGAGGCATAAACCTTTAAATGGTGGTGAGAGCCGGATTCGAACCAGCGAACTCAAAGAGAACAGATTTACAGTCTGCGTGCTTTAGCCACTTGCATATCTCACCAAGGGGAAAGTTGGGGACTGTAGGAATAAGTTTTGGTTTGCCAAGTAATTTTTTCAAATTTCTTCCGTGCATTCATAAAAGAGTTTTGTAATACAAGACCTCGCTGTCGAGAAGCCCCTCGACAGCTTTTCTTTTTTTACCGACACAGACATGCCACGGGAACGATTCAGCCTGAATAATTTACCAAATTGGATGCGAGGACGCTTTAATGACTCTCAGCGCTTTCTCATGCTATGCATGTGTGCCGGAGTGCTTTGCGGATTAGTCGGTGTAAGCTTCCACTTGGCGATTACCGGTATTTTCGAGGCGCTATTCGGATTTTTTGAAAGCTTGGGCGTCTGGGCAATTCCTGCCATGATCCTCTCCCCTGCTCTCGCGGGTTTAATTGTCGGCCTGATGATTCGTTACGTCTCTCCCACCGCCAGCGGCTCGGGGATTCCGCAAACAAAAGCGGCTTATTATCAAAATTTCGGCGTCATCAAGACCTCGGAAGCATTTTGGCGCTTTATTATTGGCACGATTTCGGTGGCTTTTGGCAACAGTCTAGGCCGTGAAGGTCCGACGGTGCATATCTGTAGTGCGATCTCGTCTAAATTAGGTCGCGTATTCGGATTGGGCAAACTACGCGTGCAGGCAATGATCCCGGTGGGGATGGGCGCGGGCATCTCGGCGGCCTTCAACGCGCCCATCGCAGCCATCACTTTTGTATTTGAAGAGTTGCTCGACAATTTCAGCAGTAAAGCACTCGGCGGCATCTTGATTGCAGTGGTCGTGGCCGCAGTTGTGGAGCGCACATTGCTGGGCGAGCACGCGGCACTCCAAGCGGACACCACCTTCTTTCACACATCCTGGTGGATGCTCGTTTGCTTAGTGATGGGGCCAACGGCGGGACTCCTTGGACATCTATTTACACAGTCACTGCTCAAGCTGCGCGCTCACTTCAAGCAATGGCAAACCATCCCGAACTGGCTTAAGCCCGCAATTGGCGGACTGAGCGTCGGGATGATGGGAGTCACGGTGTATCACTTCAGCGGCGGAAATTTGGGCGTTTTCAGCATCGGCTATGCCGATCTCAATTCCGCACTGAATGGCCAACTGGCTTGGACCGTCATTCTACTGTTACTCGTCGGCAAACTGGTCGCGACGACCATTTGCTACGCCTCCGGTAGCAGTGGTGGCATTTTTGCTCCGGTCATTTTTATCGGCAGCATGTTGGGCGGACTCTTCGGCGTGGCTCTGGTGCATTTTTGCGGAGCCGATGCTTCCGTCGCAGCCGGTGCGGCCCTACTGGGAACGGGCGCGTTCTTTGCCGCAGTGATCCGCTGTCCGATGACGTCGGTCATTATCATTTTTGAAATGACGGCCAACTACTCGTTGATCCTACCACTGATGATCGGCAACTTTCTGGCACACTTGATCTCATCCAAATTAAGCCCCATCCCCATTTACGATGCGCTACTACTGCAAGACGGGATTAGTTTGAAAAAGCTCCCCGCCTACCGCGGCGAGCAGGACTGGCGCAACTTGCCAGTCAGCACGATCATGACGCACGATTCCCGCACGGTGATCGGCAGCCTCAACGCACAGGAAAACTTGGATCGAATCAAAGAGGCCGGACACAAGCACCACGGCTACCCAGTCGTCACGGATCTAAACTCGCAGGCGCTACTCGGGGTGGTCACCCACCACGAACTCGAAGAAATGGCCGCCGAGAATGACGAGCAATTAATCCGTTCATGGATCGAAGGACACAAGATCATCGGAATCTATCCGGATAATTCCATTCGCGACGCAGCTAATACCTTGGTCATCAAAGACGTGCTTCAAGCCCCGATCGTCAGCCGTAAAGATCCAACGAAACTGCTGGGGATCGTCACCTTGCACGACATTGCCCGCCAGCAAAACGCGATTGAAGAGACCTTCGACCGCTAACTCAGTGAGTTAAACTGCATGCTACGTGCCAGTTCGGGAGCGAGGGCAGACAACTCGTCGCGGTAGTGATCGATAAAACTCTGCAAGTTGCGCTGGTCGATTTCGCGAGCGTCCACCAATAGACGATAGGCCAACTCCTGCACATCATAAGAGACGTTCGACATCTCATCGATCAACGAGCGCAGATCTTCTCTAGTTTGCGCAGTAAAGTGGCACGACACCGTCAATCGCTCCGTCCACAAATCAAAGTCAACCGTCTCATCCACGCGCACCATCTGGCTCAGCGCCGCGCCAATACAGACTAACACACGGGTGCGTCGATTACTTCGACGCTTCGGCGCGACCCGCCAAAACTTACGGAAGCTTGCTACAAAATGTGGCTGTTCCAAAAAACGGCCAAAGTCTGCCTCACGCTCAGCCAGCGGCAACACGCGCACTTGTGGAGCCTGAAACCGGGCGACCTTCCAGCGCATCACCCAAGACTTCAACGTGCCAAAATCAGTCGAGGGCATCGCCAGACCATGCATAAAGCTATGCGTCTCGGCAGCCTCACGCAGTTGATCAGGCAGAAGATTGAGAATACCACTACGGAAGTAAGCGACATCCCGAGGTTGCAGCAGATACGCATCGATGCGGGAACGGATAGAGCGCTCTTCTTGAGCAGTCGGCGGCCCCTCCTCATACAATTCAATCACCCAAAGCTGCTGCTCACTCAGCGGGTTCGCATCGGTTAAAAAGGCGTGAATCCCCGACCAATGATTTGGAGCCCGCGTGCCAGTCAACTCCCAAGTCATGCAATACGCCATGCTGACGATCAGGAACTCCTCAGAAGCAGTTGGTTGCGTAGCACTCACAATAAATTCTCGAAAGTTAAACTGGTTGATTAGCCGAAGAAGGAGGCCACAAAGTCCGCGAAATACGCATCCACATAGCGATCAAAGCCTAGAAAATAAATCAACCCGCCCACAGCCAGCATCGGCCCGAAAGGCACCTGCGAACCAAACGCAACCGTATCCTCACTCTCACTCGCCTCTTGCTTCCATCCGAAGATGCGGCTGAGCAGCAGCAACGGCAGCAGCACGACAGAGCCGATAAACGCGCCGCCAAACATGGCAAACACCGCGCCTTGCCATCCGCAGAATGCGCCGATGAAGCCAACAAATTTAACATCGCCCTCCCCCATGGCTGGCTTTCGAAACACGATCTCACCAAGCACTGCGATCCAATACACCAGCCCCGCACCGATCAACGCACCGGTAATCGAGCGAACGCCGGATTCGACATTTTCCATGATCGGCATGCCCTCTACGCCTTGCAGTGAAGGGAACAAGATCGAGAGCACGACACCGAGCACCATTCCACCAATCGAAAACCGATCCGGAATAATCATGTGATCCAGATCGATAAACGTGGAGCAGATCAAAAATGCAATAAAGAGACAGCCGATGATCGCCACCACCGGCGGGTGCATGATCCATGACACATAAAATAAGAGCCCCGTCAGCATCTCGATTGCCGGATAGCGCACGCTGAAACGCTCGCCACAGCAAGGCGCTCGCCCGCGTAAAATAAACCAACTCAGGATCGGAATATTATTATACCATGCAATCGGTTTCCCACACGCACAGGTCGAGCCGGGAAACACCACCGAACGCTCCGCAGGGATGCGATAAATACAGACATTTAAAAAGCTCCCCGTAATCGCCCCAAAAATGAAGCTAAAGGTCGCGAAGAACCAAGGAAAGTCGGCGTTAATATATGTAAAAGTCTCAATCATAACGTGGCGGAAGTTTCAAAGCATGACAGGCAGCAGTCATCATCGTATGTGCATCGACATCACTGTGCGACCAGATTTCAAGCGAGCGCGCGCCCTGATGAATCAACATCGACAGCCCATTCGCAATCGGCAGACCGCGCGCATGGGCTTGCTCCAACAATGCCGTCGCCGATGGATTATAAATCATATCGTAAATGTCCCAACCAGCGGGCAATTGCGCCACGTCGATTGGAGCGGAATCACCCAGTTGCAGCCCAAGGGAGGTGGCATTGACCACTACGCCCTGCTCCGGCAAGTCTTGCGGCAACTCGCTCAAAGCAAACCTCTGCACCGGCACATCACCCGACATAGCGCCGAGCACCGCCATGAGATCTTGCAAACGCTCCGGCGACCGATTGCCGACATACAGTTGCGCACAGCCTGAAAGCACACACTGCACTGCGGCTGCCCGTGCGGCTCCGCCGGAACCGAGCAAGATCACATTCGCTCCCTTCAGCGACACGCCCAAATCCAACTCCAGACCGCGCGATAAGCCATAGCCATCGGTATTAAAACCATCGTAGCCCAATTCATCCCAGACCAGTGTATTGACCGCACCCATACATTTAGCATCGGGCGAGACGCCTTTGATCAAATCCATCGCCTGCACCTTATGCGGGATCGTCAGGTTTAGGCCGAGAAAGTTGCGCTGATGAAACAACGGCAATGCCTGGGCGAAGTCCTCCGGTGCAATATCGAAGCGATAATAAGCCCAATCAATAAAGCGCGAATCCGTCGCGCTCAACTTCGCCAACGCAGCATTGTGCATGGCCGGACTGACGGAGTGCCGAATCGGATGCCCGATCACAGCCAACGGAGTGCCGCTAAATTCGGTCGTTTCAAGATCCCTAAGGGTATAAGTTTTTTCGGTGTCCACGGCGTAAATATAACGATAAGTGCCTACGAATTAATTCAGTATCTCACGTAGAGACGAGACGATTCCACCCGATCCGAAAGAAATCTCACTCTCACTCTCACTCTCACTACGCACTCTCACTCTCACTACGCACTCTCACTACGCACGCAGTGCGTCGCGCGCGCCATACAGCGCGGTGCCGACACGGATTTGAGTCGAGCCCGCAGCAATCGCGGCTTCCAGATCTCCAGTCATGCCCATCGAGAGTTCCGACAAGGGCACAGCATACTGCACTGACAGTCGGTCTCGCACATCACGCAAGCCCTCGAAGGCCGCCTTCGCCACATCCAAATCATCATCAAGCGGCGCAATCGTCATCAGCCCATCGACTTGCAAATGCTCCGCAGCGAGAGCTGCCTCCAACGCGCCCCCCATATCGCCCACGTAGAAGCCGTGCTTATTCGGATCCTCACCGGTATTACATTGAAGTAAGATAGACAGCGTCTTACCGGCCTGCTCTGCACAACGATTGAGACGATTCAGCAGCTTGAGCGAATCAACCGATTGCACTCGATCGAAAATCGCCACCGCATCCTTCGCCTTGTTTGACTGCAAATGCCCAATCAGCTCCCAGCGCACGTCAGCAAGCTGCATCGCATGCTTCTCACCAGCCTCCTGCACGCGGTTCTCGCCCACCGCCAGCAACCCCGCCCGCGCAGCATACAGCACCCCATCCACTGGATGGTTCTTCGTGACCGGTAGCAGTTGCACACTGCCAACGGCACGCCCGGCACTGAGACAAGCGGTCTCAATACGACCTTCAACCTGTCGTAAATTATTTTTAAACGTTTGAAATGAAATCATGGTCTATTAGCAGATGTGTTAATCCCGAAATTTAAAATAAGAAATGCTGTTTATGACATTGCATTTCCATTAGGTGCAGTTATACCCCATTTCATGCACATTGAAAACTTTAAGATTTTTTCCGACCTTGTAGAGAGTGAAAGTTTCTCACGCGCCGCAAAGTTAAACGGAATCACACAATCTGCCGTGAGCCAACAACTACGCGCGATGGAGAAGCATTTCAATATCCTCATCGTCGATCGCAGCCAGAAACAGTTCCGCCTGACACGCGAAGGCCAAAAGCTCTACGAATCAGCCAAAGAGATGCTCTATCTCTACGACAAGCTGAACAGCGAGTTGCAGGAAATGAAGAAGGTAATCAGCGGCACGATTCATATCTCCACTGTCTATAGTATCGGCCTGCACGAACTGCCACCATACGTGAAAGTCTTTTTAGCGAAGTTCCCGGAAGTGAATATTCGCGTGGAATATCGTCGTGCCAACATGGTTTACGAAGACATCCTCACCAATTCGATCGACCTCGGCCTCATCGCTTACCCGCAAAAGCACAAGCAACTGGAAGTGCTACCGTTCCACGACGACGTCCTCGTCCTCGTCGTAAGCCCAGAGCACCCGTTTGCCAAACGCAAGAGTCTCGACATTCAGGAAGTCGATGGCCAGAAATTCATCGGTTTCGAGCCCGACATCCCGACTCGCAAAGCGACCGACATCATTTTCAAAGAAGCAAATATCGAGTCCGAACCAGTCATGGAATTCGACAATGTCGAAACCGTGAAACGCGCCGTCGAGATCAACGCTGGCATCGCGATTCTACCACAAACCACTGTGGTGCGCGAAGAGGCTCAAGGCTTGCTCAAGGTGATCAAATTCAAGAACAAGACCTACAAGCGCCCACTCGCACTGATCCACCGCAAGGGTCGCGTGCTCACACCAGCGATTAAGAAGTTGATCGACCTGTTGACCTCGAAAGATCTCAACCGCCTCGAACAGGTGAAAGCCAATATCTCCGAGATCGGCAACGACGCCGAATAGCAGATCTCCAACCGAGTCATAGCGTAGAGAGGGCGTAATTTCTCAGTTGAGATATACCTCTGACGATCTAAACCTGCAACCGATGAGTATCCCCTCCGATATCACATCGCTCAAGCCGCCAAAGCTCAACCCATCAGCGACATTGCCGCCAAACTCGGCATCGGCAGCAATATCCTAGAGCCTTACGGTCGCCATAAGGCAAAATTACCACTCGATCTGATTGATCCCGAGAAGGTAAGGGCTTCCAAGATGATCTTGGTCACTGCAGTTTCCCCTCCCCCCGCAGGTGAGGGAAAGACGACGACATCGATTGGCTTAGCCGAGGGCATGAATCGTCTCGGCCATCAAACCACCCTCGTGTTGCGCGAACCCTCACTCGGCCCGGTATTTGGCATCAAGGGCGGCGCTGCAGGTGGTGGAGACTCGCAGGTCTTCCCGATGGAAGACATTAATCTGCACTTTACGGGTGATTTCTCGGCGGTTGAAAAGGCCAACAATTTGTTGGCAGCGATGATTGATAACAACATCCAGGCCACAAAAGGCAACCTGAACATTGATCCACGCACCGTGGTTTGGAAGCGTGTCATGGATATGAATGACCGGTCGCTGCGTCAGATGGTGACAGGGATGGGCGGAAAGCCTGGCGGCATAATGCGCGAAGCTGGTTTTAATATTACGGCAGCCAGTCGCCCAGTCAAGGTGCTGAAGAACGAGGGGATCCATATTATTATTTTTCCTCTCTTATATTTTAGTTGTCAATTGTTTCGGTTGTGTAGGAACTTTCACTCGCGTCCTATTGACTCCTAGCAATACGAATTATGAAGCTCTTTCCTGCCTTAGCCACCACTTGCACATTTGCCCTCTGCTCCGCCCTCTCGGCGCTCCCCGAAGGAATCAAACACGTCCAAACCCTTGACGGGATACAGGAATACAAACTCAGCGAAAACGGGCTACGCGTGCTCCTCATGCCTAACGAAGGCCTCCCCGTGGCCACAGTCATGGTCACTTACGAAGTTGGCGCACGCAATGAAGTCACAGGCACCACCGGAGCCACCCACATCCTAGAGCACATCATGTTCAAGGGCACCGAGCGCTTCAACAGCAGCGACAACTCCGACTATTCCAGCGTCATGGAACGCATCGGCGCACGCTCAAATGCTACCACTTGGTTCGACCGCACGAACTACTACGCCACCCTTCCGCGCGAATACGTCTCGCACACCATCGAGCTAGAGGCCGACCGCATGCGCAACCTCCGTATCACAGCAGAAGACCTCGCCTCTGAAATGACCGTCGTGCGCAACGAATACGAACGCGGCGAAAACAATCCAGTCAGCACCCTCATCAAAGAGGTCTATGCAACAGCCTTCGTCGCACATCCTTATTCGCACCCGACCATCGGCTGGCGCTCCGACATCGAGAGCACCTCCCCCGAGAAATTACGCGCATTTTATAATGACTTCTACTGGCCGGAAAATGCAGTGCTCACCGTGATCGGCGGCTTCGACATTGATGCCACCCTCGAATCCGTCAAACAATTCTACGGCGCAGTGCCCAACGCTCCGCAAGCCATTCCAGCCGTTGAAACCACCGAGCCCAAACAGCTCGGCCCCCGCCGACTGATCATCGAACGCACAGGTCAAGTCGGCGTCGTCATGACTGGCTTCAAAGCCCCCGAAGGTGCCAGCGAAGACTGGGCAGCACTCACGCTCATCGAGCAAATACTCGGTGCCGATAAGACCGGACGCCTCTACCGCGCACTCGAAGATCTGGGCAAAGCAAGTTCGACCTTCACCTACGCGCCACAACTTCGCGACCCCAGCCTCTTCATACTCGCAGCCTTCTTGACCCCCGAAGCCACCCACGAAGAAACCGAGGTCATCATTCTCGACGAAATAAAAAAGCTCATCAGTGGCGGTGTGACCGAAAACGAACTCACACGCGCCAAGGCCGTCATCCAAGCCAACACCGTCTATGGACGCGATGGCCCCTACGCCATCGCCAGTCAAATCAACGAAGCCATCGCCATGGGCGACTGGACTACTTACGTCAATCAGCCGAAGGCCATACAGACAGTCACCGCCGCAGACATCCAACGCGTCGCCGCAAAATACTTCGTCCGCAATAACAGCACCACCGGCTGGTTCGTCCCACAAAAGTCCAGCACCGCCTCTCAACTCACCAGTGCCAACTACGGACCAAACTACTTCCGCGACCCCGCCATTTTCGGCCCTGAGCACAACTCCGCAGAAGCCAGCGCACCTGCGACCGGAGCCACAACCGATCCACTCGTCGATTTCTCCAGCCACATGCAGCGCGCCACCATCGGCGGCATCGAGCTGATCGCCATCGACATGCCGATCAACGACGTCGTCTCCTTCGTCGGCAGCTTTGCCGCTGGCGAGACGCTCAGCCCCGCCGACGCACCCACACTCGCAGGCCTCACCGCCTCAATGCTCGACAAAGGCACCAAGCGCAACGACCGCTTCGCCATCGCCGAACGGCTCGACACACTCGGCGCGACCATCAGTTTCGGCGCGGACGCGCATAGCCTCGAATTTTCCGGTAAATTCCTACGCGAAGACGCCGGCGCAATCATGGGGCTACTCGCCGAACAACTCCGCGAGCCAGCATTCGACGCCGAGGTGCTCGAAAACCTGAAGAGCCGACAAACCGCAGGCTACCTTCAAGCCATCGACAACCCCGATTACAGAGCCGATGCTCAAGTCAACCGCCTCCTCTACCCGAAAGACCACCCGAACTACAGCAATGAGATCGCAGTGCTACTCGAAGATTTAAAGCGCACAACAGTTGAAGACATCGCACAATTCCATGCCAATCACTACGGCCCGAAATCCATGCGCCTCGTCTTCGCCGGCGATATTGACTTCGAGCAACTCACTGCCGCAGTCGAATTCGCCTTCGACGGTTGGAGCGGCGGCGTGGACTACCCGAACAAGCAACCCGCCCAACTCGACAACAGCCAACAATCCGAACGCATCTACATCACGGATAAAACCAGCGTCGCAGTGCGTTATGCGCAAAACACCGGCCTCCAACGCACCGACGATGATTACATCCCGTTCATGCTCGGCAACTACATCCTCGGCGGCAGCTTCAACTCCCGCCTCATGCAAGAAGTGCGCAAGAAACAAGGTCTCACTTACAGCATCCGCTCCACACACTCCGGCGACATTCTGACTCCCGGAAACTGGGGCCTAAGCGCCAGTTTCTCCCCCGCGCTGCTCGATCAAGGCCTCGAAGCCACCGAAGCCGTTTTCACCGACTGGTATGAGCAAGGTGCCAGCGAAGACGAAGTCCGCAAAGCGACCGAGACCCTCTCAGGCTCCTACCTCGTGCGACTCTCCACCACCGGCAGTGTGGCCAGCCAAGTGCTCAGCTTCATGCAACGTGGACTCGCCCCAGAGTATATCGACGAATACCCCAAACACCTGCAAGCCGTGACAGCAAAGCAGGTCAACTCCACCATCCGCAAGCATCTCAACCCTGATCTCAGCACACTCGTCATCGCTGGCTCACTCGACAAACCACAAACAACAGAGCCCGCCCCCATACAAGAGCAACAAGCCCTCTCCGTCCGCCTCGACACACCCGACGCAGGCTGGGCGATCGAAATCGAGAAAGTCTATCGCACCAGTGAAAGCCTCATCGTGATCGCCCAACTTCAGCACAGTGGCGATATGGCCGCAGCCGTCATCAGCACTGTGTCCGACAGCGTCAGCATTCCCGCGACCGACGACACACTCACCGTGCGCCACTACATCCTCGGCAAGACCTGGGATTGGGGAGCCGCGCCCGACTACACCTTCATCGAATCAATAGACGCCTTCGGCAGCGCCCTCGATGAAGCCGAACTGATCTACAAAAAATAAGTTCACTCACTTTTCGATTGCCCACCGCCAAAATCCTCCGCCTGATAGTCGGTTTTCCACTCCTCACTCTCACTCTCACTCTCACTCTCCCGACTATGCCTAAAATCGACATTGAAACTCTCAAATTCATCCTCCAACGCAACGAGCCCGACATCCGCAAGATCGCCGGCATCATGCAAGAGATCGAGCTAGAGCTCAAAGCAGAGGAAGAAGAAAAAGCCCTCCGCCCGCCGCCCGTCAAAAAGCAGAACGTCATCATGATCTCCGATCCAGACGGCATCTATAAGGAAAAAGACATTGTTGGCTGGATCGCACAAATCCCCGAAGACGACGACATCGCCACCTCTCCAGGCCGCATTCACAGCGCCGCCCACGAGTTTAACACCACGCCCAAAGGCATTCGCATGCCAGTCGAGACCGTTGGCGAAGCCTGCGAAGTCATCTCTGCAAAGTTCTTCAAAGAGCAAAACATCTGGGTCAAATCCAAGACCCCACTGCTCGTCCTTCCAGTCGAAAACAAAATCCCGACCAACGAGGAATAACCGAGTCGCAACAGCCACGCCCGGCGTGACTAACCTCTCTCATCAAAAGCGACCACCAAGGTCGCTTTTTTTGTCTCTATCATTGTTCAAAAAATGGAGCGAGCGAAGAGGTTGCCTGAGGCTGCGCCTCACTGCTGCGCAGCGACCTAGCGGTCGGACCATCTCCGCACGCTGTGCGTGCTCCGTCGAACTCTCGACATCCTGGTCGGGCCGACAGGATTGCTTCGCCCTCTAATTGGACGAGATACTGATCTCCTTTGTGCGACAGTGGACGATCCCAAACGCGCACTTGATCATACACCGCTTTGGTGATCCCACCGTTACCATCAGCACGCTGCCCCAGCACTAGCTGCCCCTTACCGAGACGCCGCGTCGCAACCAACGCTTGCGCAGTCTCAAACTTCAAGCCATGTAACTCGTAATGCTGAGCCAACTTGCCCGACTCCCAGAGCTAGGCATCCTGCAAATGTTTGCGCATCCCATTGAGCCAATAGCCAAATGCATAATCGCGCTCAGAAAGCGGCAGTAAAGGCGCCGTCTTCACAGTCGGAAGCACTGCCTCCACTGGTAACGCTTCCACTGGCACGATCTCCACCGGCGCTACAGCAAGCGCTTTAGGTTGTGAGTCTGTCGGCGCAGTCTGTTTCGGTTGATCGCACGCGACCAGAGTGAACAAACAACATAGAGTCAGAGCGGAGCGACATTTGTGATATATGGAATAAGTGAGTGTGTCGGGGGGGGTGTATTAGCGGATGCTGATAAGCGAGACGAATCGAACGGTTGCCTGTTTCATCGTCAGATCTGTTTCATGAGCACTGAATCGTCTCCTAAGTGTATTCACCTATGCCTCAGCGAGCAGGCGCTAGACCAATCGACTTGAGGCTCGTTAGTTCCGGATCACCCTCGACCAGACTGACCGTAATGCTGTGCTTGCCTGGTGTGGCAAAATTCAAAATACCGAACGGATATGTATGATAACCCGATGTCCCTGCTTGTTGGTTTTGCAATGACTGCCCCTCGTCGGTTTCGATCGCCCAGACAGGACGTCCTTCGCCGCGATAGGTGAGCTCTAAATGATAATCACCTGCTACGGCCACATCGACCTCCCAAGTGGCAGTGCCGCCGTCTTTCCACTCGCCGACTTGAGTCACATGCTTCCACTCGCCGAATTTCTCCATCCAGCCAATACGCTTTTGAGTCGCCCCATCAACACGGGCAAAAATAGCTGGCATCACCGTAGCCACATTTGGATGCACACCGAGCGTCGCAACGACGGAGGGCGCGCCCTTGAGCTTTAACTCAATCACCGAAGCCAAGCCGGAGGTCTGCACCGTTGTCAGCGCTCCCCCCTCAATGGCGACCCATGTCCCTTGCTGCGTCCACTGCAGCGGCATCAATTCACCCGAACCAGTGCGCAGTGCCGCGCTCTCGATGGGCGTCTCCAAACCTGAAAGATAAATCCGCTGATCCTGCGGCCACTCAAACACGACCAGATTCAAACGGTCGCCCTGTGTAGTAATATCGCCCCATGGCAGGCTCATCCCCCACGGCGATGAGCCTGCACTATAGATCACTTCCGGGTATTTCTCGATCCACTGCCCTGCCTCGACCAAATACTTTATCGCTGGTGCAGGCACCCTGCCCTTACCATCCGGACCGACATTCAACAGATACGTGCCACCACGACCGACGGTGCCGACCAAGCGATGCAGGATCGTTTTCGCGTCTTTCCAGTTTTGATCATACCATGCATATGACCAAGAATCATTGGTGGTGTCGCAGCTTTCCCAAAGACCCTCATGATTCTGCAGCGGCACTTCCATATCACCAAGGCTCTCATAGTCGCCCATCCCGTGGCCCACTCGACTGCAGAGCATCGCATTCGGTTGTGTCTCACGCACGAGGTCGACCAGCTCACTCACAAACTCCTTCGGCATTGGGCCAGGCGTATCAAACCACACAAAACTAAGAGGGCCGTAGTTCGTGCAGATCTCTTTCACTTGCGGGTAGCACTTCTCACGGAAATACTGCTCGAAAGTCGCCTGACTGCCATCGGGATTCTTATTCGGGCCACGGCCGCCGCCTGGGGCAGTCCAATCCTGAAAATGCGAATAATAAAAACCGAACCCTAGACCTGCCTCACGGCAGGCATCTGCCAGCTCTTTCATCGGATCGCGTGCAAAGGGCGTCGCATCGACGATATTAAACGGATGCGCTGAATCAAACATCGCAAAGCCCTCATGGTGCTTGGACGTAATGATGATGTATTTCATTCCAGCCGCTTTGGCCGTGCGCACGATCGCCTCCGCATCGAACTCGATGGGGTTAAAGTCCTTGGCGATGGCCATGTAGTCCGCGTCGGAAATCTTCATCTGGCGTTTAATCCACTCGCCGATGCCGTAAAACGTCTCACCCTGCCATTGCCCACCTAAGTGGGAATAGAGCCCCCAGTGGATAAACATGCCGTAATTACCATCCCGAAAGAGCGCAGCCCGCTCAGAGCCTTCACTCCCGGAGGCAACGCTGTTATCGCCCCACATTTTATCCATCGATTCCTCGGCCAGCGCCGGTTGCGCGAAGAGACAGAAAGAAAGTAATGCGAAAAGTGATGTGTGTGTTTTGAAAATCATAATTTGTTTAATTTATAGCCCGTCGCGGGGTCTCCCCGCCATTCTTCAGAATATCAGATCTACAACGCTTGCACATCCAGTATATGCGGGAGGCATCTGTATTTCTGAGTATGCATAGAATCGACCCAAAAACATTTGGAAGTCAATCCATATGGTATTACTAACAATCCGCGGGCAACTTGCCTAGGCTACCAGACCGACTCTGAGCCGGTAATCGGACGAGGGTATGTCACAAGGACATCGATAACAATTAAGGCGTAGACGGAGGGACATAAAAATCCTCAATTACGCTCACCCGAACCGAACCGACCTCGTTTTCGTTGGTATCTCTGACAAAAATCAAGCGGCGCATGTTCTCCAGGTTATGCCACTTGGCTCGATACACGCGCGAGGGCTTGCCGTCCTTATTAACCTCGAGTGCGATGACGGGGGTCTTTGCACTCGTCCCGTCGACTTCAATCACGCGTAGATCCTTGGACTCGATTTGGAAGCGTTCCTCACCCACCTTCCAGAAAAGTGCCTTGCTGGACAAATTTACCAGCTGATACGTGCCGACCCCCTGCTTCTGCCAGCTGTCCTCAATCGACAAGACCCGGTATGGCATGGCACTCCCCTCTGAGTTCTTCGTGAACAAAAGAAGTGGTGCATCATGCTCGGGATTATACTTCGCTCGGGCAACTGGTAATCCACCCGTTGCGCCTGTATA
>CAJQOS010000048.1 GCA_905479975.1 uncultured Puniceicoccaceae bacterium | reverse complement strand
AATGGCTGCTCGGGCTGGGATCGAACCAGCGACCAAGTGATTAACAGTCACCTGCTCTACCGCTGAGCTACCGAGCAAAAAATCTCTTTAATTAACTGCCTGTTGGGCAGATCAATCAAATTGAAGACGGCATAAAGTTATTCTGAGGCGCGCTTGTCAATGCTTTGTCTTGAGAATTTTAATATTTTTATGAGGGATGTTTATTTGGTTCTGGAAGCTCTTAAAAATGAGGGGATTGTCGAAGTTGCATTTCAGCGTGCTGAGATCTAGATTTTTTGATTTTCATGCGCAACTCTTGAGAAGTGGGCGGTTTTCGTGCTTGTTTCGTGGGGGGAAGCTGTTTTCATCGCGCGTTTTCTCATGAAACGAACACACAACTGCTCCCAACTCCGTAAATCTGACACTGGTTCCACTGTAACGCTTAGCGGCTGGGTGGATTCTGTGCGTGACCACGGCGGTATTCTTTTCGTCGACCTTCGCGACCGCGAAGGTTTGACCCAAATCGTTCTCGATCCTGCGAATCAGAGCTTGGAGGCTCAGTTCGGCTCGATTAAGCCGGAGTCGGTGATCTCTATCACTGGTAAAGTGGATGAGCGCTTCGGTGGCACTTCCAATGCGAAGCTCGCGACGGGCGAGATCGAAGTGCACGCGAGTGAGCTTGAGATCTTGAACGTCTCGAAGACGCCTCCTTTCCCAATGGATGATTCGGCGGACAAGGTGAGCGAAGATTTGCGCATGACGTATCGCTATTTGGATCTGCGCCGTGCAACTAATACCAAGATGTTGAAGATGCGCCACGCGACGAGCCGTGCGATCCGTAACTATCTGGACGATGAGGCTTTCATCGAGGTGGAAACACCGATGCTGTTTAAGAGCACGCCTGAAGGTGCGCGTGAGTTCCTCGTGCCGAGCCGCATGAACCCAGGTGCTTTCTACGCGTTGCCGCAGTCGCCGCAGCAATACAAACAAATGCTGATGGTTGCAGGCGTAGAGCGCTACTACCAGTTGGCGCGTTGCTTCCGTGATGAGGATTTACGTGCAGACCGTCAGCCTGAATTCACTCAGGTGGACATCGAGCTCTCCTTTATTGATCGCGAAGACATGTATTCGTTGATCGAAGGTCTGATGACCCGCGTCTGGAAGGACGTGATTGATGTAGACATCAAAGCACCGTTCTTGCGCATGAGCTACTTCGATGCGATGAACCGCTTCGGTGTGGATAAGCCTGATATGCGCTTTGGTATGGAGCTGCAGGATTGCGGTGAAATTTTCAAGTCATCTGGTTTCAAGGTGTTCTCTGGAGCAATCAAGTCTGGCGGCGCGGTGAAGGCTGTGAATATGAAGGGTCTTGCGGATCTCACTCAAGGTGAACTGCGCAATCTGGAAGACACTGCGAAGACACTCGGTGCGAAGGGGCTCGCCTTCATCAAGTGTGAAGGTGGCGAATGGAAGTCTCCGATCGTGAAATTCTTCTCTGACGAGGAGAAGGCGGCGTTGACTGAAGCGTTGAAGATCGAAGATGGCGACATCGTGTTTTTCGCTGCGAGTGAGTGGGAGCGTGCGTGCACGATCCTCGGTCGTGTGCGTTTGGATGCGGCTCAACTGCTCGTGAAGCGCGAGAAGCTGACAATCGACCCGAACGATTACAAATTCCTTTGGGTGATTGAGTTCCCGTTGATGATTTTTGATGAGGATGAAGGTCGCTACGTTTCCTCGCACCACCCATTCACTTCACCTGTGCCAGAAGATGTGGCTCTGTTGGATTCCGATCCTAAGAAGGTGCGTGGTCAGCACTACGACTTGGTGCTCAATGGTGTTGAGCTCGGTGGTGGTAGTATTCGTATCCATCAGCCGGAGTTGCAGAAGAAGGTATTCGAAGATGTTCTTAAAATTCCTGAAGATGTGGTCGAAAGCCGTTTCGGTTACATGCTGAAGTCGTTCGAGTATGGTGCTCCGCCGCATGGTGGTATTGCGTTCGGTCTCGACCGTATGGTGACTATCTTGACGCAACGCACGAGTATTCGCGACGTGATCGCCTTTCCGAAGAACCAAAAGGGACAGGAAATGATGACTTCGAGCCCGGGCATTGCGACTGAAACACAGCTGCGCGATTTGCACATTAAGGCAGTATTGCCAAAGAAAGAAGAGCCTAAGGCTTAGTTGCATTCTGGAAAAGTTTACTTTCAACTGGAACCCGGACGCTGATCCGGGTTTCTTTTTACCCAAACCGCTATGTTTTCTAAATATCTACTTCGTTCGATTGGTTGCCTTCTGTGTGTGTGCGCGCTCCAAGCGCAGATGACGCCCAGTGCGCCGGTGCAGAATTTTCGTCTTCCTCGTTTTGGCGATAATGGTTATACGCAGTGGGTGTTGCAGGGAGGCAAGGGGATGTATGATAGTGCCGAGCAGATCCGTATCGAAGATATGGCGCTGCGTGTGTATTCCGGCGACGAGCGCATGGCTCTGGAAATGACAATGGATAGCCCGGAGGCGACGCTGTTGACGAAGGAGAACTGTGCCGAATCGGACGGGCCGATCAAGATCGTCGGTGCGAATTTCAAAGTGTCTGGTGTGGGTTGGACTTGGAATGGTGTGACCAAAGAGATCGAGGTGAAATTCGATGTCGTGGTGGAGTTTACTCAAGGCATGGAGGGGATGTTTGCTGTGGGCGACCTGCGGTCGAGTGAGAGTGAGAGTGAGAGTGAGAGTGAGAGTGAGAGTGGGGCTGAGATGACAGAGATTCACAGTCGGAGTTTACTGCTGCAAACCACGGCGGAGGCGTATCGCTTTACATTTACAGAGTCGGTGCATGCCGTGTCTGGAGAGATGGATTTGAAAAGTGAAGTGCTGGTCGCAATTGCGGATGCACCGAAAGGCAAGAAGGACGGCGGCTCGACTGTCGGCGGTGGAAAGCTCGATTCGATTCGTCAGCTCATCGCGAGCGATCAGGTGGTGATTCATCAGGCGAGTCATGTGTTGCAGGCAGGGCGGGCGGAATTTATGCTGCGCGAGAATGCTGCGCACTTTAGTGGATTGCCGAAGATCGAGACGGCGGGCGTGTATTTGAGTGGTGAGACGATTCAGAGCCAGGCGGGTAAAGTCGTTGTGACTGGTGGCGAAGAGGCTGGTCGTGCGCAGATGATCATTTCGCAGGCTGGCGGGCTTGGCATCATGGGCGCAGATGCGTTGAGCTCTGAGACGATTGTGCTCTCGGAGGTGATTACGATGTTGGAACTCGAAGCCGGGAGTCAGTTTATCTTTGAAGGCTCGGTGGATGTGATGTCAGGGGCAATGCAGATGAACTCGGATACGTTGACTTTGCTTGCGGATTCCGTGGCTGATGATGTGCCTGCTGTAGTTGAACCTGCCGCGGTCGCGACTGCAGTCGATGCGTCAGTTGCGCCAGAGCCAGTGATGCAGGTTGGCGAGGTGAGGGAGTTGATTGCCGAGGGTGCTGTGCGAATCGAGCAGGAGGACCGAGTCGCAACGGCGGATCGAGTGACGTTTTATCCCAAAGAAGAGCGTGCGGATTTGTTTGGCAGCCCGCGCATTGAGCGTGGCGATGCAGTCGTAGTGGGAGAGTCGATGCGGTTGACGCCGACGCTATCGATCGTCGAAGGATCGGCGGAGTTGCGCGCGAATCTGGGTGAGGTCATCGTGACCGGAGATCGCATGGAGCTCAAGCCAGGCGTGGCTGTGGTGCAGAGTCACGCGAATAAGCGTGTGAAGGTCGTATTGCCGGAGGTGGCTGATTTGGGCTATGGAGATTTACAGTCGCTGACGTTGGAGCCAAACACGACCGATGCTGAGAAGCCCGCGACCACCGCGCCGGGGAGCGAGACGGTCGTGCAGTCGAAGACTTTGCGTATGATTGAGGGCCCAGATCATACACTCTTCCGCTTTACGGATACGGTGTCTGTGAATGGGACGAATCTGGATGCGATTTGTGGGCGCATGGATGTGACTGCAGTTCCGGTTAAAACGGTTGAGGCTTCTGATACTACTGAATCTACCGAACTGACGTCGCAGGTTGAAGTGCAGACGATTGAAGCCTTTGATAATGTAGTGTTTAAGCAGACCGGCCGTGTGGCGACTGGCGATAAGGCTACGATTCAGCCGATTGAGGGGAAGGTCGTGCTGGAGGGGAATGCCGTGGTGACCGATGAAACGGGTAAAGTTTCCGGCCATCGTATGATTTTATTGCAGGGGCAACGTCGAGCCATCGTCGAAGGGGATCGTTCGACTGGCAAGCGTGCCACGATGACGCTTCCTGAAATGAAGCCGAAGCAATAATTTACGCAGGAATGGATTGCGGTGTCTCTACCAAGCGGTTTTGCTCTGGGCAATATGGATGAAGCTTCTGCGCCCTCGAAGATTGAGACCCGTCAACTGGTTCGGGAATACGGTAAACGCCGCGTTGTCAACGGCGTGAATATAAACGTCAGCGCTGGAGAGATTGTCGGCCTGCTCGGACCGAACGGTGCGGGGAAGACGACTACCTTTTATATGGTTGTGGGCTTGATTGCTGCGACTTCGGGGAGAGTGTTTCTCGATGGTGAGGATTTGACGCCGCAACCGATGTATCGCCGCGCGCGGCGGGGGATTGGATATTTGCCCCAAGAGGCTTCGGTGTTTCGCAAGATGACGGTGGAGCAAAATATCCGCGCGATTGCCGAGACCTTGCCTTTGAGTAAGGCCGAGCGCGAAGCATCCGTAGAGGAGCATTTGACGGAGCTCGGTTTGGAGCACTTGGCTAAGCAGAAGGCTTACACTCTGAGTGGTGGCGAACGTCGCCGGTTAGAAATTTCCCGCGCGCTAGTGACGCGGCCTAAGTTTTTGTTGATGGATGAACCCTTTAGCGGCGTCGATCCCATCAGTGTCAGTGAGGTGCAGAAGATCATTATTCAGCTCAAGGATCGCGGGATCGGGGTGCTCATTACTGACCATAACGTCCGTGAGACACTGAGAATTGTAGATCGTGCCTATTTGCTGCATGAAGGCTCGGTCCTCAGTGAGGGCACTGGCGACTTTTTGATTAACGATGCCAAGAGTAAGGAATTTTATCTTGGCCAGGATTTTAATATGTAGAACGAGGAGAGATACCCCATGTCAGTTCAGCAAAAAAACAACGCAAAGTTCATCGAATCAGTCTCTGTCCGAGAGTTTTATGATTCTTTTAAGGAGCCTCTGGAGCTCGACTTGATCGCCGGTGAGGCTGGTTTAGATAAGACCATTCGCGAGCGTAGTTTGAATCGGCCTGCATTGGCGATGACTGGATACTTCAAGTTCTTCGCTCGGAAGCGGCTACAGTTGCTGGGAGCAGGGGAGATGTCTTATCTCCGGGATTTGGGGTCGGCAGAGGAAACTGCAGTGTTGACGGAGATTTTTAAGCGTAAAGTGCCTTGCATCGTCGTTTCGAGAAATTTGGCTCCCTCGAAGATTCTGAAATCTTTGGCGAACGAATATGAGACGCCATTGATTCGCTCTCCGCTGAAGTCTAAGACATTTACGACTGAGGCGACCTTGTTGCTTGAGGAGAAATTCGCACCGCGCACGCATATCCACGGCACGCTACTCGATGTTCGAGGGATTGGTACCTTGATTTGTGGTGAGAGCGGCGTGGGGAAGAGTGAGTGCGCGCTCGCACTGATTGAGCGTGGCCATAGTCTGGTGGCCGATGATTTGACGCACGTGAAACGTCTGAGCGATCGAGAGCTGATGGGCACTTCATCGGAACTTAGCCGCGGCTACATGGAGTGTCGCGGGTTAGGGATTATTAACATCGCTGAATTGTTTGGTGTGCGTGCCGTGCGTTTGAATAAGCGTATCGATGTGATTATTAACTTTATCAACTGGACCTCAGGAATGAATGAGGATCGCACGGGTCTCGAAGAAAACTATCTCGAAGTGCTCGGTATGACAGTGCCGTTGATCGAAATTCCTGTTCGTCCCGGGCGTGATATGGCTCGACTCGTTGAAGTCGCTGCGATGATGCGCTCTTTGAAGCAAATGGGGCATGATTCTGCCGCAGAATTTAACGAGCGACTGATTGCTCACATGGCGAAGGGAGCGAAATAAAAAATAGCGCGTGCCAAAAATAAATCCGAGCCGACATAGCGTTTTTATCCTAAGTTAATCCAGTGGCTCCTCATATTGTGGAACTGTCGCTTTTACAGTGATTAATGAAAGTGTCACAGTCTTGTGACACAGACCGCCTAAAATCTCTAAAAAGTTATTGGGAATACAATGTGAATAACTTGTGGAGAAGTTGACCTTGCCAACCGCTTCGGAGTGCCGCTTTTTTGTTTCCCTGATGGTGCTGGTTTCCTGCTTTTTAGCGTGATTTTAATCATTTTAGCCGTTTAATGTTCATTTCATTTCCTTTTTTTAAGAATTTCTAATTTATTGTAGTTCAGTTGCTTATGTTTAATGTTTCGCGTTTCGATCTCGGTGTGAGGCGCTCTTTTACTGAAATATAGCAACGAGTCTTTTTTTACCCCAAATACATGCGTCCCTCCTTTGAAACTCAATTGTAACACGCACTGTTAATAAACTTTCTATTCTCTAACCTTCATGCCTGATTCCACTATCGCTCTTTCTCTCTGGGAAAGCGTCAACCAAGAGCTTAAAAACCTCTTTCCGAATGACCTCTTTGACATGTGGTTTGAGGAGCTCGTTTGCACAGAAGAGTCTGATGCTAAAATCGTCCTCACCGCGCCGAATGAGTTCAACGCGATCTGGATTGAGAATAACTATTTGGACATCATTTCTCAGCAGGCACGTAGTTTTGCCGGCACCGCGGTGACGGTTACGATCGAAGTCGCAGAAGAGAGTCATGCGGCAGATGGCAAAGCGCCTGAGCCTACTACCGCTTCAGTAAATCGTCTGAATACACTGGATCGTCGGGATGCGCGCTCTGCGGACTCCATCTCGAATCGTGTGGAGGTATCGCAAACTCGCCGCACATTCCTCAATCCTCGCAATACATTCGATAATTTCGTCGTCGGTTCTGGCAATCAACTCTCGCATGCGGCGAGTATGGCAGTAGCCAATGCGCCCGGCCGTGCTTACAATCCGCTCTTTGTTTACGGTGAGACTGGCCTCGGTAAGACGCACTTGATGCATGCCGTGGCGCACCAGATGCTTGTGAATAACCCGAACGCACGTATTGCCTACGTTTCGACAGAGAAGTTCACTAACGAGTTCATTCACGCGATCCGTGAGAACAAGCTGACCAAATTCCGTAAATATTACCGCACCGTTGATGCGCTACTTGTGGATGATATCCACTTTCTCTCTGGTAAAGAGAGCACTCAGGAAGAATTCTTCCATACCTTTAACGATCTCTTCGAGTCGGGGCGCCAGATTTTCTTGGCCAGCGACCGTCCTGCCAACGAGATCGAACGCCTTGAAAATCGCCTGATTTCCCGCTTCCAGTGGGGCTTAGTCACCGACATTCAAGCACCTGACTTCGAAACACGCGTCGCGATTCTTCGTAATAAGGCGGCCGCCATGAACATCTCCCTTGCTCCGGAGATCATGAACTTCCTCGCCGAGCGTGTTTCACGCAATGTGCGTCGTATGGAAGGTGCCCTTACTAGGATTGCTAGCTACGATTCGCTGATCAATAAGACATTGGATCTCGACGCAGTTGAACGACTGTTGAGTGATTTGCTGCACGAAGAGACTTTGACCAAGGTCACTGTCGATCAAATCCAGAAGAAGGTGTCGGATTTCTATCAAATTCGCTTCAGTGAACTGATCGGTCGTCGTCGCACCAGTGCGATTGTTTTCCCGCGTCAGGTGGCGATGTATATCAGCCGCACCCTTACTAGTGATCCGTTGAAGTCGATTGGTGACGCCTTCGGTGGTCGCGACCACGGCACCGTGATTCACGCCTGCAAGCAGGTGGAGAACATGATGGAGCAGGACGGCAGTGTGAAACGTGGTGTTGATTATCTGATCAAACAGCTTTCGCAAGGCGGCGCTTAATATTTTTTTTATGTCACTTTCCGATTCTCAAAAAACAACCGTTTCCACTTGGATTGCCGAGGGGAAGTCCCTTGCTGATGTGCAGCGCTTATTGCGCGAAGAGTTCTCGATCTCAATGACCTATATGGATGTCCGCTTTCTGGTGGACGATCTCGATATTGTTTTTGCAGAGCCCGAGGCTGAAGTGGTTGAAGATGCAGACGCGAAGGTCGAAGAGCCTGAAGTGATTGATGCGCAGCCTACTGGAGTGACAGTCGATGTGGATGCGATCCCGCGTCCCGGCGCATTGGTCAATGGTTCGGTCGTCTTTAGTGACGGAGTTAAGTTGGGTTGGCAGTTGTCCAGTGCAGGTCAGCTCGGTCTGATCCCCGGAGACGATCCGACATATCGCCCGAACCCTGAAGATGTGCAGGAGTTTCAAACACAGTTGCAGGCAATTCTGCAACAGAAGGGGTATTAGTGCCTTTGGGCAAGCGAAGTTTCGTATCGTATTGGGCCACTTCAGCCCACTGGAGAGTTCATCGGTAAAGGTGAATGGTCGACGTTCATTTCGCCTTTTGCGCTTCGTGGATTGCCACGATCGAAAAGGTCAGGCCGGTCGCGTTGACGGTTTCGTAGCCCGCAATCGTGAGTTGTTCGGCCAGTGCTTCTTTGGTGGGGAAATGCTCAATCGTGCCTGCGAGATAATCGTAGGCGCTTTTATCGCCTGTAGCGATGCCAGCCACCAGTGGCAGGATATACTTTAGGTAGAGATAGTAAAATGGGCGAAACCAGCGATCGGGCTGCGAAAATTCCAGCACGAACAGCCGTCCACCAGGCCGCAGCACGCGGAGGATTTCTTTGAGCCCTTTCTGGCGGTCTTCGAAGTTACGCACACCGAACGAAATGGTAATTGCATCTGCACAGGCCTCAGGGAGGGGCAGCTCCATACAGTCGCCGAAGTGGAACTCGATGTCGGAGTAGGCCGCGTGCTGTGTCTTTTTACGGCGTGCTTCGTCGAGCATTGGCTCGCAGAAGTCGAAGCCTTTGACTAAGACGGCTGGGCCGAGGCGGTCTCTGAGCTTAAAGGCGACATCGCCGCTACCGGTTGCGAGATCCACTACGTCCTGCGGTGCACGGGCTTTGACCATACGGGTCAACACGCGTCGCCAGTAGAAGTCGATGCCTCCGCTTAGAAGGTGATTGGCTACATCGTAGCGTCCGGCGATACCGGCAAACATTTGGCTGACTGCTTTTCCTTCAGGCATAGGAGTGAGAGTGAGAGTGAGAGTGAGAGTGAGAGTGAGAGTGAGAGTGAGAGTTACGGAGTGACGAAGCGCTTAACGGAGACAGACAGGAATGTCTGTGTCACGGAGATTGCGAAGCAATTAGGAATCCTGCTTCGCGCTTTCGATACTACGCACCACCCATTTGGATAGCTCCTTATCGGGGTCTTGTATTGCGAGTTTGCCAAGCTTGAAAACTGTTTGGCCGCTATTTCGATGAATAATTGAGAGCCCGTGTTCGAAATCTTTAAACTTCTCTTCGCAGAGCGACTGTATACTGCGGTCGCTTTTGAGCACTTCCTTGATCAAGGATTCTTCTGCGAGTGGCTTAAACTCCAGTGTAAATCCATACAGCTTCTCAAAACTAGTGGCGAAGCGCTTGATGTCGGCCCGCCAGACATCTTGCTGCAGATGGGCATTCTGCTCTTTGAGCTCTTTGAGGTAATCCAGCGGCTCTTCGAGCATGTCGGGCGTGACGTCGAAGCTTTTGATCGCACTCGAAGGCAGTTCGAATTTGAAATCGCGAAACAGGCGCTCCAGAACGGTCATGAGTCCGCGCGCTCCGGTGCCTTCGGTGCTGGCTTTTACGGCGATCGCTAAAATGGCTTCGGCTGTGATGTTAAAATTGATGCCATAGCCGCGAAAATCGTCGATATATTGATTGAGGATGCTGCCCTCCGAGGTGGTCAGGATGTGTGCTAGGTCTTCGGAGGAGAGACTGCGGCAGGCCACGCGGACTGGCACGCGGCCAATAAACTCCGGCTCAAATCCGTATTTAGTGAAGTCGGTGGTCTCCGCGTAGCGCAGGTAGCTGGAGAGGTCTTCGTCGCTGTCGTGATGCGCTGCACCAAAGCCCATTTGGCTCTTAGTGAGGCGCTTTTTGATCGATTCGGAGAGTTTATCGAATGCGCCGCTGACGATGAAGAGGATGTTGCGGGTGTTGATCGACTTGCGCTGTGGCTCTTTGCCGCGCTGAATCTCCATCGCCGCTTGCATCTGCGCCATCATGTCGGTCGGGCTGAATAGGTTGACCTCGGTCTCTTCCATCAGCTTGAGCAGGTTGATCTGCACGCCGCGACCGGACACATCGCGTGCGCCGATGCCCGCTTCGCTGGCGATTTTGTCGATTTCATCAACGAAGATGATGCCGTGTTCGGCCAGTTCGATGTTGCCGTCGGCCGCTTTGACTAGGTCGCGCACGAGGTCTTCGACGTCCGATCCAACGTAGCCAGTCTCGGAAAATTTAGTCGCATCGGCTTTGACGAAGGGCACGCCGATCAGTTGAGCGATGTTTTTAATTAGGTATGTTTTACCCACGCCAGTCGGTCCGAGTAGCAATATGTTTTGCTTACTATACTCTTTTGCTAATGTTTTTTTTCCGGATAAGCTATGTCGAACGTGGTTATAGTGATCGCAAATGGCGACTGATAGCACTTTTTTTGCTTCATCTTGGCGGATGACAAATCGGTTTAAGTAGTCTCTGACCTCCTTGGGTTTGAGGTGGAAACTGCGAATTGATTCGAGCGGGTCAGTCTCGCTAACTGCCTCATGTAGACTGGCTTCGTCACCATCATGGACGTTGTCTTCGTCAAAAATATCAGATTCGTTGAAGGTATGAGTCGACACCTTGACATTTGAATCTTTAAACAATTCGCTCAGTTGACGTTGAATTTCTTCAAAGGGATTGGGTGGTTCTTTATCACTCATGTTTTCTAGTTTGACAGCGTATTTTCGATCAGAAGTATCGCACTAACAATAACTTTCGTTTTTCGTATCATCAAGTTTTCAAAGCCTTTATAGCCTAAATAGCATGTCCAATAACCTTACTAAACGCGATATCGTCCTAGATATCTACGAGAAAACCGACTTTGCGCAAAAAGAAGTGCGCGAGACCGTGCAATTAACCCTCGATGCCATAGCCAATGCCCTCAGCGAAGGCCGCAACGTGGAGCTGCGTAATTTCGGTGTGTTCGAAGTGCAGGTGCGTAAATCACGCATTGGCCGTAATCCGAACAAGCCAGAAACCGACGTCGTCATTCCTACACGTGCCGTGATTAAATTCAAGGCGGGCAAAGAGTTGAAGGCGAAGCTCAAAGATCTCGACGTTGAGTCGCTTCAAAACGGCAAGTAAACCGTTCAATTTCTACAGTCTAGAGGGCTCTGCCATGCAGTTTCAGTCATTACCCGGGTTTCGGGAATTCTATCCCGATGCGTGTGCACGCCGGAATCATATCTTCGGTCAGTGGAAGCAGGTCGCACGTGCGTTTAACTTTCAGGAGTATGACGCACCAGTGCTGGAGCCTCTGGAGCTCTATATCGAGAAGTCGGGCGAGGAAATCGTCGGACAGTTGTTCAATTTTGAAGACCGCGGTGGCCGCTCTGTAGCGCTGCGCCCGGAGATGACGCCGTCGCTAGCGCGCTTGATCGGTGCGAAGGCTAATAGTCTGAAGCGTCCGATTAAGTGGTTTAATATCGGTGAGCACTATCGCTACGAGAAACCTCAAAAGGGGCGCTTGCGTGCGTTTTATCAGTTCAATGTCGATATTTTTGGTGAGGCAGGCCCAGGTGCCGATGCCGAGTTGATCGCTCTATTAGTGCAGGCCTTGCGCGCATTTGGGCTCGATTCGAAGGACTTTAAAGTGCGCCTGAGTGATCGTGATCTTTGGTTGCTCATGTTGGCGGCCGAAGGGCTCGATGAGGCAGGCAGTGCCACGGTGCTCGGTATTATCGACAAGTTGGAGCGCACAGACCGCGTGAAGGCAGTCGAGAAGCTCGCTGAAGTGCTAGGTGATGAGGCCGATGCCTTTCTCTCTCGCGTGGAAAAGGTGATTGCGATTCGTGATTTCGACACACTGTCGGCCTACATCCTGAATTTGCCACTGGAGGGTGACTTAGCGGAGCAAGCGAAGAAGCGCCTCGATGATTGGAGTGCGTTGCTGCGCGGGATCAACAGTTCCGGCGCGGGTGATTTCATCCAAATCGATCTCGGGATCGTTCGTGGTCTCGCGTATTACACCGGGTTTGTGTTTGAAGCATTTGAGGCCAGCGGCGAAGGCCGTGCGCTTGCGGGTGGCGGTCGTTATGACGCGCTGGTTAAAAAACTGGGTGGTCCGGAGATGCCGGCAGTCGGCTTTGCGATGGGCGACGTGACTTTGGAGGATCTACTCGAATCAAAGAAGTTGCTGACCACTTATATCGAGAATCCTGACTTTATCGCCATCATCGGTGGTGCTGAGGCACGTGATGCTGCGATGGGCGATGCGGCTTTGCTGCGCTCCATGGGCTATCGCCTCGATTATCCGCTGAAGGATCAGGGCTTTGGTAAGCAGTTTAAGGATGCCAATCAGAAGGGGGCTCGCTTTGCGTTGATCTACGGCACTGATGAAATCGAGAAGGGCGTGGTCAAAATTCGTGACTTCTCAACAGGGGCGGAGCAGGAATTTCCCCGGCAAGATTTGGCTGAGATCGCGCCTGAGTTGATGATTTCGGGCTTGTCTGTGACTGAGGGGTAGCACTCAGTGGCTTTGCGCTTTTTGCTTCATTTTCAGTAGGGGACACCATTCTAGCCTTGTTAAGGTTATGTGAATGAAGCGCTCGATATATATATTCACTTTACTTTGTTGGTTTTATTCATTCATCCTTTACTAGAAGCAATACGATATTGTTATGATGAAACCGAAGAAACTCTTATACTGGATACTGTTTGGCATCATCGCCTTTCAGTTGTTTGAGTATGTGAAGGTTCAGACGCATGGTGATGTGATGGCATATAAGCGCTTGGCCAAGGCGATCATGAATAATGATGATTACATGATACAGCGTGCGTCGGTTAAGGATACGGCCTCGAAAATCCTGGAAACTCAAGGCGGGCGTGAAGAGCTATTTCGCGGATCTAAGATTTTAGCCACTTACTATAACGTAAAGTCACGGAAGATCAGTGCAGATCAGCAGAGCGTTTCGCTTGTCGTGGAGCAGGTTTCTAGGGTAAATCCTCCTGGGTATGATACCCTTTGGGGAGAGGACGAAGTGCGTTTGAAGCATGCGGTGCAGTTGGTGAAGAGAGACCAGCATTGGATGATTAAAAGCTTCGATGATCCTGCGATTGATATGGGGCCGTCAGGCGCCGGCCATAAATCAGAATTCCGCCTCTTTTTGGATCAGTAGCAAGTCTCAAGCTTGCGCTGTAAGGGAAATTATCTTCAGGCTGTGGCGATGAAAGTTTTCACTTATAAAAGCTGCAGCACCTGTAAAAAAGCGACCAAATGGCTTAACGAACAAGGCATCGCTTACGAAGAAATTGCGATTCGAGAGACACCGCCAAGCGTGTCTGAGCTACGGCAAATGTTGGGCTATCAAGCCGATCAACTGCGTAAGTTGTTCAACACCGCTGGCGGCGATTATCGTGAATTGAATATGAAAGACAAATTACCTTCGATGACGGTTGAAGACGCGCTAGAGCTCCTCGCTAGCCGCGGCAATTTGGTCAAGCGCCCGTTCTTGCTGGGCAATGGCGTCGGGTTAGTCGGTTTTAAGGAGACAGACTGGGCGCAGGCTTTTGGGGGCTAGTTAATCCGGTGTTCTAGGTCGCGGATCAAGTCTAGCAAGAAGGCGTTGTTGCCGCCGAGCGCTTCGGCGGCTTCGAGTGCGGCGGTGGTGTGCTTTTTCGCTTCAGTATATGCGCCTTCGATCCCGTGTAGGGCGACATAGGTGCTCTTGTCCGCTGCGCTGTCGTTGCCGACTGGTTTGCCCAGTTCTTCGGGGTTTGAGGTGGCGTCCAAAATGTCGTCTACAATTTGAAAGGTGAGGCCGATATGGGTGCCGACTGCTTCGATTTGTTGCAGTTGCTCCGCGCTTGGCTCGCAGAACCGTAGCCCCATTGTTAACGCGGCGGTGAGTAGAGCCCCGGTCTTGTTTTCGTGGATGTAGCGCAGTGTTTCTGCATCAATCGGCTTACCCTCGTTGTCGATGTCTTCCTGCTGCCCGCCGATTAGACGTTCGCTGCCGCTGGCGGTGGAGAGGTCGTAAACCAGACTGGTGGCGAGGCTTGGTTGCTCTGCATAGTGTCCGGCCAGAAGTTGAAACGCGTAGGTGAGCAGGGAGTCCCCCGCTAGCACTGCGGTGGCTTCGTTAAATTGGGTGTGGCAGGAGGGGCGTCCGCGACGCAGGTCACTGTCGTCGATCGAGGGGAGGTCGTCGTGAATGAGTGTGTAGGTGTGTAGGCACTCGATCGCCACGGCCGCGGCGAGTGGATCGGCTTGAGAGGGGAAGAGTTCACTTGCGGCAATCACCAGCACGGGACGGATGCGTTTACCGCCGGCCTCCATCGAGTAGCGCATCGCAGCGTGTAGCTGCTCGGGGCGGGTCGATGCGCTGGGCAGGAGTTGCTCGATGCCCTGTTCCACTCGTTTTTGATAGATCGCCAATTTTTCTTTTAATGCGTGATTCACTCCGCTACCTTGACTGAACGTTGCTATGAAGGAAAAGCCCATATTTGAAGAAGTTTTCGCCCAATTGATCCATCAGCCTAAGTTAGGGCTCAAGTTGTTGATCGGAGCGGGGGTGTCGTTTATCCCGGTCGTGAACCTTTTTGCGTTTGGTTATTTGTATCGCTTCGCTGCGCAACTAAGGCGCACTGGGCAAATTCGCTTGCCGGAGTGGACTGATTGGGCGGGGCTGTTTTCAGATGGGTTGAAATTTGCAGTGGTGTGGTTGGTTTATTGGCTGCTGCCGTTGGTGGTTGCCGGTTTACTTTCGAGTTTGTTCTGTGTGGTTGGGATGGGGGCGTTGGCTTATCTGTTTATGGTTTCAGTTTTTTTGGTCGCGACGGTGCTGTTTTGCTCGGCACTGTATCGCTTTCAGATGCGTTCTGATTATAAAGATTTGTTAGATGTGGTTCTGATTGTTCGGATGAGTTTTATGAAGGGAGCCGAATTTATTCTGCCTGCGCTCGTTTTTCTTGGGATCTGTGCGTTTTCTTTACCTGTTTATGGATTCGCCTTCTTTGCCGGATTCCTTTTATTAATCACTCAAACAAGCCTGTGCTATCGTTCACTTGAGTCAGGCAAGTAACCATTAATGACTTTATATTATGTCTGATACTACAAATCTTGAAGAAAAGGATGCCTCTTTGGGTGGGGTTCTGTTTTTAGGTGCACTACTTGCAGTGTTGGGGGCATTTTCAGGCTTCCTCTTTCTCGCTTCGGTTGAGCCGAAATCTTATAAATCGGTCGCTGATTTACAGACCTATTTAGAGAAGAATACTGAGACGAAATTATTGGAGGCGTCCTATTTTGAAGGGCCTGTCTCGAGAAGCCGCAGTTGGGAGCAGAAGCGTGACGCTTTATTCAATGGCAGCGCGACTACCGTCGAGCTGACTTCCGGTGAGATCAATGCGTGGATGTCGGCGAAATTTCGTCAGCCTGGCTCCTCGCCGAAAGAAGACGAGGCACCGGATGTGTTGATTCTTCCAGGTGTGCCGAACTTTTTCATTGATGCAAACGAAGGCTTTTTTCTCAACTTGCCAACGGATGTGGCCATCTATGGGAGCGAGCACAATTGGATGGTCGTCACTCAGGGACATTTCTCGGCAGGGCCGCAGGTTGAGTTTCAATTGGATGCGTTGCATGTCAATGATGCTGCGATTCCCGTGGTTGGAGGTCTTGCAAATCAGTTCTTTGGTGCATTGTTGCAGGCGTATTCTGAGACCGAAGAATTTGTCGCTTTCCAGAACGCGTGGGAAAAGGTTGAGTCCGTGGAACTCGTGGGTGACACGATCCGCTTGAAGCTTCGCTAATGAAGTCGCGTTCCTGTTGGCAGTTTTTTGCCTGTTTACTGTTCGGTTTGTTGCCACTTTTCGGTGTGGCTCAAAGCGATGATAAATTGTCTTGGGTCGAAGGGCGCTACTGCGAAATTGTCGGCACCGATCATCGTTCTGTTTCGTTTGCTAATACGCTCGGCGAGTATGTGGTCGAGCAGTGTTCGAGTTATCTCAAGGCTGGGAGCCATGAATTTCCGCAGCGACTCTTCGTCGCGCTTCGCCCGAAAGATCGGCTAGAGTTTGAGGGGGACTACCAAATTCAAATCGGCGCTCGTGGGCAGGTGAGTTTGAACTTCCGCTGGGAGTCGGACTTAGCATTTGAGACGGTCTGTCGTGCGTTCACCGAGGCTTACATTGTGCGCTATGTGAATTTTAATTATGGGCCAGGGGCGAGCGATGAAATCCGCTATTGGGCGGTGTCGGCGCTCGCTTCGCAGTGCTATTTGAGTCTGCGTCCGGCTCAGCAGGGGCAGTATGTACGAGAGGCACGTGAGGCTGGATTGCTGAAGATCGGGTCATTGCTAGAGTTGGATCTCGCAACTGCGAATCAGAGCGGATTGTCGCCACGCCAAGGTTATTGGGTGCTCTACGCCTTACGTCAGCGCGGGTTTAACCGCGGCGATGTGGGAGCCTTACTCGACAGGGCAGTGGCGGGGCGTGACGTAACCGTTGCATTGGAAGGCGCGATACAGCCGACCGATGTAGATCAACAAACAATCACTTTAGAGGCGTGGTGGCAGAGCCAGATGGTGACTTATTTTTCTGAGGATCCAGAGCACTACGACAGTATGGATGCCTCGCAGGCATGGCTTGAAGAGTTGGCTGATTTTGATGCATATCGCGAGTCTGGGGGGGAGCTGAAAAACCTGATGAGGCTGTGGGCGCATCGTAGCGATGAGGCCTTGCGCTCCGTGATGGAGGCACGTCGTGAAATTATTGGCATACGTATTGAACGTGTGAATCCCGCTTATTTTAATGCCGCTCAGTCACTTGGCGCACTCTACGAAACCGCACTTAAGTCAGAACGTAAGTTTGAGTTCATCCATGCATTTACGGCCTATCTCAGTGACTGGGAAGATACGAAGCGGTTGCACGAGAAAACGCACGAGAGACTCGATGCACCTGCGGGTGAGTAGTGGGGGAGATTGATACGTCGGTGGCTTCCTTTAGGTGGCCACCCGATTGGCGGAAGTGGGATCCATCATCGAGTCGATCGAGCATCTACATTCGACAGGCTCATGTTAGGAAAGGAACTCGACTACGAAAGTCCTCGCGCTCGCTTACACCAGCAACCCGATCAGAACCTTGGCGATCAGGATCATCACGATTAGCGCCACGGGATATGCGGACACGTAGCTGATGACTGGCACTTGCGAATCGGTCTTTGCAGTGATCGCGCCGAGTGCCGGGGTGGATGTCATGCCGCCGCAAATGCCGCCGAGTGATTGTAGTGGGTCGAGCTTGAAGAGCTTGCGGGCCAGTGGCCATGCGATGATGAGTGGCACGATGCTGACGAGCATTCCCAAGCCAAATAGGGTGATGCCGTATTCTTGCACGGTCGCTACGAGCGACACGCCGCCACGCACACCTGCGTTGGCGAGGAAGAAGACGAGTCCGAGATCTTGCAGTAGTAGGCGCGTCGGGCGTGGGATGTGGCCGACGATGCGACCGACCTTACCGAAATGTCCAAGTAGGAGTGCGACTAGGAGCGGACCACCTGCGAGGCCGAGTGTGAGTGGTGTGCTGCCAGGAAGACCGATGGGGATCAGTCCGGCGATGATACCGAGCGTCAGTCCTGCTGAGAGTGAGAGCAGGTCGGTGGAGTCGATGGCATTGCCACGGTGTCCCACTGCTTTGCCGAATGTTTTGAGGTCCTCGTTGCGTCCGACGGTGGTGAGATTGTCATGCGTCTCAATCAACGTCGCTGTGTTGGGCACAAAGGTTAAGCCGTTTCGGGTGATGCGAGTGATGACGACGCCGTATTTTTTGAGTGGAGCGATATCGCGGATGGATTTACCTGCCATCTTGCGATCGGTCACCAGCAAGTTCTGGCGCTCATTTTCGACATCTTTCAATACGTGGCGGTCGCTGCGCTGTCCGAGGTAGTCGATCGCGATGGCGATTTCTTTACTGCGACCAACTAAGAGCAGGAGTTGTCCTTCGCTGAATTCGTCGCCGTAGCTGAGTGGCACGAGTTGGTCGTCTTTAAAAATACGTGAGACTTGGCAGGCGTTGAGATTGTTGATGCCTGCGTCGGCGATTTTTTTGCCAAATAAATTTTGATTGGTCACTTCGACCAGCACCGTGATGACGCGGTCGTCGGTATTATCCTCCGCTTCATGCTCCTCTGCGATGGCTTCCAGATCATGCTTTAATAGTCGTGGCAGCAGTTGCACAAATAGCACGACGCCGATCACACCAAACGGGTAGGCGATACCGTAGCCGATACTGACCCCGGATGCCCCGTCTTTTAGGCCTTCCGTCGCAGCGGCGAGCGCGGGCGTGCTGGTGAGTGCGCCTGCAAAGATGCCAGCTGCCAAGTCTGCTGGTAAATCCATGAGCTTTGCGCCCGCCCAAGTGATGGCACCACCAGTGGCGACGATGACGAGTGCGAGCTTTGCCAGCGTGGCACCTTCGCGAGCAACCGAGGCAAAGAAACGGCCACCCGCACCGATGCCCACGCAATACACGAAGAGCACGAGGCCGAGCGTGCCAATGCCGCCAGGGATACTATAGCCGAGGTGTCCTGCGAGTAGGGCTGTAAACAAGACTCCAGAACTGCCGAGGTTAATTCCTTTGATGGTGATGTTCCCGAAAAGCAGGCCCGATGCAATAATCGCGAACAGCGCGATGAGTGGCTGATCGAGTAGCAGTTGATTGATGGCGTCAATGTTCATAAATAGATCTAATGCTAGAAAATCCTAGGATAAGTCCACGTTGTTGCAAGCTCACTTTTCAGATTCGTGCGGATTCTCTTGAGCCAGCGCTAAGTAGCAAGCACGGAACACCTCGCGCATATTGCCACGGTTGATTTTAAAGGCTTGTTCGGCGTGCTCGCGTAGTGGTTCGCTATAATGATCGCCGGAGAGTTGGTGCACGAATTGATGCACGAGCGGCCAATCGGGCTGCGTTCGTAGTAAGATGGGCACGCCGCGCTTATGATGCAGCGTGGCGATCAGGGTGGATCCGTTTGATCGAGCAGTGCGGCAAATACGTCGCCACTGCCAGAAGTTCAGCACCTCTGCGCCATCAAATAAGCAGACCTGCTGCGGCACGAGTTCTTGTATCTGTGTGGTGACATTTCTGCGCTCTTGCTGGGTGGAGTCGAGATTGAGGCGGCACCAATGTGTCGTAAAGCCGCGCTGCTGGAGGAGCGGTTCGAGATCTTCCAGCAAGGTCGTCTTGCCTGTGCCTTTAGGGCCGAGCAAGCAACTGCAAGGTTCCTGCAAGGCATGATCCACGAGTGCTTCAAGCGCATCGACTTCCAGCCTGTAGCGGATTTGTTCAACGCTTGAGGATCGAAAAGGGTTTACGTTGGCTTTCATCCTGAGGTCGTGGGGAGGTGTTGGAAGTTGTTTCGAGCAACGGCGGATGGCAAATGAAAATCTGATTCGGCTTTGGATTGCAATGGGCGGTGCATTCTCATCGACGGTTGACCTTCGATCCGGCACAGGCATTTTGAGCGATTGATGGCGACTCCGCGACACATACCACTTGAATCACAACCCAATTTTCGCGATCTTGGCGGCTATGCTGCCGCCGAAGGCGAGCACACACGCTTTGGGCTGCTCTATCGTTCCGGTAACCTCGATCAGCTAACCGACGCCGATCGCGACACCATCCGTGAGCTAGGTATCCGCACAGTGGTCGATTTTCGATCTGTCTCCGAAGCACGGGCCGATGACGCTTTTTGGAAACGGCAAGGCGCGCGCTACATTCATTTACCCATCGATCCCGGTAATCTGGCAACGCTCTTTTGGGAGGCGATGCGCACGGGGGACAGCGCAGCGCTGCCTGACGATATTTTGGCTGTAAACAATCGGCTGATTATTGATGAAGCGCGCAGCCAATACGGTGAACTTTTTAAACTCTTGAGTGAGGTGAGCAACCTGCCACTCCTCTTCAACTGCACGCACGGTAAAGATAGAACCGGGGTTGCTGCTGTTTTAACTTTGCTGGCAGTTGGGGGCGCTTCCGAAGACGCGCGATCCGACTATCTGCTTTCGAATGTTTATCGTGAAGCAGAAAACAACGCACAACTAAACGCACTTCGTGAAAGAGTGCAGGACAAGCCTGGGATCGATTTTAGCAAACTGGAGGCCGCCTTTACGCTGCAGTCGCACCATTATGATGTCATTCTTCAGAGCGCCCGCAAGGGCTATGGAAGTCTTGAGGACTATTTCCGCGTCGGCTTGGATTGCAGTGACCAGCAGCTCTCCGCCATCCGCGACAATCTGCTGGGGTAAGAGGCCGCGCTGAAGCTTGTCGGCGGTGTTCCGTGTCGCGTATCGGCGAAGCCGTTACGACCGCTGAGGCAACGTATTTTTTGAACCGCTTATTTTGTTACGCCATATACGGTTTTAAAATTAAACGGATTTTGCGCGCTTGAGCCTTCTTCACTCAGCGATTTGCTCCACGCTTGAGGAACGAGAGGGATTTGCGCTTGTGGTTATTGTCGACTGCCGAGAGTGCGACCGCTTGGCCGTGCGGTGAGACCGTGATGGGCTGCCGATGCTCGGCTTTGCCCTTTTTGACGCTGAGGTGGAGTTCCCAATTTAGGGAAATCAGTTTGCCGTCGAACGAGTAGGGCGATGGAGGGAGCGTAAATTCGAACGGCTCTTCGCCGCTGGTTGCCTCTGTGGTCCAATTAAGCTCGGCTTCGAGTTTTTGATCGCTCGTGCCGCGTCCTTCAGTGGTCCAGCTTAATGTGAGCGGCACTTCCTTCGGTGCTTTTTCGAGCGCCCAGAGGATTTTTCCGGTAATAAGTTGCCCCGGTTGTAGCTGCGTGTGCTCTATATCAATGAGGATTGAGTCGTCCATAATCGGTTTCGGTTAGCTGTGTGGGATTGGGCGAACGGTGATCGGGTAAGTATTCTTAATGTCGGGAAAGCGTGGGATCTCGCCGTCGACGCAGAGCTGCCAGCTGATCTTGTTATTGCCACTGTCGAAACTGTGCATGCTGTCGATCGGTAGGGTGAGCTCCAGCGTGCCGCGCTGCTGGGCGGCGGGTTGGTCGAGTTCAAGCAATACGTCGCGGTAGAAAATTGACTTGTCGGTGACCGAATTCGTGCCTCGGCGATAGGTCGCGGCTTCCTCGCCTTGTAATGAAATCTTTAGGTTGCGCACCTTTGTCAGTGGCTTGGTAGCGCTCCATTCGAGCTGCACTTTGTCGCCCAGAGCCGGGCTGGATTCGCTCAATGTGAGTTCGAGGTTTGGGTTGGCCAACGCGAGGAGCGAATGAAAAATTCCGAGAATCAGGCCGATGCCAATCAACACGAAGGGGATGAGGAAGATCGTGAGGAACCAATCGGGGTTTCCGCTTTGGTGACTTTTGATGAGCTGGATCAGGAACACGCTGACGATGCCATTCCAGAAGCAGGCGACAAAGGTGATGCCGATGACCTTGCCGATCCCCGATGAGCGGGATTTGAGTTGTTGTGTGCCCGCGGCTTCGGTTGCGACGCGCTTATGGCGGTTGTTAAATGAGATGCCCCATTTCTTCGGCAGTAATCCCGCAGTGCCGAGTAGCACAGACATGCCAATGATCATAAATACCGAGGTGAAGGGGATGATGAAGTAAACGCTACCAGGAATGTCTCGGGAGAGCACCGCTTGGCTCGGGGCTTCGGGGTTCACCCAGCAAGGATGTTCTGAACCGACTGGGTAACGTGCGACGACTTCGGCTTTGCCGCTGCGACCGCTGGAGCTACCAGAGTCGAAATTATAGGTATCACTTTGGTAAGGTTGTCCGCCGATCGTGTAGTGGAAACTGATTTCGACACTGTAGGTCGTTCCGTCGCTACTGCTGTGGCTTTCCACTTCACTGGAGTCGATCATGCAACTGACTTCCGGCCAGTCTTTGCTTTCGAGTGACTTCAGCAGCGGGCTCACGCCCATCATCCAACAGAACATCGCGCCCATGCCGAGAAACATACAGCCAAACAATAGGCCGACACCTTTGCCTCCGGCTTTGCTCATCTTACCGTTCGAGTGGGAAGTTTTTTTGATTTTGAAAGATGCCATGATTTGTCTGAGCTGTGAGGGTGTTGTCAGTTTATCTGTCGGATTCAGTAGCGTGCAGCTTTAGCAAACGTCCAGCACATTAGCCATGATGAATGAATGCAGTATACTAGTCGTTGATGAGTTCTTTGAAACTGGCTTCGTCGAGAATTGTGAGTTCGAGTTTGACTGCTTTCGCGTATTTTGAACCGCTGGCTTCGCCGGCGATCACGTAGTCTGTTTTTTTACTGACGCTGGAGCTGGTGCGTCCGCCGACTTGTTCGATCAACGCGGTGGCTTCGCTGCGGGTGAGGGTAGGCAACGAACCCGTGAGCACGAAGATCTTGCCTGCTAAGGCGCTATCCGAAGTGTCTGTGCGGGCGGATTGAAAGTTCAGCCCGTATTCACGTAGGCGGTCAATCAGTTCAATGTGGCTTGGTTCTGCAAACCATGCGTGCAAGCTTTGCGCCATGATCGAGCCGATGCCGTCGACTTCTTCGAGCTGCTCCTCGCTGGCTGCTGCGATCGCGTCGAGTGATTCAAAGTTGGCTTCGAGATCTTTCGCGGATTGTTTGCCGACATGCGGTATGCCGAGGCCGTGAATCAATTGCCAAAGTGCGCGCGTCTTACTCGTTTCGAGAGCGGCCACTAAATTGGTGGCCGATTTCTCTGCGAATTTATCGAGTTCGAGTAGTTGATCGGCGTCGAGCGTGTAGAGGTCGGCCTGTGTTTTCGCCAGACCACGTGAGACGAGTTGCTCGACCACTGCGGTGCCGAGGTTTTCAATGTCCATGCAGGCGCGGCTGGCGAAGTGTTGGAGCTCACGTTGTTGGCGGATTGGATCGTCCTTACTTGTGATGCGCCAAACCGCTTCGTTGGGCTCGCGTTCGGCAATGATACCGAGCGATTCCAAATGTGCGCCGAAATCAAACGGCTGGCTGTCGGCAGGGCGCTTGTCTTGGTTGACACTGAGAATCTGCGGGATGATCTCGCCAGCTTTTTGCACCAACACGGTATCGCCTGGGCGAATGTCTTTGCGGCGGATTTCGTCCTCATTGTGTAGGGTGGCACGTGAGACGGTGGTGCCTGCGAGTTGCACCGGCTCAAGAATTGCGACCGGAGTGACTGCTCCGGTGCGGCCGATCTGCAGGCTGATTTCTTTGAGCAAGGTTTCGGCACGTTCGGCTTCAAATTTATAAGAAATCGCCCAGCGTGGTGCTTTGGAAGTGAAGCCTGCTTCGTCTTGTAGTCGAAAGTCGTCGAGCTTCACGACCGCGCCATCGGTGGGATAGGTGAACTTTTGACGAAGTGTATCCAACTCTTCAATACTGCTCCAGGCTTGTTCGATGTCATCGGTCAGCCAGATTTTTTCCAATACCGAGAAGCCCCAGGCTTTGAGCTTTTCGTGGATCTCGGCTTGGTGACTGAAGAAGCGGGCAGGTTCGCAAGCGCCGACGCCGTAGAGCACGATGTCGAGGGTGCGGGTGCGCGCTTCAGTGGGGTCGAGCAGCTTGATGGTGCCGGCCGCGAGATTACGGGGATTGGCGTAGAGCTGTTGACCCTCGGCTTCGCGAGCAGTGTTGATACGCTCGAACTCGTCGTGGCGCATATAGATTTCGCCGCGCACTTCGAGGATGTCGGGTGCGTTGTCGATCATCATTGGCAGACCTGCAATCGGACGAACATTTTGAGTGATGTCATCGCCCTCGGCGCCGTTGCCGCGCGAAACGGCGCGCACGAATGTGCCTTGCTCGTAGGTGAGGCTCACGGCCACGCCGTCGATCTTTGGTTCGACCAAGTAATTGAGTGTTTGCTCGGGGAAGCGCTTTTCGAGACGACGGCCGAACTCGATCAACTCCTCCATACTGTAAGTGTTGTCGAGGCTGAGCATCGGCACGCGGTGCGTGTAGCTCTCGAATGCTTCAAGGCGGTCATCACCGACGGTCTTTGTCGGAGAGTCGCCAAAGTCAAATTCTGGACTGGCAGCTTCGAGCGTTGCAAGTTGTGCCTTCAGGCGATCGTAGGCCTGGTCGTCGATGCTGGGGAGTGCGTCTTTATAGTAGCGCTGGTCGTGCTTGGCGATTTCAGCACGTAGCTTAGCGATGTCTTTCTGCGTGTTGGGCATTACGGGTGGATCTTGAAATTTAGAAAGTTCAGATAATTAAAAGGGCTATGACTTTTAGACGACTCTAATACTGAATTTTATGACTACGAAAGGCGCTAAAGGCCGCGAAAACTTATGAGGAGTGGGCAGGTGATTGTTCCCGGGGGAATTGCTACTTTTTCGCGTCATTTCGTGTTTTTCGTAGTCAAAAATTACTAAGGTTGAGTCGTCTGCTTAAGAGCAGCTTCGAGGCAGTAAGTCACGGATATCCCGGTGCGGTAGTTACCTGCCAGATGGAGGCCCGAGTGGTTTTGTTCGATACGTTCCATCTCGGCGAGATGTTTGCCGTAGCCGAGTTTGTATTGTGGAATGGCTTTGTCCCAGTGCTTGTGATGCACGAAGGTGGGTGGGCCGGAGACGCCTAGCAGTTGCTCGAGTTCGGGGAGCACGGTGCGCATGAGTGCTTCGGTGTCGGCTGTTGCGCATTCGGGTTGGCGCTCGCCGCCGATGAAGACGGTGAGTAGCACTTCGCCTTCGGGGGCGCGTTGTGGAAAGAGGCTGGACGGGAACAGAACGCCGAGAATCTTGCGGCCTTCACACTCTGGCACGAGTGCGCCAAAGCCGTCGATTGGATGTGCGACATCGCTGCGCTTAAAGCCAAGGCTCAGCACCGAGACGGGCGGGTAGTCGATTGCTTCGAATGCGGCGAGTTGGCCTTTTAGCACGGAGTCGAAGGGGAGGTGCCCTAGGCGGTGCGCGGGCACGGTGAGGATGAGTTGATCAAAAGTGTCTTCAGTGATCGTGCCATCGGGATTCTTCCACGCAACAATCCATTGCTCACCGGTCTTGCGTATCGAGCTAATGGACACCGCGGTATGAAGTGAGTTGCCCAGTGCAGCGGCGAGTTTTTCGGGTAACTCGGCCATCCCGTCTTTAAAAGAGATGATGCGCTTGCGCGGCTTGGGGCCTTTGTTGGCACGTGCGGCGCGCATTTTGGCGATGCCTCCGCGTATGAGACCGCCGTGGTTCTGATCTAAGGCGTGTAGCTTTGGGAAGGCGTGTGGGAGCGAGAGCTTTTCGGGGTCGCCAGCGTAGATACCGCCGACCAGTGGGTTGATCGCGTAGCGGTAGAGTTGGTCGCCGAGGCGGCGGCGCACGAAGTCGGCCACACTTTCTTCGCCGTCCGCGGGGGCGGAGCCGACGAAGGGCTCTTTGAGCACACGCAGCTTGCCAGCAAGCGACCACAGCGGCGTGGTGATCGCGGAGATCGGCCCCATGGGGACGGCGTGTGCTTTGCCGCCGCGCACGATGAAGCGCTTGTTCGCTTCGGGCAGAGCTTCGATAATTGAATCGTTGAGGCCGGGGATGCTGTCGAGGAAGGCTTCGATTTCGAGGCTGTTGAGCAGAATCGAGTTCGGACCTTCTTCGGCGAGGGTGTCGCCGTCGCGGACGCTGCGCATCGCGCCGCCGGGGAGGGCGGATTGCTCTAGCACGGTGCAGTCGTTGCCGCTACGCTTGAGCTGCCATGCTCGAGCGAGTCCACTGATGCCCGCACCGATGATACAGGTTTTTTTATGGTGGGTTGGAGCGTTCATGTGCGTGTAGTTTTTTGTGAGCTGTGGCTCAGTGAAAAGCGACAAGAGTGTCGCTTCTACGCTAGAGAACTACGCGTTCTTCTGGCCGGTCACGATTTCCATCAAGGCTTCGACGCATTCGACCTTGGCGCTTGGGATCATGCCGTGGCCGAGGTTGAAGATGAAGCCGGGTTGGTTGCCGGCTTGCTCGAGCACGCGCTTTGCTTCGATTCGTGTGATCTCGGGAGTGGTCGTCAATACAACGGGGTCGAGGTTGCCTTGGATTGCGGTGCCGTGGTTGAGTGTGCTGCGCACGCGGCGTAGATTCATCGTCCAGTCGAGGCTGAGGACAGACGCACCGGTTTGGATCTGCTCGGCGGTTTTGTGCCCCATGCCTTTGGCGTAGAGAATGACGGGCACGCGCTTCTTGAGCTCGGTGATGATGTGGCGAATCCAGCGCAGTGACCATGCTTCGTAGTGCGTGGCTGGGCAAATCGCGCCCCATGAGTCAAAGATTTGCAGGGCATCAGCGCCGGCGTCGATCTGCATGTGCAAATATTCGACGATCGAACTGGTTAGCTTCTGCATAAGTGCTTCAAATTGCTCGGGTTGATCCCAGGCGAGTTTCTTGATCGCAACGAAGTCCTTGGCTGAGCCGCCTTCGACCATGTAGCAGGCCAGTGTCCATGGTGAGCCGCAGAAGCCGAGCAGTGCTTTGTCGTCGCCCATTTGCTTGCGTGTCAGTTCGAGGGCTCCAGCGACGTAGTTGAGCTTTTCAGTGACCTTGGAGGGATCGAGCGCGGTGATTTTCTCTGGCGTATCGAGCAGGTAGTCCATGCCGATGCCGCCTTGATCGCGAAAGTGGTAACCCTGGCCGAGTGCTTCGGGGATGACGAGGATGTCAGAAAAAATGACTGCGGCATCCAGCGGGAAGCGCTTCAGCGGTTGCAGTGTGACCTCGGCGGCCAGCTCAGGAGTGCGCACCATGGTGACGAAATCGTGCTCAGCCTTGAGCGCACGATACTCGGGTAAGTAGCGGCCAGCTTGGCGCATGAGCCAGATCGGCGGGCGATCGACAGGTTGGCAATTGGCGGCGGCGAGGAAACGTTCACGTGAGGTCATTATGAGAATTAGGAATTAGGAATGTGGATTGGAGCGGAGAGCTAGTTGCGTGATGGTTCTAGAGTTAGGTGACGAATACGGCTGGAATCAAGAACGGTGTCATTCTCGTAAATCCTAATTCGTAATTCCTAATTCAACCCAGCCAGTCCTTTGGTTTGAGGAAATTGTCGTAGAGTTCGGCTTCGGGGGAGCCGGGTTCAGGGTGCCAGTCGTAGTCCCAGCGGACGAGGGGTGGTAGGGACATGAGGATGGATTCGGTGCGGCCTTTGGATTGTAGGCCGAAATGGGTGCCACGGTCGTGCACGAGGTTGAACTCGACATAGCGGCCGCGGCGATAGAGCTGGAAGTTGCGCTCGCGCTCGTTGTAGGGGAGGGCTTTGCGCTTGGCGACGATCGGTTGGTAGGCTGCCACGAAGTGGTCGCCCACGGATTGCATGAAGGCGAAGGCCTGTTCGAAGCCGCCTTCGTTGTAGTCGTCAAAGAAGATGCCACCGATCCCGCGTGCTTCGTCGCGATGCGGGAGAAAGAAGTAGTTGTCGCAGATGTCTTTGAATTTTGGATACAGCTCGGTGCCGAAGGGCTCGCAGGCGTCGCGCGCGGTTTGGTGCCAGTGCACGGCGTCTTCTTCGTGGCCATAGTAGGGCGTCAGGTCAAATCCGCCGCCAAACCACCAGATTGGCTCGCCGTCTTTCGGCTCTGCGTAGAAGAAGCGCACATTCATATGCGTCGTCGGCACATGCGGATTGAGCGGGTGGCAAACTAAAGAGACGCCCATGGCACGAAACGGAGCGCCGGCTAGCTGTGGGCGGGTGGCCGTGGCTGACGGGGGAAGGCTGGCGCCTTGCACATCGGAAAAATTGATGCCTGCTTTTTCAAAGACCTTGCCGCCTTCCATCACACGTGACCGACCGCCGCCGCCTTCAGGGCGGTCCCAGTTGTCTTCGCGGAATGGGCCGCCGCCGTCCTCTTGTTCGAGGGCGTGGCAAATGCGATCTTGCAGGTCGAGTAGGTAGCTGCGGACGAGTTCTGGGTCTAGTGTGGGCATGAAAGGGGAGGAACTTGTTGCAGAATCTGCCGGGGCACAAATACTTTTGAAGATGTGTGATCAACTTTTACCTAGTGCTGTGGCTTCAGATTTACCGAAATCAGTGATGATCTTCGGCTGTGGCTATGTCGGAACGGCCTTGGCCAAGGTGCTCTTGGCGAATGGAGTGCGTGTCGGTGCATTGACGCGTAATACCGAAAAGGCTACGGCTTTGCGGGACTCGGGGCTGAGTGAGGTGATCGTCGCTGACCTGAGCGATGAGGCGTGGCATGCGCAGTTGTCCGGCAGCTATGAGGCAGTGGTGAATTGTGTGAGTTCTGCGGGTGGCGGCATCGCTGGCTACCGTAAATCGTATTTGGAGGGGCAGCGTTCGATTCTAAAATGGGCGCAGGGACGTGATATTCAGACGTATCTTTATACCAGCAGCACATCGGTGTATCCTCAGGATGGCGGTGTCAGTGTTGATGAAACGGCAGATACCTCTGAGGCTCCACCGACGGGGCAGGTGTTGCGTGAGTCGGAGCAGTTGTTGGCTGATGCGGGCAATGCCTTTGGCGCGTGGTATGTGCTGCGCTTGGCTGGGATTTATGGTCCAGGGCGGCACTATTTACTCGATTTACTGCGTTCGGGAGAGTCCGTGATTCCCGGAGTCGGGGACACTTTGCTGAATTTAATCCATCGCGACGATATCGTGGCGGCCATTTGCTCCGCGTTGGCACACCCGCAGTCGGCGAATTCCGGTATTTATAATGTCACGGATAATCACCCAGCGACGAAGGCCGAGTTAGTTCAGTGGCTGGCGGAGCAGTTGCAGCAAGCATCACCGAGTTTTGATCCGTCCGCTGTATCGCCGCGTCTTCAGCGACGTGGCGGGCGGATGCCGAGCCGAAGAATTTCTAATCTGAAGTTGCGTCAGGCACTCGGATGGGCGCCGAAATACGGGGATTTTCGTGCGGGATATCGGGCGCTGTTACTGTAGCCGCGCTGCTCTATCGACGCGTTCGTCTGTGGTGCTAGATAGGAAACGGCGGCAGAGCGCCGTTGCTACAACTCATGTTGTTTTTTTACCAATTTCTAAACAGGGGTTGCTCGTCAGTCAAAATGACCTATAATGATTACTTATGCCCTTAAATAAAGTATCTGTTACCATTCTTCTCAAAGAGAAGAGCACGTCCGTCTATTGTATTGCTGTTGATTCAACCGTTGATGCCGCAGTCTCTGAAATGAATCGTCAACGTGTGGGCTCGATCATTGTGCAGGATGCAGACCGAGTGGTCGGCATTTTTACTGAACGTGATGTGTTGACGCGTGTCGTCGCCGCCGGACGTGATCCCAAGGGGACCAAAGTCAGTGAGGTGATGACGGCAGATTTTTTATCCATTACGCAGGAGACTTCGGTGGAGGATGCGATGCAGATGATGACTGACAAGCGCGTGCGGCACTTGCCTGTGTTTGATGGTGATCAATTGCTTGGCCTAATCTCGATTGGCGACGTGACTCGTTGGCTGTTAAAGGTGAATGAGATGGAGGCGGAAAACCTTCGTCGTTACATCTTTGATGATTATCCGGGTTGATTTATTTTGATTGAATGCTTCTTCTGAAAGATCCGCAGTCACTGTGACTGCGGATTTTTTATATTTCCCATGAAACAAGAGACATTTGCTGCCGGTATCCGACTATTCGCTCAAGGCGATTATAGTGAGGAGGCGTATCGGATCATCGCAGGTTCTGTTGAGATCTCGATCGATGACGGCAGCTCCAAGGTGGTGTTGGCGACGCTCGGTGAGGGAGAAATATTCGGTGAAATGGGGATGATTGAGCGTTTGCCGCGCTCTGCGACCGCCCGTGCGCTGAGTGCTTTGACTGTCGAGGTGATTACAGAGCAGGATTTTAACGAGTCGCTCGCTGGCGGTGGCGAGCTCTTGGTGCCATTCCTGACGACGATTTTTGAACGACTCCGCGTGACGAACGAGCGTTTACGTGAGGCACATCAACAGCTCGACGCGCAACGGTCTTCATCGACTCAAACTAAAGTGAGCACGCGTGCGCCGGCTGTCGCTGTCGCTGTCGCGGGGCGACTCGTGCTGGAGCCGGATTCGGATGAGACGCGCACACAGTCTTCACTGCAAACACAGACGCTGACGTGCTTTCCGTTTGCATTCGGGCGTCGTGCCGATCTCGCGGCCTGCGTGGATGTATTTTCGAAGACGCATCTGTTGATCGGCGACCGTATGCCATATCGTGTTTCGCGCACGCATTGTGCGATTGAGAAGGAAAAGGGCGCTTACTTTATCCAAGATCGGGGCAGTAAACTCGGCACCATCGTCAACGGTATAATGCTGGGGAGCGGCTCGAAGGAGCATCGCGTGCGACTGCGGACGGGAAAAAACACCCTGGTATTAGGCCCTGCGAATAGCACGATTCGCTTCATTCTGACGGTGCCCGAGGTGGAATCTCAGAGTTGATGTTGCTTTAAGTGTTTGATTTTCAGTGACTGACCTCTGTTCTCTGACCTCCGACTTCTGGATTTAGGCTCAATCGGCTTGACTCAACCTCTGCGCTTCGTGGACACTCCCGCCTTTATTCAACGAATTATAACCCAAACAGAAAAAATTTATTATGGCAGGAGTTGGTAAACTATTGAAGCAGGCCCAAAAGATGCAAAAGCAGATGGAGGGCATCCAAGGAAAGCTCGCAGAGCAAATCATCGAAGTCTCCAGTGGCGGCGGCGCGATCAACATTCAGATCAATGGTCAGGGCGAATTTCAGGCCTTCAAGATCGATCCGGAATTTTTGAAAGAAGACGCGGAGTTTGTTGAAGAGACCCTGCTCGGTGCGGTTCAAGAAGCTGCTGCGAAAGCCAAGGAAACCAGTGAAGAAGCCATGGGCTCCGTGACTGGTGGCATGGGCGGCTTTCCTGGATTTTAATCCGCTGTTTCTGTGACTCCCGCCTTTGAGACCCTCTTGCAGGAGCTGAAGCGCCTGCCGGGCTTGGGCTTTCGATCCGCCGAGCGCATTGCGATGCACTTGCTGGTCGAACAGCCCGAGGCGTTGGAGGATCTCATGGAGTCGATGGGCAAGGCACGCGATGCGGTGCGTCGTTGTGAGACCTGCGGCAATATTGCCGAGAGTGCCCTGTGTGCGATTTGCGTCGATGACCGGCGTAACCCGGGCTCGATCTGTGTGGTTGAGCATGTGCCGGATCTGATCGCGCTCGAGCGTTCGGCCGCATGGAAGGGGCAGTATCATGTCCTGCATGGTAAGCTCTCGCCGATTCATGGCGTCGGCCCCGAAGACCTTAATTTACAAAGCCTGAGTGCGCGGCTTGAATCCGGCGAGATCACCGAGTTTGTCCTCGCGCTTTCTAACGATATCGAAGGGCAAGCGACTTGCCATTATATTCAGGAAGAAATCGTTGGGCTGCGCCCGATCAAAGTCACGCGTATCGGCTTCGGCCTGCCGAGCGGTGGCGGTGTGACTTACGCCGATTCAGTGACCTTGCGCAGCGCGCTTGAAGGCCGGCGCGAGTATCAGTGACGCCCTGCGGGCGAGTGCTACGATAAAGACACGAGCTAGAAACAAACTGGCTTCTTGTTGTCTGGCTTGCCTGAGTCAGTTGCTTCATCTATGTTATGTGCATGAAGTTGTATGCGCTATTAAGTGCTGTGTGTGCGTTTCAGGCGAGTGCTACAGTCGCTGTAGGGGCAGACGCTTTAACGTCTAATGGGCAAGAGGCAGTGCTGCCCGGACTGGTGGGATCCGGCTTCGCTGAGCTGTTTCCTTCAAAAGAGCCGTGGTTTTGGGATGCAAAGCTCTTTGGTCGTGTGCAGTGGCAATATGGCTATGTGGACGGCACGGATAGTAACGGGGCGGACTTTAATTACGACACCACAGAGGTCCGGCGTGTCTACCTGGGAGGGCAGGCTCGATTCGCCAAATACTTTCAGGTGATTGGGCGCACGGTCTTAGTGAAGGATCGCAACCCAATCGATGGGCCGACCGACTGGGGGTATCAGCACATTTGGGATCTCGCGTTGAAGGCCGACGTCAAAAAACTCCTCGAGTTGGAGGCGCTGGACGCCTTTGTCGTGGCTTATGGGAAAAAGCAACTGAATGTCAGTGACGAGTGGCACGTGTCTTCGAAATATATCAAGACGGTCGAGCGTTCTGCCATAGCAAACAAGGTGTGGCCTTATACTGAAGGATATTCCAATCCGACGGGGTCATGGTTTGACTTGAAGCAAAATGGCTGGAAAGCGACTGCCGGAATTTTCAGCACGGATGATTCCACCGAATTCTCGACCTGGGATGATGGCTGTTTGTTTTATGGGGATGCCACCTTCACCGTTGCGATGGACAATGGTTTCTGCCTCAAGTCGGTGACGCTTTCCGGGTTTTACCAAGACCGTTCCAGTGAGGATGAGCAACTCTCAGGCGGGCTGAAATGGGTGGGCTCACTCGCTGCTCATGTCGGGGAGGGGCCTTGGGAGTTGCGTGGTAATTTCATCTGCGGAGATAACGGACAACAGATCGATGAGCGTGAAGGTAACTTTTGGGGCTTCGTGTTACTGGGCTCACACTGGATCCTTCAAGATCGGCTCGAAGTCGTTGCGCGCTACCAATACCAAGGCTCCGAGGAAGCTGAGGGGATTCGTCTATGGAGCCGCTATGCCCGTAGTGCGGATGCTGTCGGTGATGCTGATTTAGGTTCAAGCGGAGGGCGGGGGGACGAGCACCAGAGTGCGTATGTGGGAGTCAACACGCACCTGAAAAAAGACCAACTGAAGCTGATGCTCGGTCTGGAATACGATGAGGTCACCTCGGAGAGTCATCTCGTCTATAAAGGTTGGACGACCTATGTGGGGCTGCGAACTTTTTTCTGAATCGAGATACGTAGTCTTGGCGAACCAAGGTCTCAGGCAGTTGCCGCTGAATTAGGTGAATGTCATTCGGATGCGAAATAACGAACAGACCTCCGCCCTGCCTGTGAGTTTCTAGCGTTCAAACCGTTTATGGTGGCGCACGCACTCGAACAGCACGATGGAGACTCCGATCAGAATCATGCCGACGAAGGCGACACCTTTGGGCGCGGAGTTACTGAGAATCCAATAGCCAATAAACGGAGCCAGTGTGCCGCGGAATCCAGTCAGTGCCATGTGGATGCTCATGTAAGAGGAGATTTTTTCGTGGGGCGCGATCTTCGTCACCCACAGGCTCCAGATGATTTTTCCGCCGCCGGTGGCTAGACCGACTAAGATCATCGCAAAGGTGAGCACGTAAATATTCTTGGTAAAAAAGAAGCCGACAATGCCGAGCAGGAAGAAGGCGTTGAGTAAGTTGCGCGTGGTGATGAAGTGGAGCTTGTCGAAGAGACAGCCCCAGAGCTTCGTGCTGAGAATGCGTGCGGCCGCCGGCACGACGACGAGCAGAAACGCGATGGTGGCATTGTCGGCGTTGATGCCAAACTTCGGGTTGGCGAGATATTCAACGCGGATCGGCATCGTGATCAGGTTACCCAGCCCGAGCAGCATCCAACTGCCGAGCAGATAGCCGAAGAGCTTATCTTTCCAGATGAGGCTGAAGTTTTGCCATGGATTGCCGACGTGCTCGGTGGAGAGCGGCGTGCTCGGTATGCGATTGGTCGCCCAGCCGCAGGCTGCGGCAGAGAGCACCATAATGACAAACAATATATGGTAGGTGTTGATCGAGAGGTCGAGCAGCCAGCCGCCGAGTAATGAGAATAGAATCATACTCAGCGCGGTGAGTATGAAGGGCGTCGTCATTCGACTGCCGCGCTCACTGGCTGGGTAGTTCTCCGCGTAGATTTGAATCATCAACGGGCCTTGCTGCACCGTCGCCATTTGACTGGTGATGATGAATACGGTGAAAATCGTCAGACTCTGAACAACGGTGGCGCCGACCATGAGGAGGGCGGCGAGCGCGAACATGCAGGCAGACGCAAGGCTCGGGCGGAAGCGCCGCTTGGCGACAAAGTAGAGTGTGAGCGGCGTGAGTAAGAAGCCGATCGGCCAGGCTGCCGCGATAAATGCCTTGTAGCTCTCCGGTGCGCCGAAGTGGCGGATCGCAATTAGCAACGCAAAGGTCGACCAGCCCGCTTCCAAGATCCCGTAAAAGGGCGCGCGCAACACATCATTGCGATAGGTCGCAGCGGCGCGATGGCTGAGAGCTGAGGCCTGAGGGCTGAGACTTGAGGGCTTAGGCGGTTTCACCGCAATGAATAATAGCTGTTGAACGTCGAACGCTCAGCGTCCAACTTGGATGGTGAATGAACGTCATGTATTCAGTATTGGGCGTTCGAAGTTGAGGGTTCGACGTTCTCAAGTCTCAGCTCTCCCACCTCAGCTCTCTTCTATTTGCTCCAATCAAGCATGCGCTTGAGTGGCAGGTAGGCTTGTTGACGCACGTCTTCGTCCATCTCGATCTGTGGGCTCATGTCGCGCAGGCAGTCGCGTAGCTTCTCGATGGTGTTCATTTTCATGAAGCGGCAATCGTTGCAGGCGCAGGTATCAGTGGGGCCGGCGATGAAAGTCTTGTCCGGCGCTTCGCGTTGCAAGCGGTGGATCATGCCGGTTTCGGTGATAATGATAAATTGCTGTGCGTCGCTATCTTTGCAGAAGCCGATCATCTTCTCGGTGCTGCAAACCACGTCCGCATTGTCGCGCACGGTTTCCACGCATTCCGGGTGGGCGACGACGAGTGCTTCCGGGAATTTGAGCTTCAGCGCTTCGATGGCTTGCTGGGTGAACAGCACGTGCGCATAGCACGATCCCGGCCATAGCTGCATCTCGCGGCCAGTCTGCTTGGAGACCCATTGGCCAAGGTTTTGATCCGGCACGAACAGGATGTCGCGGTCGGCAGGCACGTTCTCAATGATGGTCTTGGCGTTGCCGCTGGTGCAGATCACATCGCAGAGCGCTTTAACGGCCGCTGAGCAATTGATGTAAGCGACGACGTAAACATTTGGGTTGGCAGCTTTATACGCGGCCAATTTTTCCGCAGGGCAGGAATCGGCCAGCGAGCAGCCAGCTGCCATGTCGGGCAAGAGCACCGCTTTGGCTGGATTTACGATCTTGGCAGTCTCGGCCATGAAGTGCACGCCGCAGAAGACGATCGCGTCGGCATCTGCTTCGGCGGCCTGATAGGCGAGGCCGAGGGAGTCGCCTACGTAGTCGGCCACGCGCTGAATCTCATCCACTTGGTAGTTGTGCGCGAGGATCACGGCGTTGCGCTCCTTTTTGAGCGCGAGCACCTCAAGTTGCATCGTAGAGAGTGGTTCTTCTTCCCCGTTACGTGGGTTGAAGACCATAGGTTCGTAGTTGAGAGTGGTAGTTGCCATGGTGCGGGTCGTTGGAAAAAGCCGACGAACATCTAGTGAAGCCACGATTAAGTCAAGCTGGCAGCCTGTGCGGTCACTGATCAATTGAGTGGTAGGCTTATTGGGGTTTTATAACTCACTTTTGAATGATTCAGATTTGACGGCCTTGGAACGTTTGCTCAAAAAACACGTTACATATGGCAAAGCTTATTTTATTCTGCACGATGTTCCTTGTATGCTTGGGCGCATACGGTGGCGAATCCGATTTTCCTACATCCCTAACTCTCGTGGATGGGACTGCGTATGAGGGGGTGAAGTTGATCAGTAAGACGCCCGCGGAGGTTGTGTTTAAGCATTCAAAGGGAGTGAAGAACGCTAAGATTTCTGATCTAAGCGAAGAACTTCAAATTTTTTTGAATTACTCAGAAACGGCGGCGAGGGAAGTTGAAGCGAAGCAAGCGGAGAAAACCGCGTTGAGATTGAAGGCAATCGCCGATGAGGCTCAAGTACGTGAAGCTGCTAAAATTTTAGCAGAAAAGAAGACACATGTATTTATGATCAGAGGCTACGTGCACCGAGTGATGGATGATGGGATCGTGGTTCAAACAGGCGTGCCGACTGATTTGATTTATAATCGAATTCGAGTATCAGAAGAAGAGGTGTCGAAACGGAAATATAAATCTTACCCAGTTGCTCGGCCAACGCGTGTGTTCGGTTTTGTCTATATCGAAGGTCACCCACGTTTTGCAGAATTCACAGATGGAGCTACCATTGATGTAAATGTGTATCGAGATGGGATCTTTAGGTCTGGCGAAGAGACGATGAAGAAGTTCGTCTATTTGCAGGACTTCTAAGGCTCGTCGCTCACCTTTCAGATCTCATGTCTCAGCCCTCAAGTCTCTGATCTTACCCCAACGACGCGCCCAGTCCAGCTGCGGTCAAGATCTCAAAAGCCTTCTGGCTGTGTTCCATTAGCTTGCCGAGGTTACGCAGTGTTAGCAGTTGAAAAGTCATTTCGCTCTCCGTCACATGAATGTGTAGATCTAGCGGGATGAGGCGTAGCTCAAAGCTGCTGCCGTCGGGCTCGTAGCTCAATGAGTCGGCAATCTCGGGCATATCTTCGATCGCATCGATTTTTTCGTCGACGTTGATCGAGCCGGGGAATTCGACCACCAGTGTCTCGCAGTGATGCGTGAAGCAAGCTGTGAAGCGTTCGTCGGTTGCGATCTCCGGCGTGTGCAGGGCGGTGATCTCGGTCGTCAGTATATAATTCTTCGGGTCGAGCGGGCTTTGATCGATTCGCACTTGCAGGTCGAAGTCGGGTGTCTTGATGCAGCCGAAGCCATCCTCGCAGGTGTATTGAAACTCGCGGCGCTTGTAGCCGAATAGGCCGCGGATGTCGGTGTAGAATTGGTCGATGATCTCTTTGACGTTCTCTTGTCCTACCTTGCGCACAAATGCCTGCGCCGCAGGATGATGGCCGTCGGGCAGATGATGGTTCTTTGCGTAGCCTTTGAGTCGGCGCACGCGTCCCTCCACTGTGCCGAAGATACGGCTTTGCGGGGCAGGTGTGTTCATGTCTGGAGTGTCTGTGTCTGTGTCGATGGCGCAGAAGTTGGACGTTCGTGCGTCAGAGTTCAATATTTGAAGTGAGAGGATAGGCGCTTCTTTACTAATCCCAGTTTTTCTCGCTTTTACCCTTTACAAGCAGCCTCAAACGCTGTGTTTTCCCCATCTTTTCCAACTTTCTCATGCAGAAAACACGTAAATCCATCGCCAAACGCTTCAAGAAGACAGGCACCGGTAAACTCTTGCGTCGCACGCCAGGGCACCGTCACCTCCTTCGTAATAAGAGTGTTAAGCAACGTCGCCGTGCAGGTCAAAGCAAACTGGTCGCTCCTGGCCAACGTGCTAACCTCATTCGCGGATTGCCTTTCGCTTAAGTCGAAGAACGTTTGATACTAAAACTCACGCTAGTCGGGTAACATGAAAATGGGCGACCCGACAGCGACCAAATCGAGAGATTAAAGAAACATGCCTAGAGCAACTAA
>CAJQOS010000047.1 GCA_905479975.1 uncultured Puniceicoccaceae bacterium | reverse complement strand
GAACCAGGCGAGGTTCACTTCGATGCCGTGGGCGCGGAAGTCGGCGGTGCCGGTCTTGCCGCCGATGCGGAAGTTATCGATTTGCACGAGGCGGCCGGTGCCGTCGGGCCCGACGACGCGCTCCATGCCTTCCCAAAGGAGGCGGGTTTGCTCGGGAGTCAGGCCGATGGACTCGCCGCCGTGGTTGACCTGCATGGCATCTTCACGTGAGAGGGCGTGTAAGGTCGGTTGGGTGCGCGTCTCGCCGCGTGCGATCGAGGCGATCACGGTGGCCATTTGCAGCGGCGTTTGCAGGAGGAAGCCTTGGCCGATTGCGGTGTTCGCGGTGTCTCCCGGCACCCAGCCGCCGATGCCTCGTTCCTTTTTCCACGTTTTGCTCGGCACCACGAGACGGCCAGTTTCAAAGGGCACTTCGATGCCAGTCTTTTGGTCGAGGCCGAAGCGCTTGGCCTCGGCGCTGAGCACATCGATGCCCATGCGTAGGCCTTCGGAGTAGTAGAATACGTTGCAGCTCTGTTCGATGGCGGCGGGTAAGAGGGTCTCGCCGTGGCCCCAGCGTGAGTTGCAGCGGAACACGCGATTGCCGACGCGGTGCATGCCTTGGCAGTTGTGCTCTGTATTTCCATCGATGCTGCCGTTACGCATGCCAGCGATCGAGGTGATGAGCTTGAAGGTGGAGCCGGGCGGGTAGGAGAGTTGCAAGGAGCGGTTGAGCCATGCGCCGCGTTGGTTGATTGCCTCAAATGTATTGCGTGGGATGAAGGGACTCAGGTCGTTGAGATCGTAGGTCGGATGGCTGACGAGGCTGAGCACTTCGCCGGACTGTATGTCCAGCGCGATGGCCGCACCGGTGCGTTCGCCGAGGGCGGTCTCGGCGGCGAGTTGCAGATCCATGTCGATACTGGTGATGAGATCTTCGCCTTGTTTCGGCGGGATCATTTCGAGGCGCGTGTCTTGGAATCCAAGAGGATCGACGCGCCATAGCTCCATACCGGTGGTGCCGGAGAGAAGCTCGTTGAAGGAGCGTTCGAGGCCGGTTTTACCGAGTTTGGTTTTGAAGGTAAATGTCTTGATGCCGTCGTCTGGGAACTCGTGGGCGTCGGGGAGCGTGTTTTGCACGTAGCCGAGCAGGTGAGCGGCTGCGGTTTTGTAGGGGTAGTAGCGCGCGGTGCCAGTGTGGATTTGAATGGGGGAGTTGACTGGGACTTGCTCAACGAGGCGGGCGTATTGGTCGGGGGTGAGGTCTTCGACCAGAGGCAACGGGAGCAGGAGTTGCTCGTTGAAGTGGCGAATCAGCTTACTCTCGGTGATGGAGTCGTCCCTGCCGGTGATGTCATTGATGATGGCGACGTAGCGGTTCACGACGTTGAGCCGCGCGGTCCATGCGCACTCGCTGTAGTTCGGGGTGGGCGGGTCGTGCGGGCGGTCGGCTTCGGGCGTGCTCTCGTATTCGTCTTTAATACGCGCCCGCTCGGTTTTGTAGATGATCGAGTATTCCTTGCGGAAGTCTGCGCGCAGGTCGTCGAGGTAGGCGACCGCGGAGTAGTGCGGACGGTTGCCGACGAGTAGGTTGCCGTTGCGATCATAGATATCGCCGCGCGGGCCGGGGGTGAGGATGCGGCGCTCGGTCTGACGTTTCTCGATCTCTTGGTATTCGCGAATATCGATCAGCTGGCTCCATCCGAGTCCACCGATTAGGATGCCGCTGGCTGCCAACGCGACCCAGAGGAAAAATAGGATGCGCGGATTCTCTCCTTTATGCACATCGTATTGGCTCATAGCATCGGGAAGTCGTCTGGCTCGGTGTCCACGTGGCAGAGCGCGAAGAGCAGCCGTTCGAGATTAAAAAACCACGGGGCGATCATCAGCAGAGCTGCGTGAGAGAACAGTATCGTGACCAGCACGTGCACCCAGAATGCGGGCGAGCTGATGTATGGCAGCCCTTCGCTCAGCGTGAGTAGCACGATGCAGCAGAAATTCGCGGCGTGCGCGAGTAGGATGGGGTGGTAGTTGTGCTCTGCGCGGAAGCGGATGCGGGCGGCTGTGATGAGCGTGCCAATTGTTAGAAAGCCGCAGGTGAAGAGCCCAAATGCGGAGGGGAGTGCGGCATCGACCCAGAGCCCCGAGATCAAGGTGCAGAGGAAAAACGAGCGATGATTCAGGTAAAGCGCGGGTAGCACGAGCATGGGGCCAAGTAGCACTAGATACAGTGACAGCGGTGCCAGGCTGGAGTTGACCAAGAGACACAGGAAGAGCAGCAGGGCATTGGCCGCAAATAGGATGATGACGCGTGGATCAAGGAACATCGCGGTCGTAAACGAGAGGGTTGAGTGGAATGAGCACCGAGACTTCGTTGAGGCTCAACAGGCGCTCGTCCAGTTCTACGGTGCCCGCTTGGAAGATACCAGTGCTGCCAGGCTCGAGCCAACTGACGCTGCCGATCATGAGGCCAGGAGGGAAGGTGCCGCCCAGACGTGTGGAGACGAGTCGCAGCGGATCTTGCGTGTTCGCGACCAAGTCTTGCGGCGCGTCGCGCACTTCGCCGGTGGCATTGCCGAAGCCGCGCTGTGGCACGCCTTGATAGACGACGGGGCGGGCGTCGCCTTCGAAACTGGCAGCCATGCGGAAGTTCGGGCTGGTGATCAGCTCGACGCGGCTGGTGAAGGCGTTGACTTCGACCACGCGGCCGACGACGCCACCGGCAAAGATCACCGCCGCTCCTTCGGTGATGCCGTAGTCCTCGCCCTTGCGGATCACGATCTGCTGCCACCATGCGTTGAGATCGCGGCGAATGACGCGTGCCACTTCGTAGCGAAACTCGAGGCGGCTGGGCATATCGAGGATCGACTCCAGGCGCATCACCTCGGTTTCAAGCGTCTTATTACGCTGATCCAGCAGTTGGTAAAATGCCTTCTGGCGAGCCAGCTCTTGGCCGGCGTCGATCAGCTCGATTTTCGAGTGGCTGCGGCGCGCCCAGAACTCTTCAAGGTCGTCTAAATAGGAGGACACGATCCATGCGGGGGCTTGCACTTCGGTAAAGCTGACGCTCAGAAATGACTTTGCGATCGCTGGGAGTATCCACCAAGCAGCGAGAAAGAGGCCTAAGGCGACTATCGGCTTGAACTTATCGAGGCGGAATTTCGCCACGTTCAGTGCTTAGCTTTTGGGGTTCCCCGTGAGGTCTTTCAATAGAAAGGCCAGTTCTTCCAACACCATGCCGGTGCCGTTTGCGACCGCACTGAGTGGGTCATCTGCAATGATCACTGGCAGGCCAGTCGCATCGCTGAGCAGCTGATCTAGGCCGCGAATTTGCGCACCACCACCAGCGAGGACGAAGCCACGGTCGATGAGGTCGGCTGAAAGTTCAGGCGGGCAGCGCTCCAGAGCGTTGCGCACCATATCAACGATCGACTCCATCGTATCGGAGAGCGCATCGCGAATCTCTGTGGATGCGATGGTGATGGTCTTTGGCAAGCCGGCGACTGAGTCGCGGCCACGCACTTCCATGGAAATTTCTTCTTCGAGCGGGAAAGCCGAACCAACGCGGATTTTAATTTCTTCCGCAGTGCGCTCACCGATCATCAAATTATAGGCGCGCTTCATGTAGTTGACGATCGCGTTGTCGATCTCGTCGCCACCGACGCGGATACTCTTGGTATAAACCACACCAGCGAGGGAGATGATTGCCACTTCGGTGGTGCCACCGCCGATATCGACGATCATGTTCGCGGCCGGTTCGTCAATCGGTAGGCCGACGCCGATCGCAGCGGCCATCGGCTCTGCCAGTAGCACAACATCGCGGGCACCGGCGCGGATCGCGGAGTCTTTCACTGCGCGGCGCTCCACTTCGGTGATGCCGGAGGGCACGGCCACGACGATGCGCGGTGCGACAAATGTTTTCGTTTTATTTACCTTCTTGATAAAATACCGGAGCATGGCCTCGGTGATTTCAAAGTCGGCGATCACGCCGTCCTTCATCGGGCGGATGGCGGTGATGTTGCCGGGGGTGCGGCCGAGCATCTTCTTGGCGTCAGAGCCCACGGCGCAAACCTTCTTGGTGGACGTGTAGATCGCTACCACACTGGGTTCGCGCAGGACGATGCCCTTGTCTTTTGCAAACACCAGGGTGTTTGCAGTTCCTAGGTCGATTCCGATGTCGTTTGAGAGAAGGCCGAACACGTTTTTAAGAGATTAAAATAGCAATTGCTCCCGAGTGCGGAAGCCTGCCGTGTATCTCACTCGGAAGGGTTTGAATGTCAAATAATTACCACGAGAGATCACATCTTCCCCTTGGTATAGGATATGAGCTGTTTCGCTATTGGGATACGACGGTAAACGATGTCGGTCGGGTCCCAGTAGTCTTGGTGGAAGATCACTTGCCCCTCTGTGTTATAGCGAATGTGTGACATGCCGATGGATTCCTCCCATGTTCCGGGGGGCGTGCTCTTGAAGTCGAGCCGCATCGTCCAATCTAGGTAGAATTCGCCGCCGCTGCGGATGACGCGGTTAAAGACAAATTCGGCTGCTGCGAGCGGTTCGAGGCCGTGCAGCATGTAGTCGCGCATGTCTGTGGGGCTGTCGAACTGTCGAAACGCGTCGCGGAAATAGACCTCCTCGGCGTAGACTTGGGTGACGTTGCGCTCTAGATTTTCGTAGGTGTAGTTGGCAAATAGCTCCTGAATACCAGCGAGCATTGCAGTTTGTTCGGCGGACTCTGGTTCTGGGAGTTGGTAATTTGCTGGATCTGTGCGCTCCAGAGCTGCTTTGTAGGAGGCGTCGGGGATCGTTTGAGTATGCATGTCGGAGGAGGAGTTCTTGCAGGAAATCAGGAGTAGCAGCACGCTAAGGCTGCCGAGAATGAGTGGTGTGCGCTGTTTCATGTGTGCTAATAGAACGTGCAATGCCTCCGGAAATTACAAATAATAGGCATCATTGTAAGTTTTTGAGCCGCGGCGCGTTGATTCAATCCTATTAAGTATATGCCAGCAACAGTGACACCATCCACATCTACAGATCAACCTCTCAAGATCGCCGTTGTCGGTTGCGGCGTTGCTGGACTCACTGCCGCATGGCTGTTGAGTCGGAAGCATGAGGTGCATCTCTTTGAGAAAAACGACTATGCTGGCGGGCATACTCGGACCCTGAGGGTGCCGGATGGGCCAGACGAAGGCACTGCGGTGGATACTGGCTTCATTGTGATGAATCACCGCAACTATCCGCATTTTACGGAAGTGTTGCAACAGCTCGGAGTCGAGTTGGCGGAGAGCTCGATGACGTTTAGTTATTACGATCGCGTCAGTGATTATGGTTACTCAGGCAATACGCTGGGCTCGCTGTTTCCGAAGCCGAGTTATTTCTTTAAGCCTCAGCATTTGCGCTTGATGAAGGACCTGTGGCGTTTCGCACGTATTGGGTATCGCGATTTGAATTCTGGGTATTTGGAAGGGAAAACCCTTGGCGGTTATTGCTCTGAGCGAGGCTTCAGCGGGGCGTTTCTCAATCATTATCTCTATCCCATGGGCGCTGCGATTTGGTCCTCGCCAGTGGCGCAGATGGCGGCCTTTCCTGCGCAACCTTACCTGCATTTCCTAGAAAATCACGGTCTGTTGAGACTGACCAATCGGCCGCAGTGGAAATATGTCGCAGGCGGTAGTCGCACGTATGTCGACGCGATGCTGCGCCAGTTTGAGCGGCCTCCGCAGTTATCGACTCCGCCACGGAGTGTCCGCCGCACGGACTCGGGCGTGGTGTTGGAAATGCCCGATGGCGAAGCGCGTAGCTTCGATCATGTCGTGATCGGTGCGCATGCGGATGAGGCTTTCGCCTTGTTGGCTGACCCCAGTGATTCCGAACAAGAGCGGCTGGGGCCATGGCGGTATCAGCCCAATACTGTGGTGCTTCATACTAGTCCGACACACTTGCCACCAGATCGAAAATTGTGGTCGTCTTGGAATTTTATTCGAGAGGCGTCGCAAGATGCATCGCAGCCGGTATCTGTAAGTTACTATATGAATCGTCTGCAGAATTTGAAGACGCAGCGTGATTACGTGGTGACTTTGAATGCGATCGAGTCGATCCCAGAGTCGCACATCATTAATCGCACGACGCTGACGCATCCGCTCTATTCGTTTGAAAGTATGGCCACGCAGCCTAAGTTAGAAGCTATGAATGGAGAGAGACATACGTGGTTTTGTGGCAGCTATTTCGGCTACGGCTTCCATGAAGATGCGGTTCGCTCTGCGGTGCAAGTTGCTAAGGGATTTGGCATCGAATTGTGAACTGGAATTCGCAGATCTATCGCGGCGAGGTCGTGCACCAGCGTCTGTCGCCGGTGCCGCATACGTTCACCTACCCGATGACTTTCTTTGCGTTCGACCTCAATGAGTTAGATGCCTTGGCGGCTCGTGTGAGCTGCTTCAGCCATAACCGCTCTGGGCTATTGAGAGTCAATGATCACGACTACCTACGCGGTGAGCGTAGTTCGATCCAGGAGCAGCTGACTATGTATTTAGGGCCAGAGCTGGAGGGGCAACGCAGCTTGTTGGTGACGTCGCCGCGCTATCTGAATTATGCCTTCAATCCCGTGAACTTTCATCTGCGCATGCAAGGGGATCAACTACTGGCAGTCGTGGCTGAGGTGAATAATACCTTTGGCGATCGGCATGTCTATCCGTTGCTGACTCTGCAGCAGGGCGAGCGCTCGGATTGCTGGACGGCGAGGTGCCCAAAGGATTTCCATGTTTCGCCCTTTAATGACATGGCAGGTGAGTATTACTTTACGTTTCGGATAGAAGCGGAGGAAGTCTACTTGGGCGTCGACTTGTATCGCGATGGGGACTGTGTGTTGAAAACATGGATACAAGGTAAGGGGGCTGCCGTGAATCGTTCGAACATCATTCGCTATGCGCTGCTGCATCCCTTTGATACCGCGTTGAACAGTATGCCGCGGATTATATGGCAAGCCGCTCAGCTCTATTATAAAAAGCACTTGCCAGTGCATCCGCGACCCACGCCTGAATCGGAGCAGACGCTGATTGACCGTGATCGACGGGAAGAGGCGCACGCAGTCATTTAATCTTTCAAACGTTGGTTGACCTGTGTGCTCGCTGTCGCAATAGTCTCTCTTTCATGGCAGAAACGAGTCAGCCCGCAGTCGAGATTGCACCACCCGAGACCTGGGTGGATCGGTATGGCAATTATCTATATGCGTATGCGATGTCTCGTTTGCGCAATGCCGCTGCGGCTGAGGATTGTGTGCAAGATACGTTTCTGGCGGGAATCAAGGCGCTGGATCGTTTCGATGGCAGTCGTGACATTAAATTTTGGCTGCGTGGGATCATGCACAACAAGATCGTCGATCAAATTCGAAAGTCGGTCAAAGAGAACAAAGTCAATATCGACAATGAAGATGAGGGGCTGTTGGAGAGCTTCTGGTATAAATATAGTGGAATCGCCACCACTAATCCGGACCCTTGGCAGTTCAACCCACGCAAGGCCTGCGATAATACTGAATTTTGGGAAGTCTTGAACACTTGTATCGATCAAGTGAAAGAGCCCGCCCGCCAAGCTTTCGTGCTTCGCATGCTGGAGGACATGGAGACTGAAGAAGTTTGTAAGGTTATGGACATTACTCCGAATTACTTGTGGGTATTGTTGCACCGGGCGCGTGGACAGCTCAAAATCTCGCTCGAACAAAAATGGACCGGAAAGGACGCGAAGTAACTCAAATTAAAAATGCTCACCTGCAAACAAGTCTCACATGCTTTATCCAAAGAGGATTATGAAAAGCTTTCTCCAGCGAGAAAGTTCTTTCTTAAGCTGCACGTGAAGCTCTGCATTTTCTGCGGAAAATTCAACCGACAGGTGATGGATAGCCAGGATATGTGTCGCCACTATCGACATGAAGAAGAGGAGCACTTAGAGGACGGCCCAGTGCTGGATGAAGCCAAGAAAGATGCCTTGAAGGAGCTGCTTGCAGCACATTCCTCGGGCAAACAGGCGGAGTGAGTTGATGGGAGGGATGGCCTCCGCGCTTGCTGCGTTCTACACTGCCGTCAGCTGAACGGCTAAGAGCCGTATGCTGATAAGACGAGGCGGAGCCTGATCTTACCCATAACCTGAGAATGTGTGAAGTTAGTGGTAAAAAAGCTCCTTCCCTGCGAAGGGAAGGTGGATCGCGGAGCGAGACGGAAGGGTTTCGGGCCGAGCCTAAGCGTTTTTGACCGCCTGAGCTTAAATAACTGTGAAAACCCCTCCGTCTCGGCAGACCGAGCCACCTCCCCTTCGCAGGGGAGGAGCTTTAAATTGCTCATTTATAACGTTAATTTAATAAGACAAAGATGTGTATAAGGAGATGGGCTGGGGAGGAGTATTAAAAAGAGCATTCATGACGTTATATCGAAGATACAAAGATATGTAGAAGGATATGCTTCGCAGGGGAGGAGCTCAAAGAACCGCATTCATCGCAACAACTAGAAGACACTAAAATATGGGTAAAGCTCGTCCCTCCCGCTATTCATTGCGCTGCAGCACGACATGCTGCACATCAATCAGACCGGCGTTAAACCCTGCTTCACAATAGCTGAAGTAGTAGTTCCATTTGCGGCAGAACTGAGCATCAAAGCCGAGCTCATTGACCGCACTTTGCTTCGCCTTGAAATCCACTGCCCAGCGGTGCAGCGTCTCGGCATAGTCGTGGCCAAAGGGCTCCATTGCCAGCACTGCCATGTCGCCGGCTTGATCGACATTGGCCTCGATCGCCCCAGGTGATGGCAGGTGACCGCCGGGAAAAATGTATTTTTGTATCCAGTCGCAACTGTTGCAGTAGCGTTCATAGCGTTCGTCCGGAATCGTGATCCCTTGTAGCACGGCTTTCGCGCCGGGCTTGAGTGATTGTTGAATGATCTGGAAATAGCTTTCTAGGAATTCGTGCCCCACGGCTTCGATCATCTCACAGGAGACGACGGCATCGAACTGACCGACAAGTGTTCGGTAGTCTTGTAGTTCAATAGTAATACTGTCGTGGAGGCCTGCTGCTTTAAAACGACTCTTAGCATAAGAGTATTGTTCTTCGGATAGGGTGATCGTCTTTACCGTGCAGCCGCGTTCAGCTGCGCGTTGAGCCAGTGCGCCCCAGCCTGATCCGATTTCTAAGACATGATCGCCCGGTTTTAGGTCGGCGAGATCTAGTATGCGATCGATCTTATTCCATTGAGCCTGCTCAAGTGTCTCTTCCTTCGAGTGAAATAACGCACTGGAATAAGTCATCGTGGGATCTAGGAAGGTCTCGTAGAAGGCATTGCTTAAGTCGTAGTGCGCTTGAATGTTTTCTTTACTCTGCTCCAGTGTGTTGCGGCGGGCACGATGGTAGAGTTGATTGATTTTCTTGGTAATCGCAGAGAAGCCGTAAAGGATACGCCCCATTTCTCGTTGATTGTTGGCTAGTAAGATGAGGAGTCCGCTCAGGTCAGAGGTTTCCCATAAGCCGTCCACATACGATTCGCCGAATGCGACGCTGCCCCCTGACATGACCTTTCTAAAGAAGGTCGTATCTTTAATTAATAGTTCAATCAGTGGTGTCGTCTGGTCGCCGATCAAAACACACGCGCCGCTGGGGAAATAAATCCGAAGGCAGCCGCCTTGTAGATCGCCGAGTGCGCGAAGGAATAGACGCTCCAATAACTGTGGTTGCACACCGTCGATGATTGGCAGGGGGTGGCTTAGTGTTGGGGAGCGTGATGTGGTTTCCATGGGAAGAACGTGTTGGTCGTTTGTTGGTAGTGTTGGTATGCATCGCCACGCGAACGGAGCGATGAGCGCTCTGCATACGGCACGCCTGTTATATAGCGCAGGAAGATATACATACACAGAGGGCCGATTAAAGCGAACGGCCACATGCTAGAGTTGAATGCAAAGGCGACGTAAGCCCACCAGTGCAACCATTCGAAAAAGTAGTTCGGATGCCTTGAATAGCGCCATAAACCATCTTGGCAGACGCGCCCGCGGTTTTTGGGCACGGCGCGAAATGTTGCCAATTGTCGATCAGCCATGAACTCGCCGAGGAGTGCCGAGGCTGCAATCGCTAGGCCTAGCCAATCAGTGATGCTCCAACTAGAAGAGCTGGCTTGCATTGCAATGCTGATCGGAACCATGAAGACTGCGGTCAGTAGCACTTGGGCGAGGAAAAGTGGATAGTAGTTGCGCATGGCATGCTTCCCCCAGTGCGCTGTTAAATAGGCATAGCGAGGGTCTTCAGTGCCCGCGAATACACGATGTTTGAGTAAGTAGAAACTCAAACGAGTCGACCATATCAGCAATACAGTTAGCACGATGTAGCTGCGTAATGGTATTTCCTCAAGTGAGGCCAAGTAGGCCGCTGCGGCAAATCCCATTCCAGCGGTCCAGACCACATCGACCAGCGCCATGACCTGAATGCGCCGCGCAGCAAAATATGCCACGCTTGCACCAATGCTTCCGAAAAGGAGTAGGTTTAGCCAATAGTGACTCAAGGGTTGCCTCCGTTGATCATTCGGCTTTCCGCTTCGGCGTATACAGTTTCTGGGTACACTTTTAGATCCCAGACGAGCCCTACTTTTTCGAGGCATCGTAGCATTAGATAGGATAGATCTAGCTCCCACCAATACATGCCTTGGCGGGCTGAGAGTGGCCAGCGATGGTGGTTGTTGTGCCAACCTTCGCCGAAGGTGAGCAGAGCGATCCAGAAACTGTTGCGACTCTCGTCATCGTTGTCGAATCGCTTGTTGCCGACGATATGAGTCACCGAATTGACACAAAAGGTGACGTGGTAGACGAGAATGGTGCTGAGGAAGAATCCCCACATGACCATCTGCATGCCACTCGTGCCCAATCCTGGGTAGTAGGCATTCAGGGCCGCGCCTGTGGCATATAAGAGTCCGACCAGTGATAGCACCGGCAGGATATGGAAACGATCAACGAAGCGTAGTTCTGGGTATTTATTCAGGTCTTTGATGCGGTCATGTTGGATCGATCCATACGCACGGCACATGATCCAGCCGATGTGTGCCCAAAACGCATCTTTCACGACTGGCGAGTGGATGTCTTCGGGTTGATCTGAATGTTGATGATGGTGGCGGTGGTTCGCTGCCCACCACATTGGGCCGAGTTGCGCGGCTGAAGTGCCAACCCAAGCCATGATGAATTGAAAGACGCGACTGGTCTTGAAGGAGCGGTGTGAGAAATAACGATGAAAGCCGGCGGTTAGCGCAAACACGCGCACGACATAAGTGATGGCGAGTGCCACGACGGCAGCCCAGCTAAACCCCGTGAAGAGCGCGCCAAGCGCCAGCAGGTGCATGATGAAGATCGGCGAGGATGCCATCAACAGGCGGTTATCCTCGTCGGCCAAGCCGTGTTTAATGATTTCAATCGGTTTACTCATGTGCGTGCTAAGTGAACGAGGGACGCTGCCGAACCTTACAGAAATTCTTTTTAAGTAAGTTGATTGAGGCCTCGTGCGATCAGTGGGTGTTATGCCTAAAATCCATCAACTCTACCGCGAACAAATCATTGATACGGATATTACCTCCGCTTGGGACTTTATCAGTTCGCCTAAAAACCTCGATGCCATCACACCGGACGACATGCCCTTTGAGATCATGACGAAGGTGCCGGAGAAAATGTATGATGGTCTGTTGATTGAGTATCGGGTCGGGGTTCCGATCATTGGTCGCCAAACATGGCTGACCGAACTCAAGCACATACGCCCTGGGCACTCCTTTGTCGATGAGCAGCGCATCGGTCCTTACAAACTCTGGTATCACTATCATGAAATTACCGTTGTTCCCGAAGGTGTGCGCTTTATTGATCGTGTGAACTACGTGCTGCCCTGTGGCCCCTTTGGTGCGATTGCTCATTTACTGTATGTTAAGAAGCAGTTGAAGCACGTGTTCGATTACCGCGAAGTGGCCATGCGCCAGCAATTTGTGAACTACCTAATTGCTTAGCGCGGGTTGCTACTGGGGGGTATTAGTCTTTGTTGTGATTGGGCTGCTAATTTGACAGTGCTTTCCTTCGCGGGTCTTGCTCTGCTTGCTTTGTGCACGACCCACTATGGACGAATTTCTACTTTCCCGCATTCAATTTGCGGCCAACATCTCCTTTCACATCCTGTTTCCGACGATCACGATCGCTCTGGGTTGGTTGCTGCTGTTCTTTAAGCTGCGCTACCGCCGCACGCGTGAGGCGAAGTGGATGGAGCTGTATTTCTATTTCACCAAGGTCTTTGCGCTGACCTTTAGCCTCGGGGTCGTGACGGGGGTGACGATGTCGTTTCAGTTCGGCACAAATTGGCCAGGGTATATGAATACCGTGGGCAACATCGCGGGGCCGCTGCTGGCTTACGAGGTGCTGACGGCGTTCTTCCTCGAAGCGACCTTTCTCGGAGTGATGCTGTATGGCTTCCGTAAAGTGCCGAGCTGGTTTCATACGCTCTCCACGTTCTTGGTTGCAGGCGGCACGACGCTGTCGGCGTTCTGGATCTTGGCGCTTGATAGTTGGATGCAGACGCCTGCGGGGCATGTGATGATCGATGGCGTGGCGCACGCAGAGAATTGGTGGCAAATCGTTTTCAATCCGTCGATGCCGTATCGGCTCACGCATACCTTGCTCGGCTCAGGTCTGACGGTGGCCTTTCTCAGTGCAGGCTTGTTAGCGTATCGCTACATGCGTGGCGATCAGCGCCCAGCAGTCAAAGCCGGGCTGACTTGCAGCATTGTGTTGGCGGCAGTGCTGGCTCCATTGCAAGGGTTCGTGGGTGATTTGCACGGCACGAACACACGCGACTATCAGCCGCAGAAATTGGCTGCGATGGAGGCCTTGTGGGAAAGTGGCGACGGTGTGCCGCTGGCGCTCTTTGCCTTACCCGATGAGGACGCCCGCGAGAATCATATGGAGATCGCGGTGCCCAAGCTCGGTAGTCTGATCATTACGCGTGACCCGAATGGGCATGTGCGCGGGCTCAATGAATTTATTGGCGAGCATCCGCCAGTCGCTCCGGTGTTTTGGAGTTTTCGCGTGATGGTGGGAGTGGGCACGGTGATGATTGCGGTGGCATTGGTCGGGACATACTTTGTGTGGAAAAAGCGGGGCTTGCCGGATTGGTATTTGAAAGTGTTGCTGGGCATGACCTTTTCAGGTTGGGTGGGCACTATCGCGGGGTGGTATGTGACGGAGATCGGCCGTCAGCCTTGGCTGGTGCAAGGCATTTTGAAGACCAAAGATGCGGTGGCTGATCTGCCGCCGTCGCATGTGGCACTCACGCTCACGGCCTACTTGGTGACTTACGTCGTATTGTTTTTTGCCTATATTGGCTCACTCTTTTATCTGGCGAGAAAGGAAATCGCCACCGAACCAAAGGAGCTTGTTTAACAAATGAGTTGGGAAATTTTTCAAAATGGCGAGTGGTTGCCCTTCGTCTTCGCATTTTTAATTGGTCTGGCGATGCTGCTGTATGCGGTGCTTGACGGTTATGATTTGGGCGTCGGGTTGTTGTCGCGCTCTGTGGAGCCCGCCGAGCGCGATCGGATGATTGCCTCGATTGGGCCGTTCTGGGATGCGAATGAGACCTGGCTGGTGTTGGGGGTGGGCTTGCTGCTGGTGGCCTTTCCGGTGGCGCACGGTGTGGTGCTGACGAATCTGTATCTGCCGGTGGCCGTCATGATGATCGGACTGATCTTTCGAGGCGTTTCTTTCGACTTTCGCAAGAAAGTGGCGCCGAAGCGGCAACAACGTTGGAATCGTAATTTCTTTCTCGGATCGTTGGTGGTTGCCTTGAGTCAGGGCTACATGGTCGGGCGCTACATTATCGGCTTTCAAGAAGGGCTGAGTGGCTATCTCTTTGCGGTGTTCTTCGCGTTGCTCGTGGTTGCCGGGTATACGCTGATGGGGGCGTGCTGGTTGGTCCTGAAAACCGAAGGCGCTTTGCAGCTGAAAGCAGTGGGTTGGGCGCGTCGGGCGATTTGGGTGATGGTGCTGGGAGCCTTACTCAGTAGTTTGACTGCGCCCTTCGTGGCGACACGGATTTACGACCGCATGTTTGCCTTTCCGGAGGTGACCTTGCTGTTGGCGATGCCACTGATCTCGATCCTGCTGACCTTGCTGATGCACTTTATTCTAGGGATCTTGCCACTGGAAAAGGATCGGCTCGCCTGGATGCCGTTTGCGATCTCGATTGCAATCTTTGTGCTCGGCTTCCTCGGACTGGTTTACAGCTTTTATCCTTACATCATACCCGGGCATTTGCTGATCGTCGATGCCGCCGCGGCACCCGAGTCATTGATGATTATTTTGATCGGCACCGCAGTGGTGTTGCCCTTCTTGATCGGCTATACCGCACTCGCCTACTGGATCTTCCGCGGCAAGGCGACAGAACTGCGGTATGATTGAGTGTTGGTTGTTGGTTGTTGGTTGTTGGTTGTTGGTTGTTGGTTGTTGGTTGTTGGTTGTTGAGAGTTGGTTGTTGAACGTTTTCGGGGCGTCGTAGGATGTAGCGTAGCCCGCGAAGCGGTTACGACGCCCTTGCGAAGGAGAAAGCGTGTCGTGCTGGGTGCCGTTTAGTAGCTCGGTGCTTTAGCCCGAGAGCGTTGCCTCGCAGAACCGTTGTGGTTAGCTCACTCCGACGGACTGCGCCTAAAGAGCGCAGCTACATTGGTGCTTACTCGACTTCGATGCGGTAGAAGGTGTGGGTGCTGTCGGTGGGGACGGTGAATTGGTTGAGCGGCGGGGTGGCTGCGATGTTGCTTTTCAGGGTTTGAGTGAACCCGTCGTTGATTAGATCGTCGCTGTAGGTGATGCGGTAGGTTTGGCCGAGTTCGCTTTGCCAGGTGAGCTCCATGCCTTCGTTGTTGGTTTCGGTCTGAGTGATGATGAACTGTGCGCTGGGATCGGTGGGGCTGGTGCCGGCGCGGGATTCGTCTAGATTGTTGAGGCCGTCGCCGTCGCTGTCTTCGTTGGGATCCATCGTGGTGCTGCTGCCGTTGTGGTTGTATTCATACCAGTCGGCGAGGCCGTCACCGTCGGAGTCAATGCCTTGTGGGGTGGCAGCGGAGCGCACGCAGCGCACGGCGTTGTAGATGCGGAGCACGTCGCCTTGTGGGCCGTGGCCGGGTGACTCCAGAACCGGGGTGCCGGATTTCGGGTCGCTGCGTTGTGCACCGGCGCCGTGCACATCGAGTAGGTTTTCGTTGATCCAGCCGAGGGCGCGTCCGAAGGAGAGATAGACGGCGTAGTTGCCGACGCTCTCGGGGGCCCCGTCGAGGTGAGTGGTGGAGCTCCAGTAGAAGGATTCGATTTCGGTGACGTTGAAATAGGTGGTGTTGATCGCGGCGGTGCCGGAGGTCATCGGCGAGCGGGTGTAGTCGACGATACTTTGCAGCTCTTTGGCATTGGGCAGGCGCCAGTCGCGGTAGCCGGCGAGTTCGAGGCCTTCGGCGTAGGCGAGGGCTTCCTGCCAGTTGTGAGTGCTGCCGCTGTCGTCTTGTTGCCACATCAGGCCGGTGGCGGTGTCGGTGACGGTGCCGTCGCCGTTGTCGATAAAGTCGTTGATGCCGTAGCTGGTGTTGCCGCGCACGTAGCGGGCGTAGTAAGTGTTGGGGATCGTGCCGTTGCTACTGGGCTGGTAGATGGGGTAGCCTTTGATGCGCCCGTCGGCGAAGTTGACGCCGAACACGGTGGCGTCGCCGTTCATGGTGGTGTGGATGTATTCGGTGGTGCTGAGGTATTGGGCATCGATGTAGCGGGCGCCGCTATCGGTGTCGCCGTATTCGAAGCTGAAGACGTCGGTGTCGATGTAGGGCACGGCGTCGGTTGCGTCGGTGCCGGTCTCACCGGTGAAGAGAATGAGTGAGTAGAGTTCTTTGAGGCTGGGGAGGCGCCAGTCGTCGTAGCCAGCGTGTTCGTGGGCTTCGGCTGAAGTGATGGCGTCGGCGAGGCTGATGTCGCTGGTGAAGTCCTGCATCCACATGAGACCGGTGTTGAGGTCGGTGATGGTGCCGTCGCCGTTGTCCTGGTAATTGGGTTGCAGACCGTCGTATTGGGCGTCTTGGCCAGCGAAGGCAGCACCAGGCAGGGGTGGATCGATGGTGCCGCCGCCTGCGTCGTCGTAGGTGTCGGCTTGCGCGGTATCGACGATGGGGTAGCCGCTATCGGGAATCGTGATGGGCTCGGGTGTGCTTTGCCAGGCGTCGAGCTTGTCGGAGAGTAGGGTGTAGGCGGCGCTTTGTGTGCTATCAAGTGTGCCGTCGAGGAGGTTGGTGGCTTCAAGCGTATCGGTGGCGATGGCGTAGAGTTGGTCGTTATTTATGCGGTTCCCAGAGCGGATGAGTTTGTAGTCGGCGTTGCGAATGGCACGTTTGCCGCTGTCAGATTCGACGAGGATACAATCTTCGCTGGGAGCGAAGGTCTGATTTTCCAAGATTGGGAGCAGTGAGCGAGAGTCGGCAGCGGTGTTCGGCACGGTGCCGCCTGCGAGTTCGAGGATGGTGGCAAAGAGATCGACGCAGTGAACGGGGGCGAGGTTGTCGCGACCGCCGTTGGTGACGGAGGCTCCGGTAATGATGAAGGGCACATGGGTGCCGCCTTCGTAAACGGAGCCCTTGGCGCGACCGGCGATATCGTAGGGCGGTTGGATGACGTCGCCTGCGGTGCCGTTGTCGCCGAGTAGTATGACGGTGGTTTCGCTCAGGTCGATTTCGCCGATGAGGCGTGCGATTTGGCCGTCGAGCACTTCAATGATCGCTTCGTAAAAGGGGCGTGGGGTGGTGGCGCTGTCGAGGTTAGTGAGGTCGTAGTTGTGTAGGTCGCTTGGCGGACTGTGGAGGGGAGTATGTGCGGCATTGTAGGCGACCCAGGCGAACCACTTGTTGGTGCCTTGGCTGTTGATCCAGTTAATGGCGTCAGTGGTGTTATCGCGGGTGGCGTAGGTCGAAGAGACGCGGTTCGTGGCGCCGTCGATGGTTTTGTCCCACCGGCGGTAGTCCGTGAGGCCCCCTCCCAGCGCGCCGGAGAAGTGTGGCCAGTTGCCGAGTTCGTTGGGGCCGAAACTGCCGCCGCCGAGGTGCCATTTACCAAAGCTGGCGAGTTGGTAGCCGAGTGCCTGCTCGATGAACGCCTCGGGCAGTGTGTGTTCATCGAGTGAAAAATTGTCTGAGCTCTCGGGGCTGAGGACGCCGGTGCGATAGCCGTAACGTCCAGTGAGGATGGATGAGCGGGTCGGGGAGCAGGTTGGATAGGCGTAGGCGTTGCCAAAGCGGATGCCCGCACTTGCCAAGGCGTCGATATTCGGCGTCGGGGGGAAGGAGGCGGTCGGATCGTCGTTCCATTGCTCCAGCGAGTCGATCCCGATATCATCGAGGATGATGAGTAGGATGTTGGGCGTATCGGCTCGGCAGCAGAGGGAGGATACGATGAGGACGAGTAGGGGTAGTCGTGGCATAGTGACTGAGAGTATCGCTGGTGCCTGCGATAAGTTTCAGCTGTGTGGGTCGTTTTGGCGCCGAATGATGAAGATCATTAGGAGACTATAGGCTGCATTGCCGAGGAGGAAGAGGGGGAATTGCAAGTCTGCTGGGAGCGAATAGACGATGCAGAGCATGACGGGCCAAAAAATGAGACATGTGGTCCATAGCGGGAGCACGCGATCGCGGATCGTGGCCAGACGGATGCTCTCTCGGAATGGTTTGGGCCGATAGTGGGCCTCGCCGAGCATGAACCAGAGTGTAATGAGTGGGAAGCTGACGAAGGGTGCGAAGATGAATTGATCGACCACCACTTTGATCAGTAGGGTCGTGACGTCGGTGCCGTCTCCAAAGAGCACGCTTTGTAAGGTGTAGAAGTAATCGACAAGAATACCGACCCAAGCCCACATGATGAATTGATGGATGAGCTCACCGAAGCCGGGAGGCGTGATGCCTTTGGGGCGAAAAATGCGCTTGATGAGCTCAGGGAAGATGCCCCCGCTAAAGACCGTGCAGGCGGCCGCAAACAGCGGCCCGAGCTCGATTTTTAAGGTTGCAATTTGATTGAAGATTCCGCGACTGCCTTCGATCCAATAGTAACTTAAGACGAGGGCCAGCGCGATGCTTTGAATAAAGAGGATGGCTGGCCAATAGGTCTTCAGCGCCTGCCATGCGGGTGCGACGCTTTTGGACCAAGCGCTGGGCGATGCTATGTGTTCGTTGCTCAAACCGAATAGCTGACAGGACTAATCGCGGATGACGAATCAAATTTGGAGACGTGAAATCCCTGCTGAAACCAGAATCTTCTTGTAATACTGAAGCGACAGCGGAGATTATTGCGCCATTCATGAATACTTATACTGATTACATCAAGGAGATCGAAGAACGTAAGGCTCAAGGGCTTAGCCCAAAGCCAATTGACGGCGGCGAGTTGCTTTCCGAAATCATCGCGCAGATTAAAGACCCTGCCAATGCGCACCGCGCAGAGTCTCTTAACTTTTTTATCTACAACACTTTGCCGGGCACCACGAGTGCTGCGGGTGTGAAGGCTGCATTCCTCCAGGAGATCATCCTAGGCGAGTCGACCGTCGAAGAGATCACGCCGACCTATGCGTTTGAGCTACTCTCACACATGAAGGGTGGACCGTCCATCGAGGTGCTGTTGGATCTCGCACTCGGTGAGGATGCTGCGATCGCTGAACAAGCGGCAACTGCGCTAAAGGGACAAGTCTTCCTCTACGAGGCAGACATGGAGCGCCTCGAGTCGGCGTTCAAGGCAGGCAATGCCATCGCGAAAGACATTTTGGAAAGCTATGCGGCGGCGGAGTTCTTCACCAAGCTGCCTGAGGCAGACGAGGAAGTTCAGGTCGTCACTTATATCGCCGGCGAAGGCGACATCTCCACGGACTTGCTCTCTCCGGGCAATCAGGCGCACTCCCGCTCCGACCGCGAGCTGCATGGTAAGTGCATGATCTCGCCAGAAGCGCAGATCGAAATCCAAGGCCTGCAAGCACAGCACCCTGACGCGCGTGTCATGCTGATCGCTGAAAAGGGCACCATGGGCGTGGGCTCTTCTCGTATGTCCGGTGTCAACAACGTGGCGCTTTGGGCGGGCAAGCAAGCGAGCCCTTATATCCCATTCGTAAATATCGCGCCGGTCGTGGCAGGCACGAATGGTATCTCACCGATTTTCCTCACTACCGTCGACGTGACTGGCGGCATCGGCATCGACTTGAAGAATTGGGTCAAGCAGCTCGACGCAGAGGGCAATCCTGTGCTCGACGAGAATGGCGATCCTGTGTTGGAGCAGGCGTATTCGGTCGAGACGGGCACCGTGTTGACGATCAACACCAAGGCGAAGAAGCTGTATAAGGGCGACCAAGAGTTGGTGGACATTTCCGCATCGCTCACTCCGCAGAAGCTTGAGTTCATCAAGGCGGGTGGCTCCTATGCGATTGTCTTCGGGAAGAAGCTTCAGACCTTCGCGGCGCAAACACTTGGCGTTGCAATCCCTGCGGTCTTCGCACCTTCGCAGGAAATCTCGCACGAAGGGCAAGGGCTTACCGCGGTTGAAAAGATCTTCAACAAGAACGCTGTCGGCGTGGAAGAGGGGGTGACTTTGCACTCCGGTTCGGACGTCCGCGTCAAGGTCAACATCGTTGGATCGCAGGACACGACGGGTCTCATGACTTCGCAAGAACTGGAGTCGATGGCGGCGACACGTATTTCGCCAACAGTGGACGGCGCGTATCAGTCGGGCTGCCACACTGCATCGGTTTGGGATAAGAAGGCGCAGGCCAACATTCCGAAATTGATGTCGTTCATGCACAAGTTCGGTTTGATCACTGCGCGTGATCCCAAGGGTGAATACCATGCGATGACTGACGTGATCCACAAGGTCTTGAACGACCTGACTGTGGATGACTGGTCGATCATTATCGGTGGTGACTCGCACACACGTATGTCCAAGGGTGTCGCATTTGGTGCGGACTCCGGCACCGTGGCTCTCGCATTGGCAACCGGTGAAGCGACGATGCCGATCCCTGCATCTGTGAAGGTGACGTTCAAGGGCGACTTGAAAGATCACATGGACTTCCGCGATGTGGTGCATGCGACTCAGGCGCAAATGCTCAAGAAATTTGGCGACAATGTCTTCCAAGGCCGCGTGATCGAGGTGCACATCGGCACACTTCCAGCCGACCAAGCATTTACCTTTACGGACTGGACTGCAGAAATGAAGGCGAAGGCCTCCATCTGCATTTCTCAGGATGAGACATTGATCGAATCTCTGGAAATCGCGAAGAGCCGTATCCAGATCATGATCAACAAGGGGATGGATAACGATACCAAGGTCTTGCAAGGTCTGATCGATATCGCAGATCGCCGCATTGCTGAAATTCGCTCGGGCGAAAATCCAGCGCTGATGCCGGACGCGAATGCCAAGTATCACGCAGAGTTCGTGGTCGACCTCGATGAAATTGTCGAGCCGATGATCGCGGATCCGGATGTGAACAACGATGACGTTTCCAAGCGCTATACGCACGATGCGATTCGTGAGCTCTCTTACTACAAGGGTGAGAAAGCAGTCGATCTTGGCTTTGTCGGTTCCTGCATGGTGCACAAGGGCGACCTTAAGATCGTTTCGCAGATGCTCAAGAATCTCGAAGCACAGCAAGGCAAGGTCGAGTTCAAGGCACCACTCGTCGTGGCTGCGCCGACTTACAATATCATTGATGAGCTCAAGGAAGAGGGCGATTGGGAGTTGTTGGAGAAATATTCCGGTTTTGAATTTGACGATGCTGATCCAAAGGGCGAGGCACGCACTGAATACGAAAACATGATGTATCTCGAGCGTCCCGGCTGTAACCTCTGCATGGGTAACCAAGAGAAGGCTGCCAAGGGTGACACTGTGATGGCTACTTCGACACGTCTTTTCCAAGGCCGCGTCGTGGAGGACTCCGATCGCAAGAAGGGCGAGTCACTTCTAGCTTCGACACCAGTGGTGGTCCTCTCTGCTATCCTTGGCCGTATCCCGAATCTGGATGAATACAAGGTGTCGGTCGAAGGCATCAACCTGACGAAGTTCGCGCCGCCTACGGGTGTGCTGGCTCGATAGTCAGCTGCTTCTCGCAAGTTTTCAAAAACGCTCAGGGATTTTCCCTGAGCGTTTTTTTGTGTGCGCACGTAGAAGCGACACTCTTGTCGCTTTAGCGTTGGCTGAGGTTGCGTGGGAAAGCGACAAGAGTGTCGCTTCTACGTTTCTCAGCTGTGCTTGATCGCGATCAGCGTGAGGTCGTCGAGTTGACCTTCGTCGCCGGAGAAGCGGTGCACGCTATCCATGACATGATTGAGGAGCGATTGTGCGCTGCTGTTGCCGTGTGTCTTGAGTGTTTCGAGCAGACGCTCGCCGGAGTATTCTTCGCCGCCGGCGTTGACGCTTTCGGTGACGCCGTCGGTGTAGAGGAGGAGTGCGTCGTCTTTGCTGAAGGGAACGGTTTTATCCTGAATGGTGAGGTCGAAGATCTCAGGCGGCACCATGCCGAGTGCCATGCCTTCGGAGCGGATCGTTTCGACGCTGCCGGTGCCATCGCTGGCGCAATGATAGAAGAAGGGCAGCTCATGCCCGGCGCGGGCGAAGGTGATCTCTTGCTTCGTCTGATCGATGATTGCGTAAACGATGGTGATAAACATATCGCGTCGCATGGAGCTTTGCATTTGCGCGTTGATCGCGCTGAGCACTGCTGAGGGAGAGTCTAGCTGGCGCGAGATATGGCGTAGGTTCGTCTGACAGATCGCCATCAAGATCGAGGCGGAGATGCCTTTACCGGAAACGTCGGCGATGGCCAGGCCGATGCGATTGTCATCGATGGCAAACACGTCGTAAAGGTCGCCGCCGATCTTTTGTGCGGCGGTGTAATGCGCGGCAAACTCGATTTTATCGGATGCCGGGAATTTGCTCGGGAGGAGGAGGCCTTGGATGTTACTGGCTAACTCGATGTCGAGGTCGAGTTTGTTCTTCTCGATTTGTAGCTGCATGGCATCGCTATTATGCACGGCGAGTCCGACTTGCTCGGCGAGAGACTCCACGAGCGAGAAGTCGGTGTTGGTAAAGGCGAGTTCGTCGGCCGGATTGGCGACGGCGAGCACTGCGATGAGTTCATCTTGAAAGAGGACGGGGGCGATGATGATCGAGCGGACTTTAAGTGCCGGGTCGTTGTGCTGGATGACGCGCGGGTCGTTGGCGGCATCGGCAATGAGTTGTGCGCGTTTAGACTTAGCAACTTGTCCGATCAAGCCTTCGCCCATTTTGAAGCTTTCGGACTTGAGGATGTTCTCGAGGAAGTGAGTGCGGGTGGCGAGTTTGGAGCTGAGGCCTTCCGGTAACTTGCGCTGCGGGGGAAACAGGCCCTCGACGGCGATGCCTTTGAGGGTGTCATCGTCCCGTTTTTCGAAAATACAGGCACTCATTGCGCCAGTGCTGAGGATCGCGGCATGAATGATGCGCTGAAACATGGCAGCGCGGTCGCTACCTTCCGCGACTGCTTCGACCATGTTGTGCATGAACTCGACGACGATTTGCTTCTCCTGTTGGAGGAGCTGCTTCTCTTCTTCGATTATTTTGATGTGCCTGCGCTTGCCCGTGTAGAGCAGCCACATGCCGAATAATCCGATTAAGGCTCCAAGGAAAAATGACATCAATACTCAGGTCTCTTGGGCGGCGTGGCTTGAATCACTCTTTGTCTTTCGCCTCGACCTGGTTTTTCAGGAAGGCGATGACGTCTTGAAATTTAGCGGCGTTTTCGGTGTCGGCCTTGACTAAATTTTCGTGGGCGTTGAGCACGTTTTTCGCATTGGAGACTTCCACGTTTTTAAGCGCGGAAAATTCTGCTTCGGCTGCAGCGTCCGGGCATTCCGGAAGATCCTCGCCGATGGTGAGGAGGTTTTGCAGGCCGAGGTTGCAGACCAACTCGTGATTTCGCTCTCCGAGTTTGCAGATGATCAATACACCTGCGGGTGTTTGCTTGCGCAGTTCCAGCGCCGTGCCTGCTAGAATGCCGAGGAAGGTGCTGTCCATCCCTTTGCAGTTCTCGAAGTCGAGCACGATGCGGCTCTTGCCTTCACTGACTATTTTTTCGATGAACTCTCGAAACGTGTTACAGTTTAGATAGTTCGCTTTACCGTTAATCTGAACCACGACGGGATCAGAGTAAGCGCTGACTAGAAAGGTAGGCTGTATGGGCTCACTCATGCACTGGAGTTTTGCGGCAAATAATTGTTTAAAGGTGCGTCCTTAGGATTCGGAGATGATATCGTGAGGGAGATATTGGAGAATGCTAGCGTGTCGCTAATAATCAACTTCAATTCGCAGTATCAATTCGCAGAATTAGATCGAGGCTTAGCCTTTGAGGGCGTCCTGGATCGCGTCGAAGTTTGGTAGGTCGTGTGGATCTTCAGCGGATTCACTGTAAAGGATGACGCCGTTCTCATCGATGACGAAGGCGGAGCGCTTGGAGACACCTTTGAAGCCGAGAAGATCTGCATAGAGCACGTCGTAGGCGGCAGAGACTTCCTTGTTAAAATCGCTGAGGAGTGGGAACTTCAGGCCATCGACTTTCGCCATCTCTTCTTGAGCGAAGGGGCTATCGACGGAAATGCCGTAAACCGCGGCGTTGAGATCGGAATAGGCGGCGAGGCTGCTGCTGACGTCGCACATTTCCTTCATGCAGACGCTAGTGAATGCCAGCGGGAAGAACAGCAGGACTGTCTTTTTCTTGCCGAGGTTGTCGCTCAGCGAGACGTCTTGAAGGCCGTCGGCGTTCTTGGATTTAAGTGTGAATGCGGGTGCTTTGGTTCCGGTTGCTAGTGCCATAATGGGTAGTTGAGTAGTTGAGTAGTTGAGTAGTGAACTGAGAATCAGTTGGCGTTAATAAAGGTCGAGGTATAGATCTTGTAAAGCGGCAGACGTAATATTATTTCAGAAGTCAGAAGTCCGGAGGCTCTTGCACCGCGTTCGCGTGGCGAGCTTTACTCCTACGCGAGCAGTTTGAAAAACACGCGCTTGCCGGCTTGGAAAATCATTTCGTTATCCGGCCGGGTGATCGTCTTGTTCGGGTCGTCTTGTTTGACGGTGTCGATCTTGACGCCGCCCTGTTGGACGAGACGGCGAATTGCGCCTTTACTCTCAAAGAGTTCGGATTGTGCCATCACCTCAAACAGCGGTGCGCTGTCGGCATCGCCGAGCATATCGCTCCATGTGAAGGTTGGCATGTCGTCGGGTAATTTGTTCTTGGAAAAGACCTTCTCGAACTGCTCCAGCTCGTGTTTGCCCGCTTGCATCGAGTGGAATTGCCCCACAAGCGCGGAGGCGAGATGCTTCTTGGCGAGCATTGGGTGGCCTTCCTTGAGTTTCTCGATCTTGGCTTCGTCGAATTCGAGCAGCAATTGGTAGTAAGTCCACATCGTCTCATCGCTGATCGACATGATCTTGCCAAACATTTCCTTCGGTGAGTCGGTGAACGCGATGTAGTTGTCCGCGCTCTTGGACATCTTCTTGGTGCCATCGAGGCCGACGAGTAGTGGCATTGTGATCACGGCCTGCTCTTGCTTGCCTGCGTCTTTCTGCAGGGCGCGACCAACGAGCATGTTAAAGAGTTGGTCGGTGCCGCCGATTTCGACGTCGGCGTTGAGCACGAGCGAATCGTAGCCCTGAATGAGCGGGTAGAGGAACTCGATGATCGAGATCGGCACGTTGCCCTTGTAGCGCTTGGCAAAGTCGTCGCGCTCCAGCATGCGAGCGACGGTCATTTTACGAGCCAGCTTGAGGCAGTCCTCGAAGCCCATCTTGTCGAACCACTCGCTGTTGTAAACGACGGTGGTCTTGTCCTCGTCGAGGATCTTGAAGGCCTGTTCGAGGTAAGTGTCTGCGTTGCCCATGATCTCGTCCTTGGTGAGAACGGGGCGTGTGTCGGAGCGGCCGGATGGGTCGCCGATCAAGGTCGTGAAGTCGCCGATGATCAGCACTGCTTCGTGTCCGAGATCCTGGAACTGGCGCAGCTTGTTAAATACGACGAGGTGCCCGAAGGTCAGGTCGGGGCGTGTCGGGTCGACGCCGAGTTTGACACGCAGTGGGCGATTGCCGTGGAGGCGGTCCACCAGTTCGGTGTCGCCGATGACGGTGTCAGTGTTGGTGCGGATGGTTTCGATCAAGCTCATGAAAGTGAGAAAGTGGGAAAGTCGGACGAAGCGCGAGTAGCGCGAAGATGGTCTGCGAGGTCTGCCGAGCTGGCCCCGCAGGGGTGATTGAACTGGGTGCCCTTAGGGCAAGTGAAAGAACAAAGTGGGAATGAACCTAGGATTTTGCCAGCTGAAACCAAATAAACTGATTTTGTTCGGCGTCCCGTAAAGGAAAAAGCGCTAACGAATCGTGATGTAAGGCTCAATTGCGCGGTTGCAGTTCGCCGATGCCACAAAAGCATCGCGGTCTGCTGTGTCTGTAAACAGATAGAGCGCGTAGCCGCCCCATCCGCCGCCGCAGTATTTACGGCCGACGCAGCCCTCTGCCTCAGGTAGTTCGAGCATGCCTTCTTTGAGTTGTGCGGCGTAGCTCATGCTGACCGCTTCGCCGATTTTTGGAATGTTTGCGTTGAACACGGCGTCTCTGGCAGTGACTGCAGCCTGCTCGATCAGATCGTAGTCGCGGTTATTGTCCGCATTGCCTGGTGTGTCGTGCGGAATGTCGGTGTAGTGCAGCGCCATGTGGCCGCGGAGAAAGTCGCCGTTGCGCTTAAAGTCGAGCTTCGGCAGTGCGCCGCTGCGCCAGACGCAGAGTCCTGTCTCACGAATGATGGCGGGGTCTTGCCAGCCGACACCCATGTTGAGTTCGCTTTCCACGCCGTCGTTGCCATTGAGAAGCGCCCATGCACCGCTGCCGCCGAGGCCGGATTTGATTTCGTAGTCCCACTCGTTGAGCGAGACCATTGGCGAGATCGCGCAGTTGACGATGTAAGCGCCCTCGCGCGCATGGCGCGGCACGTCGAGCCAACCGCCTGCGAAATCAACGCGCAGTGGAGATTCGGCTGGCGTGCGGATGTTGCGCACGATCGAGCTGGAGGATACGGGTGTGAACTGCGGCGGTGTCTTTGGCAGGGCGATGTATTCGGCGCCCACTTCGGCGCAGAGTGCCTTCTTTACATCGGCGTATTGATCATCTTCGGTCACGGCCAAGACATTTGGACGGATCTTTAGGAAGTGATCTTTGAAGTCGAGGCCCAGGTCTTCGCAGTCGCCGATCACGACTTGGTCGACGACTTCGAGCGCTGTCATCAGTGCGAGCTTGTGATCCTGCGGGATCGAGGTGCGGCGTTTCTTGTGTTCCCACAACACGGCATCCGAGGCAAAGCAGACGGTGAGGTGGTCGCCGAGCGCTCTGGCTTCGCGGAAAAACTGGATGTGGCCTGCGTGGAGAATGTCGTAGCAGCCTGAGATGAAGATCTTTTTCATATAATAAAAGGGGTGTCAGGTTAAAAAATGAGGTCGTTGCTGAGGAATAAGGCAATAATGACGAAGGATTCCAATCTTATATGAGATAAATAGGGTGCATTAGTTTTGCTTATTTACCTTATGCTTTAAGTGACTATCAGAGTGGCATGTTTGAATCGATCAATCCCGCAACGGGCCAAGTTATTGCGCGCACTCCAGCCATGTCTGCGGATGTATTGACGGCTGCGCTGGAGGAGGCTGGCACGACTGCGATGGCATGGGCGCGTGTGGATGTGAGCCTGCGGGCATCGATGCTTGAGGATGTTGCTGCCTTGCTAGAGGCGAAGCGGGAGGAATTTGCTCGGCTGATCACGCAGGAAGTCGGTAAGCCTTTGGTGGAAGCGCGAGCGGAACTCGATAAATGTGCGTTGCTGTGTCGTTATTACGCCGACCATGCAGTCGCGTTTTTAGAAGGCGAGTCGTCGGAGGCATTGCCGAAGGGGTGTCAGGTGAGCTATTCGCCGCTCGGGGTGGTGCTTGGAATCATGCCGTGGAATTTTCCATTTTGGCAGGTCTTTCGTTTTGCGGTGCCCGTGTTGGCCGCTGGCAATACGGCTTTGCTCAAGCATGCGCCGAATGTGTGCGGTTGTGCGCTGGCGATTGAATCACTGTTTCAAGAAGCTGGTTATCCCGAGGGTGTGCTGCGGACGCTGTTTCTCGAGATCGATCAGGTCGAGTCGGTGATTCAGCACGATGCAGTGCGAGGCGTGGCGTTGACTGGTAGCGAAAAGGCGGGTGCTGCGGTGGCTGCAATTGCGGGGCGTGCGATTAAAAAGACGGTGCTGGAGTTGGGTGGGAGCGACCCGTATCTTATTTGTGAAGATGCCGACCTCGAACTGGCCGCTGCGAAGTGTGTGCAGAGCCGGCTCAATAATTGCGGGCAGACCTGTATTTCCGCAAAGCGACTACTCGTGCATCAAGCGGTGTTGGAGCCGTTTACTGAGAAGTTGATCGCAGAGATCGCGAAGCGCCAGCAGGGCAATCCGGAAGACGAATTGAATAACCTCGGGCCGATGGCACGTGCCGATTTACGAGCGAATTTGCAGCGCCAGGTTGATGCCAGCGTGGCAGCGGGCGCTCGGGTCTTACTCGGAGGTGAGGTTCCGGAGGGCGCGGGCTATTACTATCCGCCAAGTGTGCTAGCGGATGTGCGCCCTGGCATGCCTGCGTTTGATGAAGAGGTCTTTGGGCCGGTGGTTGCGCTGGTTGCGGTTGAGAACGATGATCAGGCGGTGGAGCTTGCGAATCAATCCGTCTATGGTCTCGGGGCGGGGGTGTTTACGCAGGATGTTGAGCGAGGCAAGCGCCTGGCCAATCAGCTGGAATGCGGCGCGTGCTTTATCAACGATTTCGTTAAGTCCGATCTGCGCCTTCCGTTTGGCGGGATCAAGCGCAGCGGCTACGGCCGCGAGCTGTCAAAGTGGGGGATTCGCGAGTTCGTCAATGTGAAGACGATTTGTGTTGGGTGAATGCGGTGATCTATTCTCATCGCGAACAGGTGCGCTTACAGTCGCTAAAACTTTACATCGACAAGCGAAATAACAGCTTCAAGCTTTAGCCATGATTTCCCGCTTGATCACTTTAGGACTGCTCGCCTGCATTGGCAGTTCGTTCGCCGAACAGGTGCCTGAGGTGCTAGAACTGAGCCCCGAAAAACAAGCTGCTGCCGACTATCGAGCCATCTTTGAACATTATCGGCAATTAGAAGACAGCTTAGAAACGAGCGTCTTTGATCTTCAATGCCCAGATTGTTCCGATGCGAATCCTGGCGCGATTGAACGGGATCAATTGCTGTTCCAATTGGAACTCCAGCCGATTTTTGAACAGCTACAAGCGATGCAAGGTGTGCCCGAGGTGGATTTTGGCTTACTGGATAAACTGAAAGCCGAGGGGCCTTGGTCGTCGCTTGGGTATATTCCTGAGGCAAGTGGCATCGGGAGTGCCGCCAATTGGTATGCTGGGCAAATCTGGGCAGAGCAACCAGACGCAGCCTTGGATGCCATCTTCAGTGGAATCAGTCTGGTTCGCCATCAGGATCAAGAGCCGACTCTGTTGACGCACCTGACCCAAATAGGCCGGGGCAACCTGCTCAATGCGCGCCTAGCCGAATTCGGCCCGGAAATGACACCTCAGCAACGGGCGAGTGTTCAATCACGGATTCAAGCGCTGCCAGCCGCAGGACATTTGGCAGATGCCCTCTTGGCGGAGCGCGATATGTTTGTCGGCTGGTATCAGCAGCGTATTTTGAAGGCACTTGAAGCATGGGAATCTGAAAACCTAGGGCCGAACGATTTTCGTTTTCCGCAGGATCTACGATTCGCTGGACTCGTGCTGCTGCCTCAAACGCCAGTGCGTATCAGTTTGCAGAACACACGCACGCAACAAAGTTTTTGGTTGGAAAAAGGTAAGGAAGTGCAGGGGATTGAATTAGACAAAGTCGATCGCAATGCAGTTCGGGCTTGGATTCGAAAGGGAGATCGAACGGCCATTGTCGATTTGCAAAAACAAACAATAGAAAATCGTCACGTGCCATGGGAGGTGATCTATAAGGCAATGGGGGACAACTACAGTGAAGATTCTGTTGAAGCACTCAAAGAGAACTATATTGAGATGGGGTTCACTCCAGATGAGATACTCGATCAGCTGGATGTCGTTTACGACTATTACACTGAAGCCGCACTGCGCGTGCACCTGAGCCCAGAGGACATGAAAGCCTGGGTGCGCGGACAACTCGCAGGTGTCTCAGAAGATTCATATTTCGGAATGGTTGCGCCAACGATTTCCAATCTCAACGAATTTGAGCGTGGCACGCAGCTCAGGCAGCAAGCACTCAGTGACGGTTTCGATCTGCTTGATTTGCAGAAAGGAGAAGCCATCAACGCTGGAAGCGTTACGGTCAACGAGCATGACTACCAAGTTGAGCGGACAGAGGACGGCTTTTGGTTGATCCCTGAAGCGCTTCGCGAGACGGAGGATCCAAAACGCTTTTCTCTCCATTTTGGCACGCCGCCGGAGGAAGACGAAGAAGAGGGCGAGTTGTAAGTTTGAATTATCTGATATGGAAAGAAGAACGTGATTTTCACAACCGCTACGCAAGCATATCCTTATATATAAGTTTGTATCTTCAAATTGACGTCATTAATGCACTACTAAAAGTTCCTCCCCTGCGAAGCATATCCTTATATATATGTCTCGTCAAGTTAGCGTTATTTATGCTCTTCTTAAAACTCCTCCCCTGCGAAGGGGAGGTGGCTCGGTCTGCCGAGACGGAGGGGTTTTCGCGATCATTTGTATCAAGTAGGCAAAAAACGCTCAGGCTCTGCGGAGAACCCTTCCGTCTCGCTCCGCGAGCCACCTTCCCTTCGCAGGGAAGGAGCCATTGATTGCTAACTTCACGACTCTCAGACTTGTGTAGAAGGATATGTCAGTCGCGATGAGGACACAAAAACGGCGGGTTCGATTCGAACCCGCCGTTTGTTGAAAAGAGACTGTTGCGTTAACGCTACATACGCTGACGCACGGCTTCGTAAAGGATGACACCTGCAGAGACCGAGACGTTGAGGCATTCAACAGTGCCGGCCATCGGGAGGTGTATCAGGTGGTCGCAGTGATCGCCGGTGACCTTGCGCATGCCCCAGCCTTCGCTGCCGAGGATGATCGCAGTGGGCTGGTCGAAGTTGACATCGTAAACCGAGTCTTTGCCTTTGTCGGAGGTGCCAATGAGCTGAATCCTGCGATCTTGGAATTTACGTAGCAGTTGCCCGATGTTTTTGATGCGTAGGAATGGCACGTCGTCCGCACCACCGCAGGAAACATCGCGAACGGTCGGCGTGATGCCGCAGGCACCCTTGACTGGAGCCAAGACGGCGGTCACGCCCGCGCCGGATGCCGTGCGTAGGCACGCTCCGAGATTGTGTGGATCTTGCACGCCTTCGAGGATCAGGATGAGTGGATTCTCCGTGCGCTCGATCAAGTCGAACAGATCATCCTCGTTTTCGAGGTAGACGATGGTCGGCCCCTTCGAGTGACGAGGTGCACGTTGTATTTTGTGAATTGAATTGCGGCCCATGAAGAGTGAGAGTGAGAGTGAGAGTGAGAGTGAGAGTGAACTGTGTAGAAGCGACACTCTTGTCGCTTTGGCTGTGTGGGTAAAGCGACAAGCGTGTCGCTGCAACTTATCCTTTGAACAAGTCGGGCTGCGCGCCGTTGTCTTGTGGATCGAGGCCGATGACTTGCCAGCCTTTGTTGGTTAATACGCGGCCTTGGGCGGTGCGTTGGATGTAGCCTTCTTGAATGAGGAAGGGCTCGTGGACCTCTTCGAGGGTGTGGGCTTCTTCGGCGACGGCGACGGCGATGGTGCCGAGGCCGACGGGGCCGCCGCGATAGTTGAGGGCCATGACGCGCATCATTTGCTTGTCCATCTCGTCGAGGCCGCGGCGATCAATTTCCAGCAGCTCTAGAGCGGCAGCGGCCATGGCTTCGGTGATCACGCCGTCGCCGCGTTGCTGCGCGTAGTCGCGGCAGAAGTTGACGAGGTTGTTGGCGATGCGCGGGGTGCCGCGTGCGCGGCGGGCGATTTCCGCTGCGCCGGCGATTTCGAATTCGACATTGAGCAAACCGCAGGTGCGCTCGATGATGCCTTGCAGTGTCTTATGGTCGTAGTAACTGAGGCGCGATTGCAGGGTGAAACGGCTGCGCAGTGGTGCGGTGAGCAAGCCCATGCGGGTGGTTGCGCCCAGTAGTGTAAAGCGTGGGAGGCTGAGGCGGACGCTGCGGGCGTTGGGCCCTTGATCGATCATGATGTCGATACGGAAGTCTTCCATCGCGGAGTAGAGATACTCTTCCACGGTTTTCGGGATGCGGTGAATCTCGTCGATAAACAGGATGTCGCCTTCGCTCAGGTTGGTGAGCAAGCCAGCCAGATCGGCGGGCTTGTCGATCACGGGACCGGAGGTGATGCTGACCTGCTTGCCCATCTCGTGGCCGAGAATGAGGGAAAGGGTGGTCTTGCCGAGTCCCGGGGGGCCGCTGAGGAGGATGTGGTTGAGTGGATCGCCGCGATCACGAGCCGCGCCGACCATCACTTTGAGGCGCTCAATCGTCTTGGCTTGCCCTGCAAAGTCGTCGAACGAGAGTGGGCGCAGCATGGACTCTTCCGAGCTGATTGGGTCAGCGAGGGTTTGCTCGATAAATTCGGTGCCGGTAGGCGGATCTTCTGGAGTGAAAGGCATGGGCTCGTGTTGCGATTGGTTGCGGCTAGCACATCAAGGGATCGGCGTGAGTCAACCCATCCGATTGGGATATCCTTATACATAAGCCGGAGTCGTGTGAAGTGAGTGCTAAATAGCTCCTTCCCTTACCAAGGGAAGGTGGATCGCGAAGCGAGCCGGAAGGGTTCTCTGCCGAGCCTAAGCGTTTTTTGCCTACTTGGCTCAAATAACAGCGGAAACCCCTCCGTCTCGGCAGACCGAGCCACCTCCCCTTCGCAGGGGAGGAGTTTTGAAAAGACCATCCATAACGTCAACTTGAATAGACAAAAATATGTAGAAGGATATGCTTGGCTGGGGAGGAGTTTTTTTTAAGCAGGATGATTACAAAATCGCGTCGATGGCGTGCACGGCCTGCATCATGCGTTCTTCCTCGCTGCCGTGGATTTCGACATAGGGGATTTGTAAGATGTCGAGGCTGTCTTTGAAGAGCTCATGCAGCTGATCTCTGGCTTCGGGGCTTTCGCGCTGGCCGTCGTCGGCGACCCAAGGAATGCCGGGCATGCAGAGTAAATAGAGGCTGTAGTCGCGTTCGAGGAAGCGGTCGTTGACCCAGTCGAGCACGACATCGAAGTAGTAGTTGGCGTAGATGATGGACGACAGGATATTCGTATCGTGAATGACGAGCCGCTGCGCCTGCTCTAGTGCCGCATCTTCGAGCGCGAGCTGCCCTTCTGCGATCGGTTCAAGGTCGCTCTCGCTGAGTTCGCCTTCGTGTGATTCGACATAGCTACGGACAAATTCATCCGTCCAAGGCTCGCCGTAATAGCCGGAAAGTTCCTGCGCGAGGGTGCTTTTGCCGGTGGACTCGGCGCCGATGAGGACGATGCGTTTCATTGCGGGGTGCGGGGTGCGGGGTGCGGGGTGCGGGGGCTGAGACTTGAGGGTTGAGACTTGAGGGCTGAGGCTTGAGAGCGAGAGCTGAGGCTCTTAGGCGGCTCTCGTGGCAGGTGTGATTGTGCTCTTCCAGTGTATCCAACCGCGCAGTGCGAGGCAGATGAATACGGAGAAGAGAAAAGCGCTCATCCAATAGCCTTGCACGACGAAAATGCCGATGAAGATGATGTCCGAGACGACCCAGCAGATCCAGGTCTCTATGTATTTGCGGGCGAGCATCCATTGAGCCACAAATGCGCAGACAGTGGCAAAGCCGTCGAGGTAAGCGTAAGTGGAATCGGTGTATCCTGAGAGGAGGCTGCCGAAGAGTGCCGTGCCTGCGACTAAGACTGTCAGGGCAATGGCAATTTTCAGCCGCGGAGTGTGGGCGATTTTCAGGTGATCGCCGTCTTCGGATTTGCCTGCGACCCATTCATACCAGCCGTAGGCAGAGATCGCGATGAAGACCGCCTGTGAGAGCATCATCGCATAGAGCTTCGCGTCTAGAGAGATGAAGACGTAGCAACCATAGCAGACGATTAGGATCGGCCACGCGGCTGCTCGTTCGCGTATCGTAAGCCACACGCCAATGATCCCCGTGATCGTGCCCAGCCATTCAATCCCACTGGTCGCGACGAGTTGTTCCCAAAAGGTATCTAGCATTACGTATGGGTACTATCTAGTCTGCGTCGTAGATCTTTACCTTCTTCCAGAGCTCTTTGTTTTCAGCAATGAAGGCTTGGTGGATCGGATCTTCCTGATAGGCGTCGTGTGCGGCGATGTCTTTGAGGATGACGGTGAGTGCAAAGTCGTAGCTGGTGTCGAGCACTGGACGTTCTGCGGTTTGAGCGGGAGTTCCAATATGGATCGATTCGGCATGTTTGATGCCGCGCATCGTCTCTAGTGAGATACGGAACTCGGTGTATTTATCACCATCGAGGTCTTTCCTAAGCCAGAAATATACAGTGTGAATGAGCATGTGTTGTTGGGGTGTTTGTTGTTTGTGGGGTGAGTAAAACTTAAAACTTAAAGCTTCGCAGCGATGATTGCCTGCAACTCTGCGTGGTTGCGGGCGACCGGTAGCTCGGGGCGTTCTTCGGTCAAGCGATCCGGCGGGCAGAACAGCAGGCCTTCGTCGGCGCAATCGATCATGGAGAGGTCGTTGTAAGAGTCGCCGGCTGCGATGGTGTCGAAGTTCAATGCGCGGAAGGCTTCGACGGCCTTGCGCTTGTGATCGGGCAGGCGGAGCTTGGTGTCCGCGATTCGGCCGGTTTCATCAATCACGAGGTCGTGGCAGAACAGGGTGGGGTTGCCGAGCTTGGCCATGAGTGGGCCTGCAAATTGGCTGAACGTATCCGAGAGGATGACGAGACGTGTCTGTGAAGTCACCCACTCGACAAATTCCTTTGCGCCGGGGAGTGGATCGAGCGTGCCGATGACTTCTTCGATATCGGCCAGCTTGAAGCCTTCTTTGTCGAGAATGTCCAAGCGATAGCGCATGAGTGTATCGTAGCAAGGCTCGTCACGCGTGGTGCGCTTGAGGGCTTCGATCCCGGTTTTTTCCGCGAAGGCGATCCAAATTTCAGGGATCAACACTCCCTCAAGGTCAAGACATACGATATTCATGCCTTCAAAACCGCTAGAATCGGCATCTAAGTCAATCTCAATCAGGCTTTGGTTCAGCTGTGGAGGTGCTTTCTGTATGATGTGATACTAGCAAGGTCTGTAGCTGCGTTCTTTAGGCGCAGTGCGTCGGAGAGGCACGGTGCTCAGGCTCGGCTCGCAGGCTAAAGGTTTCGACAAGCTCGACCGAGCACACCGCGCTACGTTTTTGACATTACCTATCCCGCTGGCGGGAATTGCGCCAGAGTTTCGATGATGATTTCGCGAATTTCGGCGTCGGTCGGTGCGTGCCAGCCGAGGCGCTTGACGTACGCACCACGCCAGACGAGCTCCTTGCTCGCTTCATCGATGATGTCGACGATGAAGGTGCCTTCCTCGTATTGGTCGATTTGCACATTCGAGTAGCCGCCGTAGCCGCGATACGGGTAGCGGCGATACGGGGAGGGGCCGACGCCTAGGTCGTTGAGCTCGGTGACGGTTTTCTTGGTGGTGTTAAAGGTGACGCGGAAGTCCGGCTTTGCGCAGCTATTAGAGAAACCGCGCATTTTGAGCACCGCGTTGAGTTCCCGCTCGATACGGCGGTCAACGATGGGGCTGAGCACGATGTCTTGATAGTTGGAGCGTTGTTCGCGTGTATCGACCTCGAAGCATTGGTAGCTATAGAATTTTTGTGCCGCCTCGCGGTCGTAGTCGACACGGACAGGGGAGACGCAGCCGACGAGTGCGAAGAGGAGCGGTAGTAGTAACAGAATTCGAGACGCGGTTTTCATATTGATAGCTGATACTGTGGCAGGTCTGCGTGCAAAGGCAAACCATCAAAATCCTTCGTTAGAAGGTCTTCACATAGTTAACGATGAGGCGCACGTCTTTCGCGTCGTCGCTGTCCGAGTCGTCTTGGTAATTTCTGGCAGTTCGCAATCGAAACCAGAGGTTCGGTATGGTTTTCGGGTAGTAGTCGAAGTTCCAATTGATTTCGTATTGATCGGACGAGGCGTTCTTACCGCTGTCGGGCGTGTTGCCGTAGGTCCAGCGCACGGAGGAAACGAAGCCTTCATTCGCTTTACCTGAGAAGCGGTAGCTCAGACTGCCGCCGACAGCCTTTTCGCCAGCGCGGTCGAAGTCGGAGATCATCATCGAGTTGTAGCTGGGGGAGCCGCCCCAGGGCTTGAGGATTTCGCTGTTAGAGCCTGTGTGTGTGAACACCAATGTGCTGACTAGTTTTTCGTAGCGGGCGCGTAATTTGAATCCGTATTGTTGAATGGTGACGTCGCCCAGAAGTTCATTACCGATGCTGCGTTGGTCAGTGAATTGGAAGCCGGCATCAAATTGTATCAGGTCAAACCATGGGAGGAGGGTATTGGCTTCAATGTAGAAAACATTGAGGACGTCCGGGTTGTTGATTTCGACGAAGCCTATATTGGCGCTGTCGTTGAAGGTGTAACGAGCTCCGAGCATGTAGACGCCTTCGTCGGAGTCGTCCGCGCCAGCTTGTTCGGAGAGTGATTCGTAGTCCGAGCCCGTTCGTTCGCGCATCCCATCCACATAGCCCAATTCGAATCCTATATTTTCGGTGGGCTTTGATTGGACGGTGTATGCCTTAAATGTGTTCGGCACCATACGAGCGTCGTTGGAATTGATATAGGGCAGGTCGATGCGTTGGATGCCTAACCTGATGTTTGCCTTCTGGATCTTCAGGTTTAGATTCGCTTCAGTGATCACCGAATAACTGTCGTTTCCTTGCAGTAGGCCTGCGCTATTGTCATCGTCTTGGTCGTCGCTGGTGGACATGACTTTTTGCGACGTGTGCGTGGTGAGGCGGATTGAGGCAAAGTCTTTAAACATACCAGACTTAAGGCCTGCGCTCCCGCCCATAGCGAAGGCCTCGGATGTGTCGCCATTGCCGGAGTCGAAGTAGCGATAGTAAGCGCGCGGTGCGATGAAATATACCGTATCGTCAACAAATGGGATGCCTGTTTGGTGTAATACGTCGGTTCGCCGGGGCGCGTCTTTCGCGAGCGGCGAAGTGTCTTGGTCGAACCCGACGCGTTCCGAAGAGTCGTCGACTTCATCGATTGCGGCAACGGGTGGGTCACTCTGGGATGGAGTCGTGTGTGTGGGCACTTTTTTTTGCGGCGCTTTCTCTGGCTTGCTGGTGACGGGAGGCTCCGTGTGCGGGGAAGCACTTTGCTCGTCCGGTGCGGCTTGAGCTGGTTCTTCAGGAGTGGCAGGTGCTTCTACTTTAGCGCTTGGTTCCGCGTCGAGTGGAGAGGTGCTGCTGCCGAAGCCGACGCGTTCGGAAGAGTCCTCGGGTGTATCTAGCGCAGGGGGAGCGATTGTCTCTTGTTGAGGCTCTGGCTCTATTCGGGGGGGAGGAGTCGTCTGGACTTCTGGGGTGTCGCGTGTCGGCGAGCTAACGGGAGCCTCTTCGACGTTCACCACATTGCTTTCTGCCGTGCTTGCCGCATGTAGGTATGCACTTACGCAGTAGGCTACGCACAGTGCTAAGCGTAGCGTAGTGTGTGAAAACCGATATGTCGTGGCGTGCATGGTGGGGTGGTCAGAAGCAAACGTGTGATTTTGTATTCATCACGACGAGTCGTAGTTATCTATTTTATTTTGGGGGAGAGAGGCAATGTTTTAACCTTTGATCACGCGGAGTTCGGGTGTGTCATGGATCAAAAAAAACGCCTCTCAGTGAGAGGCGGTTCTGTTGGATTGAGTGCGCTTGCCGCTGCTCGTTTGAGATTCAGGCGCGGAAGCGCTTACTGCATGCCGTTCTCTTTTTTGAATTTATTCACCATGTCGGCTTGTGCCGCTTCGGCTGGCTGCCAGCGACCTGACTTAATCCAATCCGAGATCGGGTCGGGGATGCTGCCTTTGGCTGGAGGGCTTGGTGGTTTGTTCGGGCCGTTCACTGACCATGCTTGGTCGGGTGAGATGACCATGCGCTCGACGATGCTGTCTTTGGTGATGTTCCACACCATGTTGTCGGTCGCCAGCGAGAGCGGGCCGTCGTAGGTTTGCAAGACCCCGCGCAGAATGTTGTCATGCGTGCCTTGTTCATTGAAGAAGTGATAGCCGATCGCGTGGCGTGGTTGGATGGTGCTCATCACTTTGCCGAATGCCTGTGGCGAGGTGTGGATCTGTGTGCCGACTCCGAGTGCTTGACCCGGTGATTGGCCATAGAACTTCACCAAGTCTGGTGGAGTGAGGAAGGTTTCATGGATCGCGACGTCTGCGCCTGCGGCATGTTCGATGAACCACTTGTTCGGGAATGTGTCGCCGCCGATCACGAGTTTCAAGCCGGCATACTCAAGGATGAAGCTGACGGGGCCATCACCTGCGTGGATTGCTGGGATCGAGCGAATGGTGACGCCGTTTTCTTGGTAGACGATTGCGTTGATACCCTTGTAATCAAACTCCTTGACAGTGATTTCACCGGGCTTGGGGCTGAGCACGAAGTCGCGTGTTTTGGCATCCCAATTATAGGCTTTGAGGAAGTGTTTGATCGCATAGGCGGTGCCCATGTCTTCGGTCTGGCCGGTCGGGCCCCAGACACGTAGCGGTTGCGTGCGACCTGCGGTCCATCCGCCTGCCCACAGTGTGCTCAAGTCACCCCAGTGGTCGGTGTGTAGGTGAGTCAGGAAGACTTTGTCTAGGAAGTCATATGGAATCATCAGTGCCGCGACGTTGACCATCGAGCCGGAGCCAATGTCAAACAGGAACTTGTCGCCGTTCCCTGTTTCGACCAACCAGCAGGTGGCTGCTTGATCGCGGCGGGCCGCGGGCAGTCCTGTGCCGCAGGCGATCAGGCGGATCTCATCCTTCTTGAGCTCTTCAGTGCCGGGGTAGTAAGCATAGCGATCAGGCGCGGTTCCTGTTGGATCTTTGACGACTCCACCAGCTGCGAATGTGTCGCTGGGAGTGCTGACTTGCAGGCCGATGAGGGCCAATGCTGCGAACAGTATTTTTTTCATGTTTCTTCGGGTTCGGGTGAGTGAGTTCAAAAAAGCAAACGCAAGTTAACCCATCTGGACATCACTGTCCAACGGTCCGGTCATAAAAACACGCGAAGGTGTAAATAATCACAGTTTTAGCGAGTCAGGGGGAATGATAGTCAATGGGATGGTGGATCGATGCCTTCTCTTCGTTGCCGAAGTCGCAACTCGCAGGCTGCTTTAGAAGCGGTAGCGCGCAGTCATGCCAGCGATGATCATATAGTTGGTGTCGTATTCACCATCGACGATGACGCCTTGAGTATTTTGCTCTTCGATCTTGCCGTCGCCGAGGTAGTAAAGGGTCGCGCCGACGGCGTAGCTCCATTGCTTGTGGCCGTCCCACGCATAAGAGGCTGAGAATTTGAACTGTTCATCCATCGGTAGATCGACAGTGCGGTCTTCATCCTCGACCGGGGAGCTTTCATAGCTGAAGCCGACTGAGTAGCGGCTGTTGTCGACGGTATAGGCGGCTGCGATGCCGGCATGCCAGGTGTCTTGCCAGTTGCGATCGAGTGTTGCGGGGTCTGCGGCTGGGCCATCGACGTCGATCTGGTTTTTGCTGAAAATCGACCAATCCTGCCAACCGCCGTTGACTGCGACCATCCAGTGCTCGTCGATATCGTAGCGGAGTGCGGCTTCGATCGTTTGTGGATTGTCCCACGAGAGTTTCATGTCGTTCGCAGTCGCTGCTGGCATGTTTCTGAACTTGATGTCGCCTTCGAGGTCGACGTCCATCTCTGCGCGGTAGACGACGCCGAGTAATAATTGCTCAGTCAGTTGAAATTGGATGCCGGCGAAGGGTTGGTAGCCCCAGTCGTCTAGTTCGTCGAATTTGACGCGACCGTCGCTGTCCATGGGCTTGTTGATGGCGATCGTTTCACTGAACTGTGTGTAGATAATGCTGACGCCTGCACCAATCGAGAGTTTGTCGCTGATTTTGTAGGCTGCGGAGGGAGAGAAACCGATGCCCATGAGTTCGACATCGGTGGCGCCATAACGTCCGGCCCAGTCGTTGTCGTAGTTCATGCCGCCTCCCGAGGTGCCTGCGATCCCCATTCCGACCCAGAGCTCGTCGGTGATCTTCTTGGTGCCGAATAGGCCAGGTGCTGCGACGACTTCGCCAGCATTGCCACCATCGCCGCCATCGGCCGTGGTCTTCGAGGATGCATCGAAGCGAATGTTGGCTGCGATGACGGAGGCACCCATCATGATTTGGTCTTCGTGCACGCCGGTCATGCCGGCTGGATTGGTCCATGCGGAATCGGCGGCGAAGTTGTTGACGACATTGCCGACACCCGCGGTGCCGAGACTGCCGGGCGTGCCGACCTCGGAGAGATAAAACCCTGCGCCGGATAGGCTGGCGGTGGAGCAGATTGCGGTCAGGGCGAGGGCGGATCGTAGTGGCAGCTGTTTCATGGTTTTGTCGGTTAGATGGTTTACCCTGTCACGATTAGGTTAATTGAGTTGGTCTGGCAATGTGAATCTGGTGTGGGATATTTGCCTTCCTGACTGCTCTAAACTTAATAATTGAAGCGGCAACCGACGCCGACGCCCCAGTCGTAAGGTTGGTCGCCGCCGATGCCAGCGAGGCTATCAACGTAAATGCCAAAGCCAGGGTTGAACATGTGCCCTAGTTGGAGTTCGAGTGTTGCCGGGATTTCCTCGTCATTCTCCCAGTCGACAGGGACCTTGGCATCGATCTTGCCCCAGAAGTTGTTGGGCAGTGATTGGATGGCAATCAGGCGAAATGCAGTTTGGTTGGTGTCTGGCCCAGTATAGGATACGAAATGCTGCACGAGGGGCACGATCACTGTATTTCCTTTCACTAGCGCGACTCCGACTAAGGGGGCGATCTGATCGGAACCGGTGCCGATGCCATCATCTTCGTTGTCAAAGCCGACGATCCATTCTCCCCCTACGGCCAGTTTGTATTTCCACTCGCCAATTTCGCCTTGGGTGGGGAAGTAGATTGGTTTGAAATGGAATGTCTCGAAACCGTTCTCGGTTTGGCCTGTTGCATTGGTGTCCCAATAGTGCAGCTCATATTTGAGCTTCAGTTTCGGGGACAACATATACGAACCATCGAGCCATGAGTCGTAGCGATCGACGCCGTCGCCGACATCGAAGTATTGGAAGCGCACGTCGGTGTTGTCGACAGCGGCGAGCGGATTGGAGGCATTTTCTCCTGCTGCCGTTAAGCTGGCAGTGCCGAACAGGCTTATGGCAAGGAGTGTGATCGCTTGCGCCAGAGAGAGTTGTTTGTGGGCTGATTTGTGGTGCGTTGTCATTGATGAGTCACATTTGTGGTGCGTCGTAATACCGGCAGAGCAAAGAATCGAGGGCTCTACTCTCCTTGAGTCTCTTTGAGGTTATATTGCTCGTTGGTCTCATCGTAGATGGGTTGGATTACGTCCTTCATGTCGTATTTGCCGTTTACGATAAACTCCGAGAATGGAATTCTTAGACTTGGATCGGGCACGAGTGGTTTCTCGGTGGGTGTGGGGGGCCAGACGTCTTCATCGAAAATCGTCATCCGCGTGCGGATTGTGTCTTTGGTGATATTCCAGACCATGTAGTCTGTGGAAAGGCTCAGTGGACCGTCGTAGGTCGTGCGAATCCGACTTTCGATGTCCGGTGCGGTGTCGAAGTCATTGAAGAAGTGAAACGCGACCGCCATGCGTGGCTTTACGATCGACATCATTTTACCGTAGGCCTCAGGCGCGGTGTGGACTTGGGTGCCCACATCCAGTGCGCCTTGAGGGGTGAATTTGAATTTTTCAACCAGGGCGGGGACAGTGATGAAGCACTCGTGTATGACTAAGTCTGCATCTTTTGCATATTCTGCGAACCACTGGTTCGGATAAGTATCGCCGCCGAAGACGAATTTAAAATCGTTCCACTCAAGGATATAACTGACAGGTCCGTCCAGCGAGTGGATGGCTGGGATCGATCGAACCGTCACACCGTTTTCTTGATAGACGATTTCGTTGATTCCTTTGTAGTCAAACTCGGTCACTTCAAAGGGGACGTAGCCGCGTGGGTCGGTGATTCCTTTTCGGCCATCAAGGTCCCATGTTAGCGCTTTGTAGAGGTGATCCAGCGCGTATGCCGTGCCCCGTTCCGGTGTGTCGCCGCTCGGCCCCCAGACGCGTAGTGGCTTTTGTCGGCCCATGAGGGCGCCGCCGACGAATAGTGCATCCATGTCTCCGAAGTGGTCCGAATGTAGATGGCTCAAGAAGACTTTGTCGAGGTAGTTGTAGGGGATCTGAAGCGCGGAAAGGCGCTCTGCAGACCCCGTTCCGATGTCGAAGAGGAATTTGTCGCCGTTGCCCAGTTCGAGTAGAAAGCACGTCGCAGCTTGCTTCGGGCGCGCCGTGGGCATTCCAGTGCCGCAAGCAATCAGGCGCATCTCGTCCGGCAAAAGGGCTTCGCTGTTGGGTGCGTAAAAGTTGCGCTCGCGGGTTGCGGTCGGAGAGCTCATGGGCTCGGTTTTAAGGGGCGGTTTCTCTGCCTCGGCCGCCTGTAGCTGAAACGAAGTATCATCTACCCCTGCAAGGTAGAGTCCGGTAATGATGCCGCAGCAGAAGAGAGTGGCGGCAGCAATCCGTGTGGAGAGTCCGAATTTGGTAGTTTTCATGATGGTGTCGTGTGGTTGCTGGTTAGAGTTGGGTGATCGCTGGGTGGTCATGCTTTATGGGACAGCTAACGCGGATTATATTAGCATTCACTTTAGCGTCAAATCGTTGGCTTGAAAGTGATCGCGTGCGGTCATCTCGACGATGATTCTGTCGCGGATGTATTGTATTCACCGATCACGTATTTTTTTTCGGCGGTTCTTTGATTCGTCCCTAGACACTACTGTGCAGTATTATATACAGAGCTGTCTAGACGAAAATAGTGCCGTTGCGATTGGATGCCTATGAATACCCGAGCTAGCAGTTCACCTTATTTCAGCATCATGATCCGTGGTTCAGTCCTAATGGGCGATTTTTACACTTCAATGGCTTCACATTTCCCTTCATCTTGTTTTATCTCGCAACTATGCAACAGAAACGAATCAGTAAAGCAGAGTGGCTGGAGAAGGCGCTCGAGGTGTTGGAGGCGGAGGGCGTGAATGCGGTCAAAATCGACCGACTCGCTAAGCTCTTGGGCATTTCGCGCAGTGGGTTCTATTGGCATTTTAAGGGCCGCCCGGATTTGTTGAGTGAGATGCTGCAGTATTGGAAGCGTGAATATAGCGAGGCGGTGTTCGCGGGCAGTAGTCATCTGGCGGATATACCGGCAAGTGAGCGTATGCTGCAGATCATGCGGATGATCGAAGAGTATCATTTTGATCGTTTTGAGGTGCCGATGCGCGCATGGGCGGATCATGATCCTGAGGCTGCAAAGGCCGTTAAAGAGGTCTATGCGATGCGATTTCAATACTTTAAAAGTCTCTTTGCGGACATGGGCTTTACGGGGGCTGATCTGGAGATGCGGGTGCGCCTGTGGTTGTGCTACGCGTCGAATGCGAAAGCGATGTTTGGAAAAGCCTCGCTCAAGAAGACAAATGAGATGCTGACGCTGTGCCATAAAGTGCTCACCTGTCAGGATTAATAATGATATGAATAAACGCTTTCTATTTTCTGTGCTTTGCCTGTGCTTAGCGCCTTTATTTGCTTTGGGTGATGCCATGGTAGTGACTCGTGCCATGACTGCATCGACGATTGTGGAAGTCTACGTTGAGACGCAGGAGGTGCGTGTCGAATTGGAAATCGGCATGGCCGATATCGAGAGCTTTAAAAATATTCTGCCCGATTCGATCTATCAGGATATGGGCAATGCGCCTGAGCCGATCAAGACGCGCGTCGATCGCTTTTTCAAAGAAGACTTTGTGCTGCGGGCGGATGGGCAGCTCCTGCAGGGGCGCATTCGGCAAATGGAGCCACGTCAACGAATACTGCGCGATGAGATCACGGGTGAGTCTTTGCCGGTTCAAGGCGATGGGGAGCATGTGCTGTTCGCTGAATTCATTTTCTCGTGGAATACCGGTGCGGAGGATGGGGACGTGGCGCTGCCGCAGGCTTTGACTTTGCAACCGCCGTCCAATGAGCGTGGCTATGCGTCCGGCACCTTGGGGATGATGGTGTATCATCTCGGTGTGCCGGTCATGGATTTCCGTTATCTGAGTCGTCCTGAAACACTGCAGTTGGATTGGGCAGACCCCTGGTATTCGCAGTTCGATAATAAGAATTTATGGCGTCAGTATAATGAGCCGATCAGCGTGTTTCTATATGCGGAACCCTTTGAGACACGGGTCGAAGTCATCGTGCGGCCTAAAGATATTCAGCAGTGGCATGATCTCGGTATCGAGGGGATGGATACAATTCCGGTAGCGATGCAATCGCAGCTTAAAGAGCAGATTGCGCAATTCATACTGACGAAGATGGAAGTTAAGGTGGATGGAGCGGTTGTGGTGCCTGAGTTGCAGCGGATTAATTTTCTAAAGCGCACGCTCAAAAGTAGTATTGTGATTGATCCGCCGGAGGAATTGGCGGCGAACTCGGCAACGCTCGGTGTGATCTATTCGGTGCCGACGGCAACCCTGCCGCAAGCGGCGCAAGTCACGTGGAACCTATTTTCGCCGAAGATGCAGGTGGTGCGGGCGGCCGGCACGGACGAAGCGGGGCCGTTGCCGTATCGTCTCAGCCCTGATGATAATGTATTGGTCTGGCAGAACTTCCTGAAAAATCCGACCATTCCGACCATTGAGGCGTTGGAACTGCCGATGACTCTTAAGCGCATTGGGATCCCATTTGGGACGGTTCTTCTGCTGTTAACGTTGCTGCCGATTTTTCGACAATTACGACGGGCGAAGGGACGGGCAATGGCGTGGGGTGGCAGTGGTGCAGTGCTGATTGTCGCCATCGTTATCTCTCCATTTTTATTAGTCTCTGTTTCAGTTCCTGTGTCCGCAGTATCAGCACTTACAGATGAGACATCGACCGAAGTGGTGGCGGGTCTGTTGAAGAATGTCTATACCGCGTTCGATTTTAGAGATGAAGAGACGATTTACGATGCCTTGGATCAGAGCCTGCAGGGGGACTTGCTGACTGAAGTGTATTTGCAAACCATGCAGTCACTCGAGCTCGCCAGCCAAGGGGGGGCTCGCGTGAAGGTGAAGGCAGTTAATCTTGAGAGTATCGAATTTGAAGAACACGATGCCGGTATTCAGGCGGTCTGCACTTGGGATGTATTGGGCTCGGTGGGACACTGGGGGCACATTCATCAGCGTGTGAATCGATACGTGGCCGAGATGATCGTGGAGCCAGTCGATGGCATCTGGAAGATCACCAGCCTTGAGATCATGGAGGAGCAACGGATCAAATGATTCGTGCGACAACCTAATCGGGCAATTAAGTATGATTCAAATTTCACAGTTAACGTTCAACTATCCCGAGGGGAACTTTCATCTCGCGATTGATGAACTGTCGGTCGAGCGCGGCGAGTCGGTGGCAGTGATCGGGCCGAGTGGCACGGGGAAGACCACTTTGCTGAATCTGATCTCAGGTGTGTCGACACCGCGGTCGGGCAGCGTGATGACCAATGGCGTCGAGGTGTCGACGTTGAGCGACAAGGCGCGGCGTGACTTTCGCATTCGCAATATCGGGTTCATCTTTCAGGAGTTTGAGCTGCTGGAGTATTTGAATGTGACGGATAATATTCTGCTGCCGTATCGGATGAGTGGGGCATTGAAGTTGTCGGCGGAGATCCGAGCGCGTGCGGTTGAATTGGCGCAGATGGTCGGGCTCGATTCGATGCTGGGACGTAATGTGCAGCAGCTCTCGCAGGGTGAGCGGCAGCGCGTGGCGATTTGTCGGGCATTGTTGCCGAGGCCTGAGCTGATCCTTGCGGATGAGCCGACGGGGAATTTGGATCCGGAGAATACGGTGCTAGTCTTGGACATCGTGGATCAGTATGTGGCATCCTGCGGAGCCACTTTAGTGAGTGTCACGCATGAGCGGCAATTGCTGGAGCGCTTCGAGCGTGTGATCGACTTTGATACATTTAGGAAGGCGGGGCAGCACGATGCGTGATGTCTTATATCTCGTTTTTTGTTACTTGAGACATAACCGCTTCAAGACACTGGTGCTGGTCTTGTCGGTGATGTTGATTGTGTTTCTGCCGCTGGGGCTGAAGGTGTTGGTCGGCCAAAGTGCGGATTCCTTATCGGCGCGGGCCGAGTCGACGCCGTTGATTGTCGGCGCGAAGGGCAGTCCGTTGGAGTTGGTGCTGAATGCGCTCTATTTTGAATCCGATCCGCCGGCAGTCATGACCTTTAGCGAGTCGCAGCGAGTGATGGATTCAGGAAATGCAATTGCGATTCCGCTCTACACGCGTTTCCGGGCGCGTGACTTTCCGATCGTCGGCACCACCCTCGACTACTTTGATTTTCGTGTATTGTCGGTGGAGAGCGGGCGTAAGTTCGCCGTGATCGGGGAGTGCGTGGTCGGCTCCGAGGTGGCTCGGTTGCAAGGGCTTGAATTGGACTCACACGTTTTGAGTTCGCCGGAAAGTGTGTTTGATTTGGCAGGTGTCTATCCGTTGAAGATGAAGGTGGTCGGGATATTGGCGGCTACAGGGACTCCGGATGATCGCGCGATTCTCGTCGATTTGAAAACGTCTTGGATCATCGAAGGCCTAGCGCACGGGCATCAAGACATGCTGTCGCCTGAAGCGAGATCGGCGGTGCTCAAGCGGGATGGCAATGTGGTGGTCGCGAATGCCTCGGTGGTGCAATACAACGAAATTACCGCTGCCAATATGGACTCCTTTCACTTTCATGGAGATCAGGCGGACTTTCCGATCTCGGCAGTGATCGCTGTGCCGCACTCCCAGAAGTCGGCGACCCTACTGCAGGGCAAATACCTCGCGAAGGATGAGCGGGTGCAGATCGTGCAACCGAGTCGCGTGATGGATGAATTGCTGGAAACAATTCTGACGGTGCAGAGTTATGTGGTGGCTTCGATTGTTGTGATCGGCTGCTCGACCTTGATGACGACAATACTTGTATTCATGTTGTCACTACGTTTGCGCGAGCGCGAGATCGAGGCAATGCATCGTATTGGCGCATCAAAGAGTAAGGTGGTGGCAATGCTGAGCGCCGAGGTCGTGGTAGTCTTATTGATCGGCGTGAGTCTGGCGCTGGGGCTTACGTTGATTGTCAGCCGCTTTGGCGCTGAGCTGATTCGAGTGTTTATTTAGGAAGTAGGAAGGCTTGAAGGTAGGAACGTGGGAAAGTGGGAAAGTGGGAAGGTTTGAAGGTTTGAAGGTGTGAAGGTGGGAAGGTGGAGAGGTCTGAAAGTTGTGAGCAGAAAACTGAATTTATGAAAATGATCCGATTGATAGTATGTGTTGGGCTTGCACTGTTTGCTGGCTGTTCAAAGCCGGAGGAGGTGACGACTTCGGTTGGTAAGCCGGTGGTCACTACGGTGAATTATCCGCTGGCTTATTTTGCGGAGCGCATTGCGGGAGATTCAGTGGATGTCGTCTTTCCCGAGATTGAGGGCGACCCTGCGTTCTGGCAGCCGTCGATCGAGGCGATGGTCGCTTATCAGAATGCGGATCTGATCCTGCTAAATGGGGCGTCCTATGCGAAGTGGATCCCGCGGGTGTCGTTGTCGCAGGCCCAGTTGGTGGACACGTCAGCCGGATTTAAGGAGCGTCAGATTCTATTGGAAAATGAATTGAGTCATCAGCACGGCCCAGGCGGCGAGCATGCGCATGGCGCGGTTGCGTTTACCACATGGTTGGATCCGTTGTTGGCGATCGAGCAGGCCGCTGTGATTCGTGCCGTATTGAGTGATCGATGGCCGGAGAATCGTGCGACTTTCGATGCGGGCTTCCAGGAGTTGAAGCAGGACTTGATCGAGTTGGACGCGGCGTTGACTGTGGCCTTTGCGGTAAAAGTTGATGTGCAACTGATTGGTTCACATCCCGTCTATCAATATCTAAGTCGCCGCTATGATTTGAAGATGAGCAGCGTGCATTGGGAGCCTGAGGCTGCGCTCGATGCTGCGATGCTGCGTGATTTGGCTGGGCAACTTCGGGCGGACTCAAAGCATGTTATGCTGTGGGAGGATGTGCCGCTTGCGGAGTCGAAGGCAGCGCTGCTGAATGTGGGTGTCGACAGTGTTGTGTTCAACCCCTGTGGCAATCGCCCTGAGGCCGGTGACTATCTCTCTGTGATGCAGCAGAATGTGCTGAATGTGACGGCAGAGTGATTGGTAGTGTTCCGAGCATCATCTCGTCAGATTGAAGCTTTGGCTTTTGCCCTATTTCGGGGGCTGTTTGTCTTAGCTAGGCGAATCTGTTGTCTTTTTGGGCGTAAGTAGCTGATTGGTATGGGATTAACTGTTTCACCTTATTTGGGCTGCTTTTTACCTTAATTCTTGGAGTTCTAACTTATTAGTGCTTTAAGTTGTTGTTCATTATGGCTTTGTTGCTTTTACCTTATTTGGTGTGCTTTTTACCTTATTTGTTTTTGAAGCGGTAAAGTGCGTGGCGATCTCGTATTTTTTCGGACAACCTCTCCACGATTTTAAGCTCGATAAGACGTCGTAAATTGTAACGTATCGCCTGGCCGGTCAGGGGCATCGTGCGCTCGAATGCGGCGACATCCAGTTCCTGCTTTTCAAAAAGTATTTGGATGATTTGCCGTTGGCTGTTGTTGAGTTTTTCCCAGTTGGCCTCTACGCGTATTTCGGATTGCAGCCGCCGTCGGGTAGTGCCGCCACGGTGTTAGAGGAAGTGATTGGCGAGTCATTCGGATTAATAAAACGGCAGCTAAAGCAGCCGATCCCAGTTACCAAGGACCGGCTGCTTTAGCTGCCGCCGAGCATCGGACTTTCAAGTTCGTTTCTATCCACGGATAGAAACGAATGCGCTCCACAGCTTGCCAATGAGGTTGAGTTCGACAGGATTTGAAGCTTCAAGCCGACAGCCCCTGAAGCCGCTTGGATTGCACCAATTGCAAACAGTAGGATCGCTGCGTTTTTAAAGACGATTAGTCCATTGCGCTTGGTCGCCAAATTTCGCTTCACCGCAAGTGCCTCAAACGTGCCCACGTAGTGCATTGCTTTACGATAGGCTTCGCAGACGGCGTCGTCGAAATCTGCGGGATCAAAATCTTCGCGCACTTCGTCTTCGTAAGAGCGAATCGCCTTATTGTATTCCAGCTTCTTTACTTCGACGCGATTTTCCGGGCCTTTATTACTATCCGCCACACGTAGATAGACGGCTTCGTTGTCTTTACGTTGAAACAGGCGCTCATAGTCATGATCCACATGAAAGAGAAAGATCAGAGCGCCGTCAGTTAGGAAGATTTCTTCCAGATCGATATTTGCCGGAGGGTGAATGAAGTCGTGCACCAACTTCCGATACTCGTCCAGCTCGCGCGGTGAGAGCACACTCAAATCTTCCACTGTGCCCGAGTCGTGCATTCCATACACTAAAGTGCCGCCACCGGCATTGAGCATCCCTATCAATTCATTGGCGATTTTTGTTGGTTTGGTATCTCGGCCTTTTCGCTCCAAATACTGACCTTAGGGCTTGGTTTGCAGGCCTTCTAAGGTGAGCGCGGAGTTGTATTTGGAAAAGGACATTGCGGATAATGAAAATGAGACGTCGAGTGCGTAATGCGTTTATTTGAACGTAATATCCTCCCGTTGGCAACGCGGCGTTCTGACTTTGTTAGGCGGGGGTGCACTGGCACGGTCAACGCATTGCCGCTCTCGGAGTTGCCGTCGTTTAGGCGGACTCAAAGCATGACATGCTATGGGAGGATCGGCCACTGGCGGTGTCGAAGGCAGCGTTGCTGAGTTCAGGTGTCGAAAGTGTCGTGTTTCACCCGTGTGGGAATCGCCCTGAGTTAGGAGACTATCTCTCTGTGATGCGGCAGAATGTGCTGAATCTGGCAGCAGAGTGATGGTTGAGCTTTAAGGTGTCCGTGTGGTGCCTAGAAACAATCGTTCAGAAGGGTTGAAGTTCGGCTCATGTTGGCTAGGAGTATAGCTTTCACTAAGCATCGAATCAACTAAACTGGCACCCCTATTATTTATATGAAACCTAAACTGATCTTAACCGCCACCTTGGGCATCGCGCTGTCTGCGGCAGCCTTATTCAGCGAGACCGTGAGACGACCGGATGCGTGGTATCCGCGCACAGAAGAACTGGCAGCAGACGAAATGTTTGTGGTGGCACTTGGCACCGGAATGCCGACGCCGATTACGCGCGGTCAAAAATCAGCGGCGTGGTATGTGGAGCTTGGAAACGGAGATACGTTTCTTTTCGATTGCGGCACGGGTTCTGCTGAAAACCTCTTTGCATTGCGCCCGGACTTTAGTCGTGTGGACAAGGTATTTGCGAGTCATCTGCATAGTGATCATGTCGGAGATGTGATGCGCTCTGGGTGGGCGGTTGGCTCAGTGGCCGTTATACGGCGCTGAACGTTTACGGCCCGTCCGGATCCAAACCAGAGCTTGGAACTGCTGCGTTTGTTGAGGGACTGAAGATGGCCTATGCGTGGGACATTACTGGACGTGCTGGCACGCTGCCAGATGCGGGCGGGCAGTTGATTGCTCACGAATTCGACTATAAGAAAATCAATGGCGTGGTGTATGAGGCGAACGGCGTGACAATCACTTCTACGCCCGCGGTTCACTCGTTGGATGGTTCGGTCAGTTATAAGTTGGAATGGAACGGTCTGAGTTTTGTATTTGGTGGCGATTCTGCGCCGAACAAATGGTTTATCGAACAGGCGAGGGGATGCGACTTTGTCATCCATGAGTGTTTCTATTCGCCTGAAGGTTTGCAGCGTTTCCTCGGTTTCCCTCCACGTCAGGCGACGCAGGTGGCAGCATACATCCATACGCCGCCAGATGCATTTGGTAAGTTGATGGCTGAGGTTCGCCCACGTGTCGCGATCGGCTATCACTCGATTCTCACTCCTGAGATGCTACAAGATATCTCCGATAAGGTGCGTATGACTTACGATGGCCCGTTTATCATGGCCAGTGACCTTATGTGCTGGAATGTCAGTAAAGACAGTGTCCAACAGCGCGAAGTGGTTTCGGCCGAATTGGTGCAACCGCCTGCGACGAGCGAAGGCTACATGAAGGCCAAGCGCAGCGGCGAAGCGAAGATGTCCGACTTTATCGTGAGCGGGAAGTGGGAGGGTTATACGCCGCCACCGTTGCCGGAAAAGTAATGACTCGGTGCTGGCCTGCTAGATGCTAGAAACGAAAAGACCCAGTCGGATTCGACTGGGTCTTTGTGTGTTTAGAATTCTGAGAGGCTTACATCATCGGGCTCTGACTCTTGATCAGGAAGGCTTCGACCGCTGCTTTGGTTTCTGGGCGTAGGTTCTCGATGCCTTCATACGGTCTGCCGTATGCAGGTTTCTCGTCAGGATACTTGCTCATGCGCATCATGTGGCGTTGGATCACGCGCACGAATTCTGCACCGCCCCATGCGCCGATCTCAGTCGAGACTGGATACTCTTCGCGGGTGTCGCGTTGTAGGTCGTAGAA
>CAJQOS010000046.1 GCA_905479975.1 uncultured Puniceicoccaceae bacterium | reverse complement strand
TACGCATTTTACCCTAAAATCGCGGCTGAGGCGTAGAATCGCGTCAGGAACAACGAGGTAATGTCAAAATGAACGGGGTGTATGTTTTTTCAAAAAACACCGCCGTCAGAAACGCCCCCTGGTGGGACAAGCTCTAGTTAGGGTAAAACGGATGTCAGTTGGTCAATGTGCTCCCGCACATGGTAGACTGCTAGGAATTGTTTGGCCTGCTGCGGGTCCGTGAGTGGGAAGGAGCCGCTACGGATACGTGGTTTGGGCTCGGACGTGAGTTGCACGGGATGGTCTTGAGTGAGTTGACGGGCCCACTCGCTGAAGTTTGAGGTCGCGCTTTTTTTGAGCTGTGAGCGTGTGATGATTTGAAAGGTGCCGACTGCGCCTGCGGCGTTGTGATGCTCCAGTTCGTGCGCGATGCGGCCCATGGTGGTGCGCGGGTTGATCTCGACGATGGATTTGAGGCGTAGCTGTTGGTGCGCGTCGCGGTAGACAAAGGCGTCGATGCCGAGGGGGCCTTCGAATTGTTTCGCGCTGAGGTCGGTTGCGAGCGCGGGTGCGATTTGATTTTCGTAGGTGTCAAAGACGCGGGGGCGACCGCTTTCGGCTCGAGTCATTAGGAAGCGGGTGAGTTCGGGGACGAGTCCCTTGGTGAATCCGTTGGTGATGATACCGCCAAATTGGCCGCGCTGATTGTTGATCAGACGGGTGAAGGCTAGTGGCTTGAGTTCTGAGTCGCCTTGCTCGCATTGCACGGAAAAGTCGAAGACACGTTCTAGCCAGGGTTCGATCAGCACGGTGCCTTGCTCGGTCCGGATGTGATCAAGCCACTTTTGCAGGGGCGGGGTGATGACTTCAGCTTCGAGTAGGCAACGTATGCCGTTGGCCGCGGTGCCGAAGGGTGCTTTGCAGACGATATTGCGGTAGCCGAGTGCGGCGTAGTGGGCTCGGAGTCTGAGCAGTTCGTCGAGGTTGGCAGCTGGCTTGCCGTAGACTTCGCGAGGGGCGAGCCAGTCGGTGGGCGAGTCGTCGGCGAACTTGGATGCCCAGTTTGCACTCCAGCTCTTGGAGAACAGTTCGCGTATACCGTCGTTCCAGAGTGAATCAGCGGGCCGCGGTTGGGTGACGGTATCGAGGTGTTGCCGGAAAAAGTCGACGCTGTCGGGCGTCCATGCCCACGGCCGCAGGTCGTTGAGCTTGCGAGTGATGATTGGCGCGCGTTTTTTTTGAGTGAGTAAGATCTCGGGTAGATGAAAGCCGTAGCTCTGGATTTGACGCAGAAAATCGGGCGCGGGCAGTGCTGGCATGATGAGCAGATCGTCTTGGCGCGAGAGGTAAGCGGGCAGGTAGGCGAGGTCGTCTTGCAGCGTGGAGTCGGCGTGCGTTGTGGAATTGGTTGCAGCGGTTTGCTCGGCCTGCGGGTTGAACCAGAGCACCGACGGCGTGCGGCCTTTGGATTGCTGGAAAATCTGTAGATCGCTGATGAATTCCGGGGCGAGCCCGGCATCGAGGCGGCCTTGAGAGTTGAAGTCGTTGCCCTTGGCGCGGGCGGGGGAGAGCGGGAAGACTAGGCGCTCGCGAAATACCTCCCAGTCGGTCTTGCCGGATGCTTTCCAGCGGCGAAACCATTTGAGCCCGAATCCGACGTGGCCGATCTCGTCGTGGTAGATTTTATCGAGGATCTTGGCGGTGGCGTCGTCGCCGACGGTTTCGAAGACTGTGGCATATTCGCGTGAGTAATCGAGATTGGCCTGTTCAAAGGTGAGCGAGAGGCGGGTCACGTAGTCCAGTGGGTCTTCCATCGAGGAGACGCTTTTCCAGAAGTAATCGTTGAGGGGCAGTTCGCCAAACTCGATGCCGCACTGCTGCATGCGGTGCATGTAGAGTTGGGTGTGGATTTGCTCGTCCTTGAGGGTTTCGAGTAAGCCACGGCGGAAACTTGCTGGCGCGTCGGGGAATTTCAGGATGGCGAGGGCCATGAGCTCGGTGGCGAGGAGTTCATGGTTGCCGAAGAAGTGTAGCAGCTTGCCGCGCTCTTTTTCATCGACGAGTTTGGCTTGGCTGGGGTGCTTCGCGCGTACGCCGTCATCTCGCAGCATGAGATGCTTGGGACGTGTGAGTTGGCGTGGCGTGACGATCGCGCTGCCCGGTTGGGTGTCGATGATCTCCTCGCGTGGAAAGCTGAGCTTCGCTTCCATTGTGGTGCCGAAGAGCACCTGTTTGGCAAATTCCTGGAGTTGTATCGCCATTCTGAATACTTAGTCGGTTGTGCCTTTTGACTTGGGATGAATCCATTCGAGCGGGTCGACTTGGTAGTAGCTTTGTAGTTCGGCGTAGAGCTCGGGCTTTTTTTTCTTTAGCTGACGCGGCTTTTCGAAGAAGGCCTCGGTGGCGACGGCGAAATACTCGGCGATATTGGTGGCGCCATAGTGATCGAGCACGGTTTTGCGGCCGCGTTCGGCGTTGTCGACGAGTGTCTCGTAGCCGGGGCCGAGCACGGTGGCCCATGTCTGAAAGGCTTCGTGGTCAGCGAGGCGAGGCACGCCGTTGGTGCTGCCGCTTTCGGAATCGAGTTGATGGGCGAACTCGTGAAGTGTGACATTGTGGCCGTCATGGATATTACGTGCGCCGTGTTTCACTGAGTCCCAAGCGAGGACGACGGTGCCGTTGCTCCAGGATTCGCCGAGGCGGGAGACGGTTTGCTCGGTGGTGATGCCGAAGGAGCCGGTGTCTTTGACGACGGAGCGGAAAGTGCTGGGATAGAGGAGGACGGAGTTGAGGCGTGGGTAGGGAGCGCCCTCGTAGTTGACGACGAGCAGGCAGGCTTGGCCGGCGACGGTGAGGATCATCTCTTCGGTGAGTTCGAGGTCGCCGCAGCCTTCGAAATAGGTGGTGGCGATGAATTGGCCGATCTTTTGGTGCAGGCGTTGTTTTACGTCGTCGGGAAGTTTGTGATAGAGCGGCAGGTTGGCTTCCAGCATGGGAAGCCATTCGTCTTTAAAGGTGTATTCGGTCTGAACTGCGCCGATGAAATACTCTTTAAGCGTTTCCCAAATAGTCATGGTCGTTGAGATAAGCGTTCGGGTTGACGAGCGGCAATTGGAAAAGGGTGGTCGTGGCTTGGGTTGGGCGGCAGCTGAAGCAGCCGGTCCTTGGTGGCTGCTGGGATCGGCTGTCTTTAGCTGCCGTTCATTTATTCGTTTTTTCAGTTGGGCGTGGCTTGGGTTGGGCGGCAGCTAAAGCAGCCGGCCCTTGGGGGCTTGGGTTCTACTGAATCCTCCTTGGGGGGGGAACTGGGATCGGCTGCTTTAGCTGCCGAGTTGCTATATGAGCTTGCGGTTTATTGGATAGTTGCGAGGGTTAGACGATGCGTGAGGTGCCTCAATTTCTGAATGAGCGAGGTGAAATTAGAGCGACGAAGAATCGCTTGCCACATTGGGAGCAGGATGGTTGCACGTATTTTATTACCTTTCGTTTGGGAGATTCATTGCCTCAAAGACTTTTAGATGGCTGGAAAGAAGAGCGTCGGATTTGGTTGGAGCTACATCCTGAGCCTTGGAGTGAAATGGATGAAGCGGAGTATCATAAACGTTTCTCCGGTGCGCGTGAGCGTTGGTTGGATGCGGGGTATGGGGAATGCCTTTTGAAGCGATCAGATATCCGAAGCATTTTAGTCGGTAGTCTTGAAAAACAAGTGTGTGTGCTCTGGAGTTTTGTGATTATGCCTAATCATGTTCATTTGCTTGTCAGCCTTTCAGCTGAAGTGGAGTTGCCGATGCTAATGCAGCAGATGAAGGGTGGCTCGTCGTTTGAAATGAATCAGGCACTTGGGCGCTCAGGTCCGCTGTGGGCAAAGGATTATTTTGATCGATTGGTGCGTGATCAAAGCCACTTTTTCAATTGTGCGGGATATATTCGCAGGAATCCGTTGCGGGCGAAGTTGAGGGAGGAGTGTTTTACGTTGGTTGAATCTGAGTATGTTCGGCGAATGCTGGATGGTGGGTGATTGGGGCTTGGGCTTGGGGCGGCAGCTAAAGCAGCCGGTCCTTGGGGCTTGGGCATTGGAGGGGCAGCTAAAGCAGCCGGTCCTTGGGGCTTGGGCATTGGAGGGGCAGCTAAAGCAGCCGGTCCTTGGGGCTTGGGCATTGGAGGGGCAGCTAAAGCAGCCGGTCCTTGGGGGCTTGGGCTTGGGGCGGCAGCTGAAGCAGCCGGTCCTTGGGGGGCTACTTCTGAAGTCACGATCTAACGCGATGGAATCCTTGCCTTTTTTACGGATTCATTACTTATTGTCGGCACTTTCCCTGATCTTGCATGTGCTCACCTAAATATAACGACGACTGGCTGGCCTGTCCTTCTTGCGATCAACTGTATGATCTGTCGGAGATGCAGCATGGGGAGAAGGCGTATTGTTCACATTGTAACGCGGCCTTGACTACATCAAGGACCGACATTTTTTCGCGAGTGCAGGCATTTTCACTCTCTTCGATTATTTTGATGATCATGTCTTGTAGCTTTCCATTCTTGGCGTTTAAAGCGAGCGGGTTGGAGAGCGTGATGACGTTACCGCAAGCGGTTCAACGACTGCATGATGAAGGGATGACGGATTTGGCGCTACTAGTGGGGTGCTTTATTCTATTGATTCCGGCAGTGCTCTTAGTGCTGAGCTTTGCTGTTAGTTTATCGCTCGGCTGTGGTTGGCGAAATCATTGGGCAAAAGACTGTGCGAAGATTATTTTTCACCTGAAGACTTGGAGTATGGTGGAGGTCTTTTTCATCGGGGTATTGGTCAGTTATGTGAAGATCGTGCATATGGCGACGGTGGTGATCGGCATTTCGTTTTGGGCGTATGCAATTTTTACGATTACGTTTACTATGACGATTTCCAACCTGGATCGTTATCAAACATGGAAGCGTTTGGAGGAGCTGGAGCGATGAGTCGTCAGTCTGCAGCCTCGAAAGATCTATCGTCGTGCCACCTTTGTTTGAAGTTGGCTCCGAGCGATGTGCATCATTGTCCGCGTTGTGGTTCATCGATGCATGTGCGTAAGCCCAATACATTGCCGCGCACGCTGGCATTACTTAGCACTGCCTGTGTCCTTTATATTCCTGCGAATATTTATCCGATTATGATCACCGATCAGTTGGGGAGCTCGCTCGAAAGCACGATTCTTGGTGGTGTGGTCTTGCTGGTTCAGATGGATTCCTTGCCGATTGCGGCGATCATTTTTATCGCGAGTGTGATGGTGCCGTTGGGCAAGATCTCTATGATGTTTTATTTGTGTTGGACAATGCACAAAGGCCGTGCGGCGACACCCAAACAACTGACCGTGGCCTATCGAATCACTGAGTTGATCGGGAAGTGGTCGATGATTGATGTGTTCGTGGTGACCATTTTGGTGGCACTGGTAAATCTTGGACAAATTTTAGTGATACGACCGGGAATCGCCGCCGTATCGTTTGCGCTGTTGGTAATCGTGACTATGATTGCCGCAGAAAGTTTTGACCCCAGAGTATTCTGGGACCAACAGGAGGAACAGGATGACTGATATGAAACCTACAATTGATAAGAAGAAACGCCTTTCAGTGATTTGGATTCTGCCTCTGGTGGCGCTGGCCATCGGAGTGTGGATGGTGGTGCACACCAAGATGTCTAAAGGGCCGGTGATTACTATTGCCTTTGAAACTGCCGAAGGCGTCGTTGCTGGTAAGACAAAGGTGAAGTATCTCAATGTAAACATGGGGCAGGTCGAAGACGTGACGCTCAACAAGGGAATGGATGGCGTCATCGTGAGTGTGCAGCTTGATCCTGAGGCGAAGCATCTGTTAAGAGAAGATACCGAATTTTGGGTGGTGCGTGCTCGTGTTGGAGCGGGGAGTATCAGTGGGCTTGGCACTTTGCTCGGGGGAGCCTATATTGAATTATCTCCAGGAGAGCAGGCTGCTGGTAAGTATCATCAGTTTACAGGATTGGAATCGCCACCATTGACGCCTGCTGGGGCGCCGGGGGTGAAGTTGAATTTATATAGCACCAAGGCGGGCTCTGTGAGTGAGGGCGATGCGGTGTTATATAATGGTTATAAAGTCGGCCGCGTGGAAGGCATGGGTTTTGATGCCAAGCGTAAGCAAGTGCACTACGATGTCTTTATCGACGCACCGTTTGATCAGTTGGTGAACAGTTCTGTGCGTTTTTGGAATGTGAGTGGCGTGGAGATCAATGCGTCGGCCAGTGGTATAGAGGTGGTGACCGGCTCGTTGGATACCGTGCTCCTTGGAGGCATCGCTTTTGGTATTCCTGATGGTTTGACCAAGGGTGATCCACTCGAAAATGGGGCAGAGTTTGACCTGTATGACACGTATTCGGACATGCAGGATCAGCCGTTTGTCTTCCATGCCGACTATGTGATGGAGTTTGAGCAATCGTTACGTGGCTTACTTCCGGGGGCTCCCGTTGAGTATCGCGGTATTCCTGTGGGTTACGTCAAAGACATCCTGTTTGATGATGTGGTGGCTAACAGGGGCGAGGGTTATGAAGACAATCGTCCGATTCCTGTGTTGATCACGATTGAACCAGGACGTGTCGGCTTACCTGACACTGAAGAGTCGGTGGAAATTATGAAAGCGAGCATTGCTCGTAATGTTGTGGTGGGCATGCGAGGTAGCTTGGAAACCGGCAGCATGATCACGGGGAGCCTGTTCATTAACATCGATTACCGCACCGGTGCAGAGCCTGCGAAGCTAGGAGAGACGCTGGGGCATGCATCGATTCCGACTGTGCAGGTCGGTTTGGATAAACTGGAAGAGCAGATTTCATCGTTCCTGACGAAGATGAATGATCTACCTCTCGATGAGACGATGGCTTCGATCAACGGCACCATGACTGCGATGACGGATACATTGAATTCGATGGATACTTTGGTGCAGGATGTGAATCGTCAAAAGGTCGGTGCTGAATTGGTCAAGACGCTGGAGGATACTCAGCGTATGCTACGTTCGTTCGGTCCTGGCAGCTCTGCTTATCAAGCCATCGAAGGCAGCATGAACAAACTCAATGAGACGCTTTACAATGTCGAAGCGCTCACTCGCACTTTGAACGACAAGCCCAACGCGCTTGTGCTACCAATGAACTATCCAGAAGATCCACAACCAGGAGCGAATAACTAATGAGACCACTAATAATTATTGCCGCAACCTTGCTTATCTCGGCTTGCTCGACTCAGCCAATCAGCCGTAGCACGTATTTACTGAGACCTGATCGCACTCTTGAAACACGCGCCATGCAGGGCTCCACGGATCTATTCCTCGGAGAGGTGATGATCGCCAGTTATATTGATCAACCTGGCCTCGTTCTAGAGCAAGGCGAAGGGAAGGTGCATACCGCTAAATATCACCAATGGGCAGAGCCATTGCGCACCAGCTTACGCCAATTTCTGAATACCGAGATCTCGGCAGGACTCGGCAGCGACATCGCCATGTCACGCATTGGCGTGGAGCATGCGCGTCGTATTGATGTGAAGATAGATAAGCTGCATGGTGATGCAGATGGCAACGCAGTGCTGATCGCTTATTGGAGTCTCACTGCAGATGGCAAAACCGCGGAGTATCAGTTTGCTGAGAGCGTAGCGCTGGATGGCACTGGATACGAAGCTCTAGTGGTCGCTGAAAAGCAGTTGTTGGCTGACCTCGCGCAAGCGATTGCACGGGGTGTGAAATAGGGCAAACGCGCCGCTGGATTCGGCGCCGATTGCACGTTTTATAAAAAGCACAGGCAGCGATGCCTGTGCTTTTTTTGTACCTGTCTGTGATTATTTCTGCGTATTCATCTCCGGTTCAGGTTCGAAATGGTAAAGTGGGGGCAGAAATTAACCGCTGCCGCTTAACCACTCGCTCAATCACTACCATGAAAACAAGCACACCTACCCACGAGACCATTGAATTAGACATCACTGATATGTATCAACCGATCTCCCTCGACCTGAATCAGGTTTTTGGAGCGATCGGGCTTAGCTACACCGTAGCGCTTGAATCTTATGGTCTGGTGCGGGTGCACAAAACAGAGAACCAAGCACAGATCACTTTGTCCGCTGGTGCATATGCCGAAGCTGGTAGCCAAACGCGTTTAATTGTCCGCGCCGATGATGGCACAGGCTGCACCGCAGCGGTTATCTTTAAGCTGTCGATCGTTGATTCCTCTGCCGAGATCTCATGCGTCGCATAAGGGGAACTCAGGATCGGCGATGGACAAGAGTGATCATGCTCCAGAGCCATGCAGGAGTTGGGGCACTCTTGTCCCGATTTGCGGTAGCTTCCTCGTGCTAGCTTAACTCCTCAAGCACGCTGTCTTCGAAGCGTTTGAGCTTCGATTGCACAAATTCTTTCACATCCAAGGTGTCGTCTTCAGCCAGCGGAGTGAGATCCATCGCGAACCAGAGCTGATCGATGACATCGACACTGTGGGAGGCGAAGAACGTCGCGTTCGCCTTGCGGCGGCCCATCACGGCATCGCCGTAGTTCTTGCCGCCTGCGATTTGTGAGTCGAAGCAGGCATTCAGCTTTTCGGCGAGCTCGGTATTGCCGCTCACGTCCAGAGGGACCTTGTCGCCGTCACTCAACCAATCGAGGTCGCGCCACACTTCGCAGCCATACACTTTTTTGGGGCGAGAGAACGGCGGCACGCGGCGGATTGCTTCGAGCACTGCGAGGCAGACCGCGATGTGGCTGCCATGTTTGTCCGCCGGATTGTGGGTGTAAAGCACATCGGGCTGCGATTGTAGAAGAATCGTTTCGAGCTGATCGACCAGTGTGCCGCGCTGCTCGGGGTCTTTGATCGTCGAGCTGGCAAGCCCGAGTTGATTGACGAAGCTGTATTGCCCGATCTCCGCCGCTTTGCGCTGCTCGTCCAGACGCAGTGCCTTCATTTGATCGTCGCTGAAGTCGGCGTATTTCCCCGCGCGGGCACTGCCGCCACCGTCGGTGCAAGTCACGCCACCGAACCAGAGTCCATCGTCGCCATAGCACGAGTTGATCCCGTGAAAGGCCATGAACTCGAGGTCGTCCTGATGTGCGCCAATCGCCAGATGCGAACAACGCGCATAGGCTTCGGGCGTCACTACGCCATCGGGAATGAAGAGATCGGAAAAGTTTTGAGATGCGTCAGCCATGAGCGACTAGCTTGTGAGGAAGTTTAGGGAAGAGGCAAAAGTATTATGAACCTGACGACGCGGTTGGTGAGTTGCTGACAATTATATCGATTTTCATCTAAATCTTATTGCCGTTATACGTATTGAATGTAAAACTAGAGTTGTGGTGATGGCATCTCGATCTAGGTTAGGTGCCTTTGTGATTCGATTTCGACATATACGCAGCGTCTTCAAATGGTGCCTTGCTGGGCTGATCGGCTTGGTGGCGCTGGTGCTGTGCTGTGATTGGTGGCTGCCTTCGGTGCTGCCGACTATTTTGAAGCAGTGGGATGTGCGGGTGGCTTCGATCACGGAAATGGAGCCTGGTCGCTGGGAGTTGACGGATGTGCGCTATGTGGCGGATGGCGTGGAAGTGACTAGTGCTGCGGTTCGTGTGCCGAGTGTGCGGCGCTCTTTTCAGGCGTATTGGCAGGGGGATGTTGCAGAGTTGCTGGTAGAGGTTTCTGCGCTGCGGGTGGTGTTACTTCCGTCGGAGAAGGCGTCTGCTGAGACGGCGGAGTTTGATTTGCTTGGCATGTTGGGTGAGGTGCGCTCGGCGATGTCGGCGTATGAGGCATGGATTCCTGCGGTGGAAATTGAGTCGGCCGAGATTGTTTCGGATGAGGCGCGGGTGTTGACGTTGCAGGATGTGAGTTTGCGGGATTGGCAGTTGGCTGGCCGTGTTGGGAGCGAGGCGTTTGCGCTCTCCGTGGCGGTGGAGGCGGATCTCAGTCCGGTGGAGACGTGGGTGATGCACTTGAATGTGAGTGAGCTGGGGTTGCTGGCGGATGCGACCTTGAATTTTGAGGTGGCGGATCGTGTGTCGTTGCAGCTGTCGGTGATGCAAGGTGATGAGACCTTGGGAGGGCAAGCGGTGTGGCGGAGTGGTGCGCCTTTGCCCAGTGAGGTGCGGCTGATGTCGGATCGTTTTTCGATTCAGTCGAGCTGGTTTTCGGATTTCGTGACGATGCGTGCGGAGCGGCTGTGGGTGTCGGATTTGAATGTGTCGTGGGGCGAGGAGCACTATCATGGTAATTTGCTGCTGACGGCGGAGTTGCCGGTAGAAGATCATGGGGTGCTGCCGCTGGAGGCGTTGGTGTCTGTGTCGGGTGATTTTGAAACGCTTCGTGTGGAGACGTGTAACGTGTCTGGGGCGTGGGGTGCGTTGGTGCTGAGTAATGCGCTGGAAATCGATTTAAGGGAGCGGGCGGTCTTGCAAGGTGCGGAGTTGACGGCGTCTTTGGATCTTGAGCAGCAGCCATGGATTCCGGCGCAGGGGCATTTGGATGGTGTGGTGAGGGTTGAGCCGGATCCAGCAGATGGGTTCGACCTTAAGTTTGATTTGAATGGGGTAAACCTGAGCTACGATGGCTATGCGGCAGATGGCGTGCGGTTGGCGGGGGAGGTGCAGGGCAGTGCGATCACTTTGGAGCAGTTGCAACTGGATCTGCTGGGCGACACAGAGGCGGATCGTGTGATGATTTCGGGCGTGGCAAATGTGGCTGAGCGAATCATGGATTTGAAATATGAGGCGGCGCTTGGGGCGGATTGGTTGAATGCGCAGCTCGGTGAGGAGTATTTTGCGGATGCGCTCGCTGGGACGGGGCGTGTGTTCGGCAGTTTTGATGATCCCGAACTCGAGGGCACTTTGGAGCCGGTGACGGTGCTGCATCCTCTGTTGCATCCTGTGAGGTTGGCGGGGGAGGTGCGTTCGCTGAGTGAGGGTGCGATTGATATCGATCTATCTGCGCAATGCGAAGGGGCGGAGGTCTTATTGGATCTCGCGGCGCAGCGTCGCGATGGTGTGTGCTCGGTGGAATTTCAGCAGTTCGTGATTTCAGATCCGGAGCTGCCGACCGTGCAATTGTTGAAGCCTGCGCGAATCACCTATCGCACTGCCGAGGAGCTTGGTGAGCGGTTACGGGTGGAGCCGTTCGATTTGGAAAGTGAGGATAGCGCGGCGCATGTATCTTGGCATGCCGCTGAAGGGTTTTCGTTGGTGATTCGGAACATGTCGTCGACTCGGGTGGCTCGATGGTTGAAGCAGGACTTGCCGGCACATCAAATCGATTCCGTGGATGTGGCGCTGACGCAATTACAGCCGAAGATTCTGGGGCGCGTGGAGATGCATGCGCAGGGCGAAGTTTCGGAGGGCGAGGTATTACGCGTGGACCTAGTCAGCCGGATTGAGCAGCAGGGGGTGGTGCTGGAGCAACTCGCGGTGAATTTCGAAGAGGAATCGTTGTTGGCCGGAGCGTTGGCGTTGCCGATACGGCTACAGTTGCCGCATGATGAGGTGCCGCTGTGGGTGGGGATTTCCGGGGGGCATTTATCCGGAGAATTGAAAGGGCAGACGACGGCTGATTTTTCGCAATGGTTGTCTGAGCAGTGCGGGGTGACCTTTGGGGAGGCGTCGCTGGCGTTGAGTTTATCCGGATTTTGGGCACAACCGCTGGGGGCCTTGGACCTACATGTGGCGGGGGCGGATTTCGGTAGTCATTTTCCAAAGGTAGAGCTACCGAAGTTTACGGATTTGGCGATCGTGGCGCGGATCGGTGTCGATACCTGGGCGATCGAACGCTTTGAATGTTTATTGAATCAGAGTCAGGTGGCAGGGGCGATTGGCCTGCCGACTGCGGATGTGTTGGAGGCATTGGGGGCGTGGCCGTTGGGGGCGTGGCCGCTGGGGGCGATCGATTGGAAGTCGCTGTCGCAGCATGCATCTGGACGGATTGAATTGAAGGATTGGAAGTTTGCAGATTGGAGGCACCGCTTCCCCGAGGTGATGCGTGACAGTGGCGAGTTGAACGGTGAACTGGTGCTGAAGCCTGAGCTCGATCTGAGTGGTCGCTTAGTGCTGGACGATTTTGCGCTGCGCCCGACTCAAGCGTATTCGATGGTTGATCAGATTGGAGCAGAGTTGGAACTTTCGGATCGTGTGATACAGGTGAATCATGCATCGGCGCGGGTGGGCGGCAGTCCGTTGACGCTGAAGGGCTGGGTCGATGGCAGCGATTTGAGCGAGCCGCTGTGGGAGGTGTCTGCGGCGGGCGAGCATGTGCCGCTGGTGCGCACCAGTGATTTGATACTGCGCAGTGATGTGGATCTGACTTTGAAGCGTTTGCATGCTGAGGATGTGGCGGAGTTGTCGGGCGAGTTGAACTTTACGCCCAGCACCTTGTTGGTGGAGTTTGATCCGTTTGCGCCAAGGGTGCAGGGGGGGCGTAGTAGTCAGCCGCCTTATTTCTCAATCACGACACCTGCGATTGCGGATTGGAAATTTGATGTCGTTGGTAAGGGGGATGCGTTTTTACGGGTCCGTAGTCCATATTGTCGGGCCTTGGTGTCGGCTAATTTGACGCTGGGTGGCACCTTTATTAAGCCTGAGTTGCTCGGGCATCTGCGTGTGGCTTCGGGGGATGTGTTGTTTCCGAGTGTCAAAATGGATCTCGATAATGGAGAAGCTTATATTGAACGCACGCGGCCGCATGAGGTGCAGCTTGATTTCAGTGGAATTGCGCAAGTCTCCTCGTATGTGATTACCATGGAAGTGTCGCAGTCGTTGACTGATCCGAGTGTGCTCTTCAGTTCGACGCCGAATTTGCCCAGTAGCGAAATTGTTCGGTTGTTAGCGACCGGAGGGATTTCTGGTGGCGAGGTGGGTGCGGTCGGTGTCTATTTGGGCAAAGGATTGCTGGGCATCGGTGCTGGCGGGGTGGATTCCAGTCTCGCGGATCGGTTGACGATTGATGTCGGCGAGGCCGGTGGTCGGGACGGTGGTAATACCTTTGGTGTGCAGTATCGACTGACGGATGATCTGTCTTTGAAGGGTGGCTACGATATTCACGAAGCCTATAACCTCGATTTGTTGTGGAGTATCTTTAAGCGATGAGACGTCTGGCGATATGTCTACTGTTAGTCGTGGCTCTGTTGGGGCAGGGCTTGCCTTTGTATGCGCATAAAAATGTCGAGGTCACGGGGCTGGGGTATTTTAAGAATCGTAACCTGACTGGGCGTTTGGCGTTCCTGCGCGATGTGATTCCCGGCGAGGAGTTAGATGTCTCTGCGTTGGAGGATAGCGCGTTTTTAATTTTAGAGCAGATGAAGCGAGAGGGCGATTTGAAGCCGACTGTCGAGGGCACCTTTACTTCGGGCGATGTGGTGACGACGGCACGTTGGGTCGAAAATTACTCGGTGCAATTGCCGGCAAATTTCACTGCCGAGCATGCGACCTTTCTGTTGTTGCCCGGGGTGTCTTATTTTTATGAATCGATCACCGTCGCAGGTGTCGATGCGATCCCGAAGGAGCAAGTGGATCGTTATTTTATGGCTGGCGGTGCCTTGTATCACCGTGAGTCGGCGCGGGTCTTTACGCATGCGAATTTTGAGCGCCGAGTGGGGCGCGTGCTCGGTGCGCTGGAGGATCTGGGGTATCGCGATGCGCGCGCGGTGAGTGGTGATTCTGATTTGAATGATGCGACGGGGGCAGTGCAGGCATCGGTGGTGATCGATCAGGGGGTGTTACATCGTGTGGGGCAAGCGGAGGGGATCTTGTTAAAGGAGGATGGCTCGACTCAAGAAGTGCGTGATTTGAAGAGTGAGGGTGTTTTATTCACACAGGACTGGCAGCAGGATCAGGTGCGCGACCTACGGCATGAAGCTTACACGGCGGGTTATCCGGATGTGAGGGTGACCGTGGAGACCGATCCGGGGAAGCTGAATGCGGCAGGTGAACTGATGCGCGATGTCCGGTTGAATGTGATTCTAGGCGAAAAGGTGACGTATACCGGGGTGCGCTTCGAGGGGGATGAGACGACGCGGCGCACGGTGCTGGAGCCGCGCGTGGTGATGCAAACCGGCGCGCCGTTGAATTTACTGGAAGTGCGGGAAACACGCCGCGAATTGATGGGGCTAGGCATCTTTAAGGAGGTGGATGTCGCGTATGAACCAGAGGCGGGCACTGAGCGTGAGGTGGTGTATTCATTGGCGGAGGGGATGCGCAAGGAGCTGCGCTTGCTCGGCGGTTGGGGCAGCTATGAGCAAGCACGTGTGGGGCTCGGTTGGGAGCAGCGCAGCCCTTGGGGAACGGCGCATCGCTACAATGCGAATGTAAAGAAGAGCGTGAAGTCGACTGAGGTGGACGCGACCTATTCGGTGCCGTATGTGTTTGGTTCGGATGTGACGGGCTATGCGAAGGCCGAGCATCGTGAGCGTGAGGAGATTTCTTACGATTATACGACGCAGGGTGTCGCATTTGGTGCATCCACCTATCTCAGTCAGCCGGGCATTTTGCTGACCGCAGAATATGGATTCTCGGATGAGGATGCGGATCGTGACAACGACGAGTTGTTTGACTCCAAGGACTCGGCCACAGTTGGCAGTGTGATGCTGCGCGCGAGCTATGATCGACGGGATAATTTCCTGACGCCGAGTTCGGGGTATCAACTGTTCGCGAGTTACAAATTTGCGAATCAAGCCTTGGGTGGAAATGTGGATTTCCAAAAAATTGAAGTGGGCGGGAGCTATCATTTGCCGCTGACTGGTAGCATGGTCTTACATTTGGGGCTGCGCACTGGGGCGATCGTTTCGGCTGGGGATGCAAGCGATCATATCCCGTTTGTGGAGCGCTTCTTCATGGGGGGGGAAGATACGGTGCGTGGCTATCGTGAAGGTGAGGCCTCGCCGCTGGATGACGCGGGCAATGAGATTGGTGCAGAGGCCTATGTCTTGACGAATATTGAGCTGGAGCAGCGCGTGATGTCGGATTTGTCGTTGGTGCTGTTCTATGACGGACTGTATAATTCACTGGACGGCTTTTACGAGCAGGGCACCGAGCATCTGTTTTCGGTGGGGCTCGGCATCCGCTATCAAACCGTAGTGGGGCCTGTGCGTTTGGAATATGGTTATAATCCAGATCGCAGAAAGGATGATACGTCTGGCACGCTGCACTTGTCGGTTGGGTTTCCGTTTTAGGGGGTGAGGTTGGTTTTGTGTCTTAATCCTAATCATACTCGTAATCTGACTCAGCCCTTGGTTTCGAGGCATTTGTTTGAGGGATTAAGAGTAGGATTAGGATTATGAGTCAGACTGAGGAGGTTAGCAGCTGCGCTTTCTCCTTGATTCTCAAAGAAATACACGCACGCTACGCGACTTCTTAATTGGACCCGGATGCGTAAGTTGGCCGGGCATTTCACCCAGGACAACACATTATGACGTTTCACGATCTAGCACTCGACGAGTCTATTCTTAAATCTATCGACGAGTTCGGCTTCACTACGCCGACTCCTATTCAAGCGGGTTCCATTCCGCACATTCTTGAAGGCAAGGATGTGATCGGCTCGGCTCAGACCGGCACTGGTAAAACCGCGGCGTATGCGCTGCCGATTCTACACCGCCTTGGTGGCCATAAAAAGGGCGCGCCGCCTCGTTGTCTCGTGCTCGGGCCGACACGCGAACTCGCGGCTCAGGTCGAAGATCAATTTGCATCGTATGGTAAATACTGTGCGCCGAAGTGCTGCCTGATTCACGGTGGTGTCGGTTACGGCAAGCAACTCGACGAACTCCGCGAAGGTGCAGACGTCGTGATCGCCACTCCAGGTCGTTTACTCGACCACCTGCAACAGGGCAATTTTGACCTCCGCTCGGTCGAAGTGTTAGTGCTCGACGAGGTCGACCGCATGCTCGACATGGGCTTCATCGACGATGTGCAGCGCATCATCAAGATGTGTAACGCGAATCGCCAGACATTGCTGTTCTCGGCCACGGTTTCAGATGATATCAAGCGCCTCGTCGCCAAGAGCTTGAAAGATCCGGTCGAAGTTTCGATCGGCATCAAGCTGACACCTGCTGAAACGGTGAAGCACGAAGTGTATCCCGTCGGTGCCATGCAGAAGTTCGACCTGCTGATCGCGTTGATCGATAGCATGGAAGTGGACAGCATGATCATTTTCTGCCGCATGAAGGTCGGTGCCGACCGTATTGCCCGTTGGTTGCAGGAGCGTAACTACAGTTGCGTGGCCATGCACTCCAATCTCCAGCAAAAGGCGCGCACAAAGGCGCTGGAGCAATTTAAGCAAGGCGAGATGAAGATTCTTGTGGCGACCGATATTGCATCGCGTGGCTTGGACATCGCGAATGTGACACACGTGATCAACTACGATGTGCCCGAGCATGCAGAAGACTATGTGCACCGTATCGGCCGCACTGGTCGTGCGCAACGCGAAGGCGATGCGATGACGCTCGTCGCTCCGGATGAGCAGGCGAAACTCGATGCGATTGAGAAATTCATCGATCAGCCGATCAAGCAGCGCAAGTTGGATGACTTTAACTATTTCCACGAACCGATCATCCGTAGCGAGTCTGCTGCCCCGCCTAAGCGCCGTAAGCGTAATTCCGCTTCGAGCCGTTTCGGTCGTCGCCGGTAATCGGTTCTCATGAATCTGATGCTTTTTGATGATGTGTTTGAGTCGGTTCGGCTCGAAAGTGCAGATCCTCGGGCGCAGCATTTGCGTAAAGTGCTGCGCGCAGAGGTCGGCACATTGGTTTTCTTGGGGTTCGTGAATGGCCCGCGGGCGCGGGCTAAGGTCGTGACCGTGGAGTCGGATGGTGGGTTTGAGTTGGAGGTCGTTGGCTCGGAACCTGCACCTGCGCCGCTGCCGATTAATTTGTTAATTGGCCTGCCGCGTCCCCATACGGCGAAGCGTATTCTGTTTGAGGCCGCGAGCCTTGGCGTGACGGGGATTCATTTTTTCGAATCCGAACGCAGCGAGCCTTCGTATGCGCAAAGTAGCCTTTGGCAGACCGATGAGTGGCGGGATCGCATTCGCCTCGGCACTGAGCAGGCCTTTGGCACGCATCTGCCACAAGTGGCGATGCATGCTGATTTACAGTCTGCAATCAGTGCGTTGCATGGCGCAGATGTGCATGTGGCGCTGGATAATTACGAGGCAAGTGGTGCCCTTGGTGCTGTGTTGCCTGAATCCGGAGCGAGTGCAGTGATTGCGCTGGGATCGGAGCGTGGGTGGTCGCCGAATGAACGCGATGTCTTCCGTAAAAACGGCTGGAAGCTCGCGCATATGGGTGCGCATGTGCTGCGCGCTGAGACGGCGTGCGTTGCGGCGGTATCGGCTACGGCGAGTCAGCTCGGCTTCTGGGCGGAGCAGACGGCGACGGCGCTTTGAACGTCGAACATTGAACGCTCAACTTCGAACGTTGAACTTTAAAAGTTGGTGACGGAGGTGTTCCTTCTAAAGTTTGTGCAAATCTAGCCCTGGTATTTTTAGAAAGTCCTGATCGAAACTGGCGATGCCACAGTCACACGTCTGTGCTTCGGCGGCGAGGTAGGCGTCGGCGTAGTCGATGTTGTGCTGTTTGAAGATTCGAAGCCCGCGGATCAAGCTATCACGGTCGGCGACATCGAAGGTAGGATTCTCCAGAAAGAGGATGAGCGCTTCAGCAACTTCGGCACGATTCATTTGGTAATGTTTGCCTGTTAAGACGAATACGACCTCGGCAATGACCAAAGGTAGAATTCGAATCGTTAAAACGCCGGCTTCGGATTGTTCGAAAAGCGCTTTCGCGCGCTGTGCTTGTGCTTCGGGTTCGCCTGTGAGGAAACGTAGAATGACATTGGTATCGAGTAGGTAAGTTGTCACTGGCTCAAGCCTTCCTCTGCGACGTGCTCGACCCAATCTTCTCGGGAGGTGGTGCGTGCTTGATCAGTGTTAATCGGTTTAGATTGTTTTGGTTTGAGTGCACCAAATGAGGCCATGGCACCTGGGTGGGCGCGTAGAATGACGCCAGCGTCTGTCACTTCATAGACGAGGCTTTGCCCTGCCTCGACTTGCAAGGCGTTTCTGATTTGCCTTGGTAATGTGGTTTGCCCTCGTTTTGTTATTTTGGAGGTAATCATCCTTTAACAATGCAATCGTTGTTTAGGGAAGTCAAGTGGCTGCGTGCTGTGAAAAGCTTACAGCTTACAGCTTACAGCTGAACGTTGAACGCTCAACTTCGAACGTTGAACATTGAATTTGTGTAGCGGAGTCCGCGAAGCGGTTCCGATCTGTGCGTGTGCTGTGCTGAGGCTCTGTGGTCGTAATGGCTTCGCCAATCCGCGACCTGATTAAAGAACGGACTACCCGCGCAATTGATCCAGCGCGTCGAAGAAGTCGGGGAAGGTCTTGCCGCAGCATCCGGGGTCTTTGATGGCGAGCCAGGGCTTGCCGTCGCCGATGAGGTCGAAGCTGCCAAGGATGCCAAAGCTCATGGCGAAGCGGTGGTCTTCGTAGGTGTCGATCTCGATGAGTTTGCCTGCATTGCGCGCTTTCATGGCGCGGGCACGGAGCTCGTTCGGCTTGGTGCTGATGGTGAGTGCGTCGTCCTCTTCTTTGACGAGCTGGCCGAGCTTGGACAGTTCGTTGGCCATGCCTGCGATACGGTCTGTTTCTTGATGGCGCGTGTGGCCGATGCCAGTGATGCGAACCGAGCCATCGAGTAGCGGGGCAATGGCGCCGTAGGTCAGAAAAGTGTCGGAGAAGGGGTTGAAGTCGATTTCGCGGTGCCCGCGGCCGATTGCTTCGGGGGCGGCACAGTTGGCGATCCATTGATTCTTGTCCGCATCCACACGGAGTCCATGGTGAGCGAGCACTTCGATGAAGTGCGCATCGCCTTGGAGTGGATCAGCGCTGAGGTTGGGAATCGTGAGTTGGCCACCTTGGATCAGTGTGAGCGCGAGTAAATAGCTGGCGGCAGAGATGTCTGGTTCGATCCGGTAGATGCCGTCGCTGGGAGCGGTGTAGGCGAGTGCGGGCAGTGCATAGTTGCCGTCGGCATCACTGGTGACAGCCGCTGCGCCAAAGGCTTCGCGCATTTTTAATGTGATCGCAACATAAGCGGGGCGCACGCCGGGGCAGGTGAGTTGCACGTCGCCTGAACCTGCGGGAGCGGCGAGGAGCAGCGCGGATAGGATCTGGCTGCTGGCGCTGGCATCGACTGTGGCGCTGCCGCCGTTGTAGCCTTTGGCTTTGAGGGTGAAGGGGAAATGTCCTGATTTGCCGTGAAATATGAATTCGGCGGCGTCGAGTGCGACGAGGGCATCGAGCAGGCCGGACATGGGGCGCTCGCGCATGGCGGGGTCGCCGTCGAGTTGGTAGGTGCCGCCCGATTGGAGCGCTAGAAAAGCAGTCAGGAAGCGGGCGGCGGTGCCAGCGTTGCCGACGTGTAGTTCGGCTGCGGTGTTGGGGATCGTGCCGCCTTCGCCTTTGACGGTGATCGTCTGAGCAGATTGATCGGCTGAGCACTGGAACCCAAGCGTGTTGAGCGCCTCCAGCATGATTCGCGTGTCGCGGCTGAAGAGTGCGCCTTCGAGACGTGTCTCACCATCGGCGAGTGCTGCGAGAATCAGCGCGCGATTGGTGATGCTCTTGGAACCAGGCAGCTGGATGTGATTGTTGAGCTTCTGAATGAAGGGTGTGATGGGAAGTGGATCGGTCATCTTAAGGACGTGGGAAGGTGGGAAGGTGGGTGTTGGTCGTGCTGAACTGGAAGTGTCGTATCCCGTATCCCGTATCTCGCTGGTTTAAAGTTGGTCGCGGTAGGTTTTGCCGCGTTGCAGGTGTGCGATCACGCTGGGTGAGTCCTGATTGAGGAGTGCTGCCTTGAGCAGGTGCAGTTGTTGTTCAAAGCCCTCGATGGCGCGGAGCACTTCGTCGCTGTTTTGTTCGAGGATCTGTCGCCAGAGTTGTGGGTCTCCGGATGCGATGCGTGTGGTGTCGCGCAGTCCGCCGCCCGCTAGAGCCCGCCAGGAGTTGTCTTGTGTGGCGAGGGTGCTGCACAGTGTCGAAGCGAGCAGGTGCGGTAAATGGCTGACGTGGGCGACGATTTCGTCGTGCTTCTCGGGTGATACGGTGGAGACGACCATGCCGAGTGCTTCCCAGAAACTGTTGAGCGTCGCGATGGCTGCGGTGGGTGTATCGTCGAGTGGGGTGAGGATGCAGGCCGCATTTTCGAACAGGTCGGATTGCGCGTGCTCTAGGCCAGCTTGTTCGGAGCCAGCCATGGGGTGTGCGCCGAGGAAAGTGGCGGAGTGGCCTTCGAGTGCGCTGCGTGCTTCGCGGCAGATGAGGCTTTTTGTGCTGCCGACATCGGAGACGAGCGCGCCTTCGGCGAGTGCGGGGCGGACCTGCTCCAGGAGCGGCACGATGGTTTGCACGGGGGTGCAGAGGATGATCAGGTCACTGCCCGCGACGGCTTCTTCCGGTGTTTCGAGCACGGCGTCGCACCAGCTGCGGTTCAGGCACTTAGCGCGGGTTTCGGGGCGGCGCGACCATGTGACGACGCGTGTGGCGAGTCCGCGTTCTTTGACCGCCATGGCTAAAGAGGCGCCTAGGAGGCCAGGGCCGAGTATCGTGATCTGTTGAAACATGAGGGATGAGAAATGAGACTTGAGACTTGAGAAATGAGCGTTTGTTGTTTTTTGGGCGTTGTTCGTTGAGCGTTGGGTGTTGTCAGTTGTCAGTTGTCAGTTGGCAGCCGAGTGTTGTCAATTGTCCGTTGGGCACAAAGTCGCGAGATGCAGTTGGTGGTGGGGCGCTTGGCTTTTACGTTCAACCAACAACCAACAACCAACTAGCAACGAACAACAACCAACTAACAACGCCTTTAGCCTTGCGGCGGTGCGGGCGTCGGGTTCATTTAGGCAGACCGTTTTTACAGTGCCAGCTCCAATTCCTTTATGGTCCATTTGAAGAAGTCCTCCCCGCCCCGTCGATCCCACGAAACCAGTGGGCTTAAGCGCTTCATGCTCGCGCTACTCATTTTCTTGGGTTGTGCGGGTGTATTGGCCTTATTTTGGTTCTTGAGTCAGCTCGGGCCGAAGCAGGTGGATTACCGTGCATTGAATGCGAATGTCGAGGTGTCTGCGGAGGCGAAAGCGCTGCGTCAGCAAAGTATCGAGTTGGAAGCGCAGTTTGAGGAGGTCTTGGCGATTCGCTCCGCGGAGGCGAAGGATGTGTTGCTGTTGAAGCGTGCGTTGGATCTACAACGTCAGTATGTCGAATCGACCCCTGGCTATAATACCCTGGCATCGCAGCGCTTGGATAATTTGGAGAAGCGGTATCAGGATTTGTCGGCGGATCAGTTGAGGGCGACGAGCGTCGAACTGGAGTCTGAGGCGCAGGCCTTGGCGAATAATCAGGAGTATGAGGCGGCGCGGGATAAGTATCAGGAGGCCTTTGAAGAGCAGAAAACCATTAACGAGGATTTTCCGCTGAGTGCGGCTTATAATGTTGGGCGGGCGACGCGTTTGCAGCGACAGGCGCGCTATCTCACCGCCGAACCGTTGCTACGGGAAAGCATGAAGTTGGAGCAGGAGGCAGATGTCTTCATTGCGAAGCACGAGTGGGATCCTGCCGCAGAGCTGCTGAAGCAGGCGATGAAGATTCAGCAGCGCTTGAATCGTGAATATCGCGGCACGAATCAGGCCAGTGTTTCGAGACTGGAGCGTTTAAAGGTGAAGCTGGTTGGCATGCAATCGGGGCAGGATCATCTGGAAATTGAGCAAATGGCGGACTTGGCGGATGCGAGTCGCGCAGCTGGAGAAACGCTGGAGGCCGCGAGCTTGTATGAGGAGGTCGCGCGCTTGCAGAAGCAATTGAACGAGGCGTATCCCGATAGTCCCTATGCGTCGTCGGAGCGCGTGGCAGAATTTCAGAGAAAGAGCCAGACCGCGCAAAGTTTCGAGCTAGGGCTGGAGATTGAGACGAATCACGATTTACTGAAGCGTTTGCTCTCAGAGCGTCGCACGTATGAGGCGGCGGAAGTGATTGTGGCGCTGCGGCGTGATATTAAACAGATGGAAGAGGCGTTTCCGCGTAGTTCGCTCAATGACGAGGAACTCCAGGTGAAGGTGCGCTATTTGAATTTGGTGCAGAACGATCTCGGGTATATCCAGGATCGTGTGTATGACGCGTTGCTGCCGGTGCCGGAGGCGGAGGGCTTGCAGATGTTGCGCACCGAGGTGCCTCAAGCGTTGTATAGCTTGATCATGGGCACGAACCCGAGCCGTAACCAAGGTGATGTGAATCCGGTGGATTCTGTGAGTTGGACCGAGGCGAAGAGCTTTTGTGAGCGTCTGTCGTGGATTGTAGGTAAGGAAGTCCGGCTGCCGACAGAGAATGAGTTTCGCCAGTCGCTGGGGCCGTTGCGCTATGTGGTGCTCGAAAAGCATGTGTGGAGCGTGTCAGATGCAGATGGCGTGGCGCAGCCAGCCGGAAAGAAGGAGCCGTTCTCGAGCGGGTTTTATGATCTTTTGGGCAATGTCAGTGAGTGGTTGGAGTCGATTGACCGTTTTGATTCCGAGGACGCACGCCATATCGGTGGCCATGCGCAGGACCGTATTGAATCGATTTTTACCGTGCCGATGCGCAGCGCACCGCGAGGGGAGCGTAATCGATTGACCGGGTTTCGGGTCGTGGTTGTGGTGGATTGAGGGATTTCCCCTATTATTATGGTAAGTTCTGGTTGCGTTGCAGGTCAGTGCTTGCCATGGTTATTGGACCATGAAGCAAGTAGACAAGGCGTGCGACGCCGCTGATTTGCAAAAGAAGGCGAGTCGGGCACAGTTGATCATCACTCTCCTGATGGTCTTGTTTATGGTGCTTCCCTTTGTGGCCGCTTGGTTGACTGGCGCGCTGCGTTTCTAAATTTCGTTCTATTATTCTGACATGAAGAAAACCCTGCTCATTTTTCGACTCTTCTTTTTGCTGGTCAGTGTTCTTGGCTGTGTGTTGATGTCGTATCAAGTGGACGGGTGGAGTCTCTTGCTGGTGCTGTCCGTGGGCATGGGGATGGCGAGTCTCGTGATCTTGGTCGATATCATGTTGGAGGGGTTCTCCCTGCGCGGACTCTCGGCGATTACCTTTGGGCTAGTGATTGGCGGTGCCATTGCGTATTTGTTAGGCACCTCTCCATTGTTTGAGCCATTGGAAGGCGATCCTGAACTCGGACAGGTGCTGTATCTTTCGCGCTTAGTATTGTATGTGGTGTCCATGTATCTGGGCACGGTGATTGCGCTTCGAGGCCGGGATGAGTTTAATTTGGTGATTCCCTACGTGCGATTCAGCTCGGGGAATGTCGAGTCGCCCTTAGTGGTGGTCGATACCAGTGCATTGATTGATGGGCGGATTGCTCCGATTTGTGAGAGTAAATGGATGGGGCATGCGTTATTAATTCCGCGCTTTGTATTGGATGAACTACAGGCAATCGCGGA
>CAJQOS010000045.1 GCA_905479975.1 uncultured Puniceicoccaceae bacterium | reverse complement strand
AATCAACACACTTCCGCGCTCAATCTTGAAACAGACCCGCCATTTGCGGTCTACTAGACGTAAAACTTTCCAAAACTTTCCGAAACATGACAGACAAAAACACAGAGACACCCGAAGAAATCGACGAAAAGACCGAAGCCGAAGCTGCTGAAGTCGTCGAAGAAACTGCAACCGAAGCCGAAACTCCAGTCGTCGAAGAGACACCCTTGGAAAAAGCAGAGAACGAAGCAGCGGAAATGAAATCACGCTGGTTACGCTCCGTCGCGGACATGGAAAACTACCGCAAGCGCATCGGCCGCGAGAAGCAGGACATCATCCGTCGTGCAGCGGCCAGTGTCGTCGAATCACTCTTGCCCGTGCTCGATAATATGAAACTCGGCCTGCAAGCCGCCGAGAATCACCCTGAAGCGAAGGACGTCACTGTCGGCTTCAAAATGGTCGATGATCAACTCAAGCGCTCCCTCAACGAGCAAGGCCTCGAAGAACTCATCCCCGATGGCGAAACCTTCGACCCGAATCTTCACGAGTGCATCTCGCACCAACCCTCCGCTGACGTCGAAGAAGACAAAGTCATCCAAACCGTCCGCGCTGGCTACCGTCTCAACGAACGACTCATTCGCGCAGCGAGTGTCATCGTCTCCAGCGGCCCCGAAAAAGCTTAACTCCTTCTAGACCACTATGTCGCAAGCAGATTTATACGAAACCCTCGGCGTCGCTCGCGATGCGACAGCCGACGAACTCAAGAAGGCCTACCGCAAGCTGGCAGTTAAATATCACCCAGACAAAAACCCGGGTGATGCCGCCGCAGAAGCGAAATTCAAGGAGATCTCTTCGGCCTACGATAATCTCAAAGACCCCGATAAGCGCGCGGCCTATGATCGCTACGGACACGCCGCCTTCCAAGGTGGCATGGGCGGTGGTGGTGGTGGCGGTGGCCACGATCCATTCGACATGTTCCGCGAAGCCTTCGGCGGCCGCGGTGGTGGTGGCGGCGGTGGCGGCATCTTCGAAGAATTCTTCGGCGGCGGTGGCGGACAATCCGCTGGCGGGGCTGCACATGGCTCCGATCTGCGCTATGATCTAGAGATCACTTTGGAAGAAGCAGTCAAAGGCTGCGAAAAAGAAATCCGCTATCGACGTCCTGTTGAGTGTAAGAAATGCCACGGCGAAGGCGCAGAGCCCGGCTCGAAGCGGGTCACTTGCTCCACCTGTGGTGGCGCAGGCCAAGTCTCCTCCAACCGTGGCTTTATTAGTTTCCGCCAAGTCTGCCCAAGCTGCCAAGGCGCAGGGCAAACCATCGAAAAGCCCTGCACCAGCTGTCACGGTGAAGGCCGCGAAATGGACAGCAGCACCGTCAAGGTGCGCATCCCAGGCGGCGTATCGACTGGCTCGAAACTCCGCTCTGCAGGTAAGGGTGAAGCCGGCCAAATGGGCGGCCAAGCGGGCGATCTCTACATTATCGTCCACGTCAAGGAGCACGAACTATTCGAGCGCCACGACCACGATCTCTTCTGTGAAGTGCCGATCAAATTCACACTCGCCTCACTGGGCGGCTCGATCAACGTGCCGACCCTGTTTGGCAAAGGCACACTGAAGATTCCATCCGGCACACAGACTGGCACCACCTTCCGCTTGCGCAATCAAGGCGTGCCTCATCTACGTGGCAACGGCAAGGGCGACCTGCTCATCCGCGTTCAAGTCGAAGTGCCGACCAAGCTCTCTGGCGAACAAAAGAAGAAACTCGAAGAGTTCGCCGAAGTGTGCGGCGATCCGGCAAACCCGATGGGTGAATCCTTCGTCGAAAAAGCGAAGAAGTTCTTCCGCTAGAGTTATACTCTTAATTCCCAATTCCTAATTCTTAATTCGCTTGTGGCTTATCCAATCGTAATTCTCGGCTCCGGCCGTGGCTCAAATGCTGAAGCGCTGTTAAAAGCAGAAGCCAGCAAGCAACTCGGTGCGGCAAAGATCGCTGCAATCATTAGTGACCATGAAGATGCCGGAATCCTTGCCCTCGGGCAGAAGTATCAAGTGCCTGCGATTTATATCGACCCGAAGCGCAAAGGCGCCCGCCTCAGTGAAGAAGCTGAGCAAGCCTACATCGAACGCATTCTATCATTCTCGCCAAAGCTGATCGTGCTGGCCGGGTTCATGCGCATCATTGAACGCCGCTTCATCGAAGCTTTTGATGGTCATGTCATCAATCTGCACCCTAGCCTCTTGCCCAGCTTTCCGGGCATGAGTGGCATTGGGCAGGCGTGGGACCACGGCGTCAAAGTTACTGGCTGCACCGTGCACTGGGTGACGCCCGCCCTCGATGCCGGCCCCATCATTGACCAGAAAGAGATCCGTATTGAAGAAAAGGATACACTCGAACTGCTCGAGAAGAAGGTACACATCGTCGAGCACCAACTCCTGCCCGACGTCGTCGCCCGCCTGAGTAAGGGTAAGATCAAGCAGGCGAAATAAGCACCGCTCAGCGACTCAGCACGATGCGATAGCGCGCCTTGCCGCTTTCGAGGCGCTCGATCGCCTCATTCACTCGATCGAAGCTGAAGTGCTCCGTCACTGGCTCAATCTGGTGCAATGCCGCGAACTCCAGCATCTTGGCAATCGTCGCCGGACTCCCGACTGGTGAACCTGACACATTGAGCTGCCCCATTATCAAAGACATCGCTCCGAGGTCGAGCGGCTCCAAAGTCGCCCCTAAAAAGTGAAGACGTCCTTTCGGCTTCAAAGTGCCCAAATAGCTATTCCAATCGAGCTTCACATTCACCGTCGATAAGATCAGATCAAAACTACCGGCGGCGGCGGTCAACTCGTCGGCATCACGAGAATTCAAGGTATGATGCGCACCCATTTGCAACGCCTCCTCTCGCTTGGCATCAGTGGATGTAAAGGCAGTCACCTCACAGCCCCATGCGTTGAGAAACCCCAAGGCCATGTGCCCGAGACCGCCAATACCAACCACGGCCACCTTGGAGGTCGGCTTAATATCAAACTGAACCAAGGGATTGAAGACCGTGATCCCCCCGCAAAACAACGGCCCCGCCTTCGCTGGATCGAGTCCATCCGGTAGTGCCACCACACTGATCGCACTGGCGCGCACTTGCTCGGCAAAGCCACCATGGCGCCCAACAATCGTGCCATTCGCAGTCGGGCAAAGATTATGATCGCCCTCTAGGCAGGAGCCGCAGGTGCAGCAATAGTCCGAGTGCCAACCGAGCCCCACGCGCTGCCCCACCTTAAGATGCGTCACGTCCGCACCGACTGCGCCGATGGTGCCGACCACCTCATGACCTGGCACAAAGGGATACTGCGTCATGCCCCACTCATTATTGAGCATGCTCAAATCACTATGGCAAATGCCGCAATGCTCTACATTGATCTCGACTTCGCCCGCGGTGAGCGGACCAGGATCGTATTCAAAAGATTCGAGTTTTCCTCCCGGAGCGGTTGCGGCGTAAGCTTTGATCATAATAAATATCGTTGATTGAGTCTGATACAAAGTGCTGAACCTATAGGAAATCGATCCACAGTCAAAAACACCGGCTGATTTATCCAAAAGCTTGCGATTTCTGAGCGAAGCCATCATCAGCAGGTCTTTTCAACACACATTTCTATGAGCACACAATTCGAACTCCGCGCCCTCATTCCCGACGAAATGGCTGACATCCTCGACGGCTATTTCTACGAAATCGAATCCGCCCACTGGGGTGTGATGCAAAAAGAGATCAACGATCCCTACGAAGTGTTCGGCATCTTCGCGGACTCCGAGACAGCACACGCCGCCCTGGCGGAGCTGCGCGCTGAGTTCCCAACACTACCTGAGACGTTTGCTGAAACCGTGATCGAAGATGCGGATTGGCAGAATGCATACAAAGAATTCGTCAAGCCATGGAGCGACCGCCAGCTGCACTGGATTCCACTCTGGGAACGCGACAACATCAAAACACCCGCCGACGCAGCTGTTGTCTATCTCGATGCCGGTATGGCCTTCGGCACCGGCGCTCACGAGACCACACGCCTCTGCGCTCGTCGCCTCCAAGACTATCGCGATGCCAATGCAGACAAGCTCGACTCCCTTGAAGTGATCGACGCAGGTTGCGGCTCTGGCGTGCTAGCACTTTCCGCATCCACGCTCGGCTTTAAGAAGATCCTCGGCTTCGACTTCGACCCCGAGGCGATTGTGGTTTGCCACAGCAATGCCGAAGAAAACCCACACATTTGCAAACTTGAGTTTGAAGTCGCCGATCTGGAGAAAGGTCTCAACGGCCGCCAAGCCGATCTGTTGCTCGCCAACATTCAAACCGACGTGTTGATCCCGCACTGCAATCCCGTCGTCCACGGCGTCAAGTCTGGTGGCACACTCGCGCTGAGCGGCATCCTCGTTAAAGAGCTCGAGCTCGTGCGCAGTCACTACGAAGCAAAGTTTGCCGAGCTGCGTCCTGACGACACCATCACGGTGAACTCTCGCCAAGACGGCGAGTGGGGCGATCTGCAGTTTGTATTGTCGTAAAATGATATAACCGTTCAGCAGAAAACTAGATTGTCATCGTTTCAATTTGGATGATTGCTCGCCCCAACGGGGCAACCTATATCAGCCCGGGGCACCGCCCCGGGAATTCAAGCCCCCGACCGCTAGCCCTGAAAGGGCGTTCTATTCGATAGGCCAAGCCTTTGTGCGCTTAGGTCGCCCTTTCAGGGCTCAGGAGGTGGTTCATTCAAATCCTAGGGCGTTGCCCTAGGCTGAAATAGGACGCACCTTTGGTGCTACATCCATATGCAATGGCATTGGGCTAAAGCAACGAGCTACGGCTCCGACAAAGAACACCCAGAAAAGAACAGTGGCTGCGCGCTTTAGACGCAGCACGCCGGAGAGGCACGGCACTCAGCCTCGGCCCTCGGGCTAAAGCACCGAGCTACGGCCCATGACACGTAATCAAGCCGCCCCGCACACTTGAATTCCCAAGATTCCATGCTTGCGGTGTAAAACAAGACACTCACATAATGCGCTCCAATGCAAAGTATCGGGGAACGTTTTGAAGAAGCACGTAAGCGCAAGGGTATTTCTCTGCGCGAAGCAGCTGAGGCTACAAAAATCCGTAGTGATTTTTTAGGTAATATCGAGCAGGACAAATTCGATTTTGAACTTCCCGAAATCTACAAACGTGGATTCCTCAAGAACTACGCACGCTACCTCAAACTCGATCCTGAGAACATCCTGACCGATTACCATGCACATGTGCTGAGCAAAACACGCGGTAATAAAAAAGGCGCCGAGCTATTCGGCAGCATGGAAGTCAAAAGCTCGACGGAAGAACCGATCCACTCCGGCGAAGAGTCCTCCTACGGTCATATTTCCTCGTCCACCCCTACAAGTGAAGCCGAAGAAGATGCGAATTTAGAGGACGATAGTGACAAGATGTTCTACATCAAGGCCGGCCTCGTTGCCGTTGGCACGCTGGCACTCGTGGTTGTCATCTTCAGCCTGATGAAAGCAATACTTGGCGGTGATCCTGAGGTCGAAACTCCAGATCTGCGCGAACCATCTGCAATCACTGAAACGGCGGAGTCCACCACACCGGACGTGCCGGATGCGGTCACAGAAGATAGCATTACTCTAATTGCGACTGGCAATGTGTTCGTAGCGGTCAAACAGAAGAACGATAATCAGATCCTCTTCCAGAAGACCCTTAGCGGTGGCGAAACCGTCTCCCTGACAAAGATTGGACCGGTCGTAATCCTATTTACTGCAGGAGAGAATCTCGTGGTCGTCAATCCAGCAGGTGAAAGGATACGCTCAGAGCGCGAAGGCCAAGCAAAGATGACGATTCAGTAGTTCAAGGAATTGTAGGGGCTTTGCTTGCGAAGCCCGCGCACAACACCGCGAGTTAATCTGGCACCAAGATAAATTCGATCGCTCTTCGATTTCACCCCAATCGACGGGCGAATGCTTAACCTGAAAAGGTTTGAGTCATATAGTTCGCCATATGGTTTGGCCTCTAGAGACCGCGGTCTTCGCGAGCAAAGCCCCTACCTCAGATCAGAGATCTGCTAGTTCCCCACACCGCTGCCAGACTCGCGCATCCCAACGGGTTTGCCTAAGACTTCGCCATAGATAAAGGCTGTGCGAGCTGCGTCGGGATCGCGCAACACGGATCGCACAGAACCAGAACGTAGCCCTCTGCGGACTGTCGATTTACCACGCTCAGCAGTTTCGGAAGATTGACTCGATACACCGGATTGACGCTTCAGTGCTTCAGCGCGGCGCTTCGTGACCTCGATCTGTTGTAACCGCTCCTGCATTTGTTGCTCGTAAGCATTATCGGATTCATCCCAAGAAAAACGAGCATCCGTGTCCGCTTCATGGGGAGTCGGCTCCACATGTGGCGTGCGTTGATGCGTTTCCTTTTGGCGTTCAGCAACCTGCTTGTGCTGCTCACGATGCTGCGCAACTGGTTGCGGTGGAGCCGCTGGGGCTCCGTCCGTCGCTTGACGACGCTCCAGTATCTTGCGGCGAATCGCTTCCTGGATCTGGCGCTGACGCTCGGCATACTCATCCGATGCGCTGTCGCCGGACTCGCGTGGCAAGGTCGGTGGACGCGGTGCATCCTCGTCTTTGCTCTTAAATATCTGATTCCCAAAGAGGTAGATCGCCCCAAAAATGAGGCCACCGACGACTTTTAAAATCTCTTCTAAATTTTCCATTACGGCTTAGGTTTTAAGTTAAGTGAGGCGGCCAGCGTTGACCGCCTCACTCATACAAAAACTCTATTTCTTTTCGTCTCCCTTGGAGATCGAATCACGCATGTCAGTGTCTGCCTTGATGTTATTCATCTTGAAGTAGTCCATGACACCGAGGTTTCCAGAGCGGAAGGCTTCAGCCATTGCGAGTGGCACTTCGGCCTCCGCTTCGACGACCTTCGCCTGCATCTCTTCGACCTTCGCCTTCATTTCCTGCTCCAGCGCGACCGCAGCCGCACGACGCATTTCCGCCTTCGCTTGAGCCACGTTCTTGTCGGCCTCCGCTTGCGACTCTTGGAGCTTTGCGCCGATATTTTCGCCAACGTCCACGTCGGCGATATCAATTGAAAGGATCTCGAAAGCAGTGCCCACATCGAGCCCGCGTTCTAGCACAACTTTTGAAATACTATCAGGGGACTCCAGCACAGTCTTATACGAATCCGCTGAACCAATCGTGGTGACAATACCTTCACCCACACGAGCGATAATCGTCTCTTCCAGTGCACTGCCGACGTAGTTATCGAGATTCGAACGCACCGTCACACGAGCGCGTGCCTTCACTTGAATACCATCTTTGGCGACACCGTCGATCGTAGAACGTCCACCACCAGTGGCTGGGCATTCGATCACTTTAGGATTAATCGAGGTGCGCACCGCTTCGAGCACGGACTTGCCAGTGCCCTTGGTCGCGAGGTCGATCGCACAGGCACGTTGCCAGTTGAGATTGATATTAGCTTTATCGGCAGCGATGATCGCCTGCACGGTTTGAATGACGTTACCCTCAGCAAGATAATGCGCTTCGAGATCGTTCGCACTGATCTCGATCCCAGCTTTGACCGCAGTGATACGTGCATTCACAATCAACGAAGCAGGCACACCGCGTAGTCGCATTGCGATCAGAGTCGGGAACCCAACGGATGCGCCCGAAAGCATGGCACGCAGCCAAGTCATGAAGAAAGTCGCGATCACAATGACCAAGACTAGGACAATCAGTCCAAGGATCGCAGCAGCACCGAGTTGCCAGCCCGCAAGGGCGAGGGGGAGTATTAATGTATTCATAGTTTTTTAATGATTAATTTGAAACTGTCTTGAGCCACGACCGCAATTGCTTGGTCACGCTCGATGTAACCGTCTTGTGAGGAAGCTTCGTAGCTCTTGCCGCCAATCGCAACCTTTCCTGACGGATTTAAACGAGTTAAAGCAACGCCCTCTTTCCCTATTATCGAATCTTCTGCCACCGCCGCGCGAGTATGCCCCTCAATGGCTGACTTTAGGAAAAACTTCCGCCCGAGCGATGTGTTTGCAAACAATTTGAACTCAACAAACACGAGCACACCAATCGCAACGAGTGAGCCGAAGAACACTATAGCAGCCCCGATCACTCCGTATGACTCAAAACCGAACCATGTCGCGGCCAACACACATAGTGCGGCCAAGACACCGAGCACACCACCTGGAAGGATGATCTCAAAGAAGACCAACACCAGTGCTGCCGCGATTAAACCAAGTATCATACTCATGCTGAAGCCTCCTCTACGATTAACTCAAAGTCACTACTCGACACCACGCGCACCTTCGCACCGCGCTCAATCAGTCCGACCGAACAATGCGCCTCAAAGCGCTGCCCTTTAATTTCAACTCGCCCGCCAGGATGCAATGGCGTGAGTGCCACGCCCTGACTGCCTACTTTGGGCAACTTCGATTCACGCGCTTCGCGAATGGTCTGACTATCGCCACCCGCCGCAGTTTCTAGCACCAGCTTGCGCTCAAACCAAGAGCCCTTAAAGAAGCGCCCCACCAGTATGATACCGCCAAGGGTGATTGAAATGCCGTAGATCAACTGCACCAGCGGCTCGGCAAACATTTCAGGCGTCAACCCAATGCCCTCGCCGTCTTCGCCGGACGGCCAATAATCGACCATCGTCCAAAGCAGAGAACCAAGCATCAAGCCCAGCCCAGACAGGGCAAACACCACCGTCCCGGGAAAGAAGAATAGCTCCACCAGCACTAGCAGCACGCCCAACAAAAAGAAGAACACCGCCTCATTGCCTGCGAGCCCTGCCACGTAATGGCTGGCAAAGAAGATCCCCAGCAGAACCAGTCCACTAATTCCAAAGACCCCGAAGCCCGGCGTTTTGAATTCGAGAAAGAGCAGCAATACGCCCAAACCCATCAGTAGTGGCGCGATGGTATTCATCCACTTTGCAATTTCCTCAGAGTAGCTGATCTCAAAGTCGCGGATCTCATAATTGCCCTCGCCGAGACGCGCATCGAGCAAATCCTCAATCGAATCATAGATCCCCTCCCCCAGCAGCTTGTGCGGCGGATCGCCATATTCCTTCACCGCCTCAGTCGCAGTCAGCGTTAACAATTCACCAGCAGGCTTGATCACTTCATCGCCAATCTTCAGCTCAAAGTCTGCGTCCAGCATGGCGCGCACGACATCCGAGCGATACGGATACTCGGCAGTCATCACGCGAATATTCGCCCGCAGGTAACTCTCGATTTTTTGCTTCGCAGTCTCTGCGACATCCTCGCCCGTGCCTTGGATCACTGCCGAAGCGCCCATCTTGCCGCGCGGCGAGAAGTAGATCTCCTGTGTCGCGGCAGCGATAAACGAACCAGCCGAGATCGCGTCGTCATTGACATACGTCGCGGTGATCCCGTCAAAGCGATCCAGCATCTCCATCATGTCTAGTGTGATATCGACCCGTCCACCAGGCGTATCCATATCCAGAATCACCATGCCAACATCGTTGGCGATGGCCTCCTTCAGGCCACGTCGCAGGATGTATAGATTCGGCGTGCTAATCGCATCCGTGATCGGAATCACATAGACATCGACCATCCCTTTTCCCGGAGAAACCGGATCTATTCCCTCTACTTTTTGAGCGGACACAGTCGCCGAACAGGCAATGAGTAACAGGAGTAAAAAACGAGCAATCGCCATATGCTAATTATCGTCTGAAAATCTCGAATAGAAGGCAAGCACGCTTGATGATTTTAATTCGACTACAGTGAGTTTCCTGTTTTTAAATCAAGAATTCCAGCTCACCCGTGGGGTGCGCGCTTGCGCGTCACCTCAGAGCCTCAGCTCACTGTAAGCGCACTGCCCTCGAGCTCCGCAGGGCATCCGCGTTCGGCCCCCCCACGATCGGGGCGCCCTCAAAACTCTGAAATCCGACGCTAGACAACGTGCTGAAGTTCCTTCAACTCTAGACTCCATGGAAACGATTGATTATAATGGCATCACGCTACATCGCTGGAACTGCGGCCCTTCGACCTTTCTGGCCCGCATCGAAGAAGGCGCGCGCTTGATGAATTGGAACCTGCAAATGTCCGACGGCAACGTTCGCGACGTCATTCACTGGCCCGAAGACGCGGACTTCAACAACTTTGCCAAAGTGCGCGGGGGCAATCCGATCCTCTTCCCGTTCTCAGCTCGCAGTTTCCATGCTGGCGAAATCGGCTATTGGCCGGATCAACACGGCACCGTGCGCCCCATGCCGATGCACGGTTTCGCGAAGGTTGGCGCATTCAAAGTCGTTGCCATCAACGAAAAGGGCTTCACCGCAGAGCTCGAACCGACGGACTCCGACCGCGAGGCCTACCCGTATGACTATCGCTTCACGGTGCGCTACGAGTTTAGCGAACTGTCCTTGACCGTCACTCTGGCGCTGGAGAATCTGGACACCAAGCCGATCCTCTGGTCTGCGGGACATCACTTCTACTTCACCCTGCCATGGCGCGAGGGATCGACGCGCTCGGACTACCGCTTTAAAATCCCAGCCAAAGAATGCTACACCCACGCCGACGACGGCTCACTGGCTCCGGTCAAACCGTTTGAGAAAGGCAGCTCGTTCGGCAAATCCGAGAACAGCGACCGCATCTTCACCAAATTGAACGGCGATCTCACGAGATTCGGCCCCAATGACGGCAGCGAGGACATCAAGATGCGCATTTTGCAGGACACCGAGACCGCATCGTCCGAAAATGCGATCGTGATCTGGACGGAGTTCAAAGACAGCCCATTCTACTGCGTCGAGCCATGGATGGGACCGCCCAATAGCGCCGAACACGGCAAAGGGCTGCACACCGTCGAGCCGGGGAAGCGCTCCAGTTTTACGGTGGAAGTGTCAGTATAAAACTCTGGAAATACGGGGAGACACCGTCACACTGCCCCGGAAGTTTAAAGTCATTTAGACACATCCGTTATGAAAATCATCATCGTTGGCGCCGGCGAAGTCGGCCACAATCTTTGCACCACACTCGCTGCCGCTGGGCACGATGTGACCCTGATCGAACGCTCTCCGCTACGCTGTGAGAAGCTCGATGAGGAGCAGAATGCACGTATCATCCATGGCAACGGCAGCTCTGCGCGTCAATTGGTCGAAGTCGATGTGGCTGAGTGCGATGCCTTCCTCGCGATGACCAGTGATGATCGCACCAACGTGATTTCCTGCTCATTGGCCAAGGGGCTCGGAGCGAAAAACACCATCGCTCGTATTCACGACGAGACCTACAGCGATAATTCGGTGATCAACTACCAACTGCACTTCGGTATCGACCTACTGGTCAATCCGGAAGCGATTTGCGCCGTTGAGCTGGCCAAAGAAATTCGCGGCGCAGGCCGTGTGGCGGTGGAAAACTTTGCCCGCGGACAGATCGAAGTGCAGCAACAACGCGTCTCCGCAGGCTCTCGCTTGATCGGTAAGCAGCTCAAAGATCTCAAATTCGACTCCCGGGTGCGCATCGGCCTCATTCAAAATGCAGAGGGCATCGAAATCGCGAGTGCTGAGAGTGTGATGCAGGAAGGCGACCTCGTCACGCACTTCGGCCATCCAGAAGCACTGTTCACGCTTCGTGAAAAATTCGACCCAAAGCACAAAGCAGAACTGTCTAGAGTCGTGCTTTTTGGAGCCAGTGAGACCGCAATTAACCTCATTCAACTACTCAGCAACCCGCGCTTTAAGATTCGCGTGATCGAAAAGGATCAAGGCATTTGCCGCATGCTCGCTGAACGCTTTCCGCATATTACGGTGATTAATGGAGACGCCACTTCGCTCCGCTTACTAGAAGAAGAGCAAATCGGCAGTGCCGACTATTTCGTAGGCTGCACGAAGGATGACGAGGAAAACATCCTGACCTGTATCCAAGCCTCCAAGCTAGGCGCAAAGCATGTGCAACTCGTCATCAACAAAGGCGACTACGACGAGCTTCTAGGAATGCTCAAAACGACGCTTGCGATCGAAGTCGTGGTCTCTCCGCGCCGTGCGACTGCCGATTTCATGCTGCGCACGCTTTCGACTGAAACAGTCACGACCTTGGCGAAACTGCCAAATGCTGGATCTATTCTAGAAATCAAGATCAGCCATTCTAGCCCGATCGTCGGGCGCACGATCAAAGACATTCATTTACCACGCGGCAGTTTGTTCGTGGCCATTCAGCACAAGTTTAAAGCAAGCGTGCCCGCAGCAGATGACACCATACTCGCAGGCGACCGTGTGCTCGTCCTCGTAAATAAAGATCAAGAGAAAGAGTTGATTTCTCACTTGGTTTAATATGAAGCCTTCCCGCCTGTGAATACCTGTATCATCTACAAGTTACTGAGTAAGGTCTTACTCGTCTTGGCCGGAGCCTTCAGCCTCTGCCTGATCGTCGGTGCACTCAATGGAGAGCACTTAAGCGAGGACCAGTCGATGAAGGCCTTTGTGATGTCGATTGGCATTTCGCTGATACTCTCTGCTGTCTTTCATTGGCTAGGGCGCAAGGGCACCCAACAGATGTTCCGTCGCGAGGCACTGTGCTTAATCGGGCTCTCGTGGTTTCTCGCAACCTTAATCGGCGCAATCCCTTACATCCTGATCGTTGAGAACTGCGACTATGCCGATGCCATTTTCGAGTGTAGCTCTGGGCTGACGACGACTGGAGCCACCGCGTTTGAAAACTTTCACGAATTCCCGAAGAGCCTCTTATTTTGGCGCTCCCTAAGCCAATGGATGGGCGGCCTAGGAGTAGTCGTGTTCTTCGTCGCCCTACTCTCTTCGCTCGGTGCAGGTGCGAAGATTCTCTTCAGTAATGAGTCCTCCGGCTCGGCAGCCGACTTCGACCAAGGTCGGATCCAACAGGGCGCGGTGACCCTGATGATCTACTATTTAGCAATCAGCACGATCTGCGCGATTTGCTATAAGGTGGCGGGAATGAACTGGTTCCAAGCGGTGAATCACGCCATGACGACGATCGCGACCGGTGGTTTCAGCACTGAAGCCAACAGCATCGAGCACTTCCAAAGCCCACTCATTGAGTGGATTGCCATCATTTTCATGGCGATCAGTGGCACGACCTTTGTGTTCGTCATACGAATTTTCATGGGGAAATTCCACATACTACGGCACACCCAAGAAGTCCTATGGTTCTACGGTATTCTCGTTGGCAGCACACTGCTACTCACGATGTATCTCGTCGAAATGACTGGTGAACTCCCCAGTGCCGACACCTTTCGCAGCGCCACCTTCCAGGCCGTATCAATCATGACGACGACTGGCTTCGCTTCGACAGACTTCGAAGACTGGCTCCCGCCCGCCAAGATGCTACTGATCATCCTAATGTTTATCGGCGGCTGCTCTGGCTCAACCGCTGGTGGCGTCAAAGTCGTGCGCGTCATTATCGCACTGCGCGGCTCCATGCGTAGTATTGCACTCTCCTTCCGCCCGAACCTGACCATCCCCATGCGTATGGGAGGCAAGCCACTCGGGGAAAGTGCCATTCAGAGCGTCATCATTTTCCTCATGCTGATGGTTTCGCTGCAAATTTGCTCCATGCTATTCGTCTCCGCGAATGAACCCGAGCTGACATTCCTCAGCACCTTCTCCTGCGTGCAGGCCACACTCTTCAATATCGGCCCAGGCTTCGACCAAGTCGGCCCCAGCGACAACTTCCACTTTCTGCGCTCCTCGACCAAGCTGTTTCTGTCACTGCTGATGACACTGGGACGCTTGGAGCTCTACGCCGTGCTCGTCCTCTTCATGCCAATGGCCTGGAAGAAGTTCTCTTAAGCGAGCATACGTCGACAAAAAAGCCCGCAATTACTTGCGGGCTTTTGAAATTCAATTCAGGGAAAGCGCTTTAGCCTTCGCCGTCTTCACCAATCGCTTCGACGGGGCAACCTTCGAGGGCTTCCATGCACAGCTCGATGCCTTCTTCAGACTCCGGTTGCTTGTGCACGAAGGAATAACCTCCGTCTTCGTTACGGGTGAAGAAATCCGGAGCAGTTTCGCGGCATAAGTCACAATCGATGCATTGCTCATCGACATAGAACTTACCCTTCACATTTTCCGGCCATTTTTCGTCTATTTCTGCCATAACCTGCAAAATCGAGAATTTCCTTTCTGAGTCAAGCGGGAACCCCACTGCTTCTGATTTGCATCAAATCTGAAGCTTCGATTGCAATCCCCCCCAAAACACTATTCTCTGTCTCCTTTGCTCTCACGGGAACACGCCCGCTTCAATGCGGTCTCGTTGAGTGCAATTTCCCACGTTTAATTTTTCTATGCTCTACGACCGCCCGTATATGCGTCAAACGCCTGAGCCTGCCGCCAAGCAGACCAGCGCAGTGACGATTCTCCTCGTTGTGACGATTGGCATCTTTGTGCTCCAACAAGTGCTCAATGTCAGCTTCCCCGCCTACGGGGGACGCCCCAACTCTTTCCTCGGCGACTGGTTTGCCTTTAGCGCCGACAATTTCAAAGCGCTCAAAGTCTGGACGGTGTTCAGCTATGCCTTCCTGCACAGCACTGAGACGATCATGCATATTTTGGGCAATATGCTCGGTCTCTACTTTATCGGTCGGATGTTGGAGCCACTGCTCGGTAAGCAGCAGTTCCTACTACTCTATTTCAGCGGCGCACTCGTTGGCGCACTCACCTATTTGGCCTTTCACTTCAACGGCCACAACACCGTGGTCGGTGCTTCAGCAGCGGTCTTCGCGCTAGTGTCCTTCTTCTGCATGCGCCACCCCGAGCAACCGATCACGCTGCTCCTCTTCTTTATTCTACCAGTGACCGTGAAGCCAAAATGGCTGTTCTGGGGACTACTCGGCTACTCCATCTATGCCCTGCTGTTCGTCGAACTGCCTGGCAATGCACACGTCGCACACTCCGCACACCTCGGCGGCTTCCTCGTCGGCGTGCTCTACTTCCGCTATGTTTACAGCAAACAGTCACCCTTTGGCGCGGGAACTGGTAGCCCCGTCATCGAAGTGCCAGAGTGGTTTAAGCGCCGCAAGAAAACCGCAGCGCATACCAGCTACCGCGTCAATCGCCCGACGACCAGCACCGATGATCTCCAGAAAGAGGTCGATCGCATCTTAGATAAAATCAACGCCTCCGGCTTTGGCTCGCTCGACGCTACCGAAAAAGCAACCCTCGACCGAGCAAAAGACATACTCAGTAAATAATCGCCCCACCTTCAGACTTTGTTCCTTCACCTGCCCAAAGGGCACCCGGCTTCAGTCACCCCTTCGGGGCAAACCGCAGACGGTTCACCATCTTCGCGCTACTCGCGCTTCGTCCCACTTTCTTACTTGTTAATGACTTCTATGCTCAAAACCATCACTCGCCTCGGCAGTATCACGCTCGCCGCCATCACGCTCCACGGCCCTGTTTACGGGCAGTTCGAGCAGACCAAAGAAATGGCATCTCAAACGCGCTGGGTGGTGAATACCATTAACTCGCGCCACTATCTCCGTGGAACGATGGAGAAACTCGACGGCAAAGAGATGGTCGAAGCATTCACCGAATCCTTCGATTACGGCCGCATGTATTTCATGCAAAGTGAAGTGGACGAATTCACCTTCCGCTTCGGCAACGCGATGGAAGATTTCCTCCAAAAAGGAAACCTCTATGCCGCCTTCGAAATCTACGCTGCCTTTCAGACAAACGTCACCACTCGCACCGATTGGGCCTACGAGCGCCTCACTCAAGACTTCGACTTCAGCACTGAAGCGAGCTTTGCTCCCGACCGCCGCGAAGCCGAATGGCCAGCCAATGCCGCCGACAGCACTGACCTCTGGGAGCGTCGCTTAAAATACGAGCTCCTCAACGAACTCCTCTCACTCGCAGGCGAGGAGAAAGAAGAAGAGGTCGAATATGGCGAAACTCAGAACCCAGATCTCGTGAAGGACAATGACGACGATGCCTATGACCCGACCAAGGTGCAACGCCTGCTCAATGACCCCGAGTTCATGGCTGAAACACTCGACGCCGCACGCGAAAAGATTCGCCGACGCTACGAGCGTAACCTCACTTATATCGTCGATCGCGAAGCTGCCGAAGTCCAAGAGTCCTTCATCAATGCGATGACTCAACTCTTCGACCCGCACTCCAGCTTCCTCTCCGCAGACACACTCGAAAGCTTTAACTCCGCCGTGCAAAACTCCTTCGTTGGCATCGGTGCCCTACTTCAAGACGACGACGGCATCTGCACCATCAAGCAAATCCTCCCCGGCGGCCCGGCCGAAGAATCCGGCCTGCTGCACGATGAGGATAAGATTCTCGGCGTGGCTCAAGGCGACGGTGAATTCGAAGATATCGTCGACATGCAGCTCCGCTACGTCGTTCGAAAAATCAAAGGCGAAAAAGGCACCGTCGTGCGCCTACTCATCCGCCCCGGATCTGCAGGCGATCCCTCAGCCCGCAAAGAGGTCTCGATCACTCGTGGCGAAGTCAAACTCACCGCCAACCTCGCTTCCGCGAAATTAATCGACATTCCTGATGCCGACGGCGAACTCATCCCAGTCGGCGTCATCGAACTGCCGTCCTTCTACGGCAACATCGGCGCGGGCGGCACATTGACCACCACCGCTGGCGACGTCACCGAGCTGCTCCAGAAGCTCAAAGCGGCTGGTGCCCAAGGCATCATCCTCGACCTTCGCATGAATGGTGGCGGTCTGCTCAGCGAGGCCGTGCGCGTCGCGGGACTCTTCATCCCCGTCGGCCCCGTCGTGCAAGTGCGCAATCCAGACGGACGCACCGACGTGCTCTCCGACCGTGATCTCGACATCCAGTGGGAAGGCCCACTCATCGTGCTGACCTCCCGCTTCAGTGCCTCGGCCTCCGAGATCGTCGCCGGTGCGCTGCAAGACCACAACCGCGCACTCATCGTGGGGAACTCATCCACCCACGGTAAAGGCACCGTGCAGGAAGTTTACCACATGAACACGCGTCCAGCCTTCTCATGGTTCCAAAACGCAGCAACGCCACAGACACGCCCCGTAGCTTCCAAGATCACGATCAAGCAGTTCTACCTCCCAGGAGGCAGCTCCACTCAGCTCAAAGGCGTGCCATCCGATATTGCACTGCCCTCAGTCAACGAGTTCCTACCCATCGGAGAATCCGACCTACCGCATGCCTTGCCTTGGGATTCGATCGCCGAAGTCGATTGGTTCAACGACTGGAAGAAGCTGAACATTTCCAGCCCAGAAGATCCTGCACTCAAAGCCGCCCTCGCAGAGCAAAGCTTGGCTCGCCAAGACTCCCTCGAAGAATTCGCATTCCTCAACGAACAAATCGAATGGCGCCGTCAACGCTACGACGAAAAGTCGATTTCCTTAAATCTCGAGCAACGCATCGCTCGTAAGGTCAAAGACCAAACTTACATTGAAGCAATGGACGACGGCTACGAAGCACTTCGTGAAACCAACTACGCCGCCGAAGAAATCATTCTTAAAATCGCGGAAGAGCAAGAAGCTGAGTCGAAGAAGAACCTAGAAGAAGCTGAGGCCGCCGAAGCTGCGCTCGCAGCTGAAAGCAGCACGGAAGCGAGTACCGAAGTCGCTGACACCGACGCCACTGACGAGGAAGACGAAAAGGACAAGCCCGCCTTCGACATCTACCTGCGCGAAAGTGCCCGCATCATGGCCGACTGGATTCAGATCGAAGCTGCCAACCAGCCGGCAGTGCTATCGGACGCGGGCAAACTATAGCACTGAGGCGGCAGTCGCCGTGAATGTGTCCCCCGATCCAACTACATCGACTCTCGCAGTTCCTTGTCGAATGTCTCAAGCGTCGCGCCTTGAGACTGGGCAGTCGCAAGAATCAAATAGTCGTTGAAATCAGCCTTCCCCGATTGATACAGATTCACTGCGTGTCGCAACTTGGATGAATCCTCGAAAGTAAAGGCACTATCGGACAGCAGGGATTCAAGGACATGCGCCCATTCCGATGCATCCAAGCCATACACTTTCATTAGAACCCAACAGGTTTCCATGACCACCAGGTCGAGAATGAGCAATGGCCCCCCCGCTTCAGCTTGCTCCTGCAGCAACGTTGACACTTTTTGACACTGCTTTGGATCATCCTGTAAGACGTGACGAAGCAGGTGATTCGTATCCAATGTAATCATGACGTCTTCTCTGGCGAATATTTTGCAGCCACCTCGTTCAGCATCGCAGCACGCTCTTCTTCTCGCGTCAGCCGCTTATGCTGCGGCTTGAGAAACGCTCGAGCACATCCTCCTGAGGAGCCTGCTGGCTGCATCCGACGAAGCTTCACTTCATTCGCTTCATTTACGGAGAATTCAATCCGGTCCCCCGTTCGAATCGACAACTGCTCCCGAACCGCCTTCGGCAAAGTAATCTGCCCCTTTGTCGTAACTTTTGCCTGCAACACACCCATTCCTTACTTTTAATTGAATAACGTAAGGAGTCAAGTCAACTGAGCGACTGACCTTCTCGACCTTGACCTGCTGGTTTCTGGCAAACACTCACTTCAACTTCTTCAAAAACGCTTCGCGTTCCGCTGGCTCCACCCAATCGTGGCGAATGACGGCAAAGACCGATCCATCTTTCATATAAATAATAGACGCGTCCTCTTTCGCACGGATACGAAAGGCCACCACCATGAGCACGACAAACAAAGTCGGCAACAGCCCCCAGACCACCAAGCTGACATCATCTCCTTGATTCGCCAGCACCATGAGCCCAGCAACCACCGCAGCCATCACCAAATACGGCAGCTTGCCCTCGGTCTTCTTACCATGCCGCCCGACATGCGAATCGATATTTGAAAGCGCCGTGCTACGGCTGCCGCGATCACGCCCGAGATCCCACTCGTGCTCGATTCGCCCGCCCTTGATTTTCAAGTGATCCCAGCGCTTTCCCTTTTTCTGTGCTAATTCCATATGTTTCATATTCTGACCCCCTAAGCCAGAGGGTGTTTCCAACGAAGGCTCTTGAAGCGAGCGAAGTCAGCACATTAACGTCACAGAGCTTCATTTTCCATATCGCGCCTCATCTTCCGCTGCAAGTAAAGCATTCGGCTGATCTAGATCCACGCCAGCCTGCAGGCCTTCGTTTCCATAGGTAATCAGCTCAAAAGGAGGAGGCTCCTCCGCTTGCCTAGCACGCATAAGTAATAATATTACCATCAATCAACGCCCGTCAAGTCGCTCACGCAAGGTTGAGCGCCCGTAATTCACCGAAAAACCATATGGTGTCCACTTTTGATTCAGCCACTTGCTAGTAGGGGGCGCGCTTGTTTCCTGACCATGAGCTTGTCGAATGGCGCGAACCGCGGAGGCAGAAGACCTTGCAAAACTTCGTGCGCTCACGGCCTTTGCAAGGTCTTCAGGCTTCGCGAAGGCTACGCCCTGACACGTCGCGAAGCAAAGTTGGACGCGTTTCTTGCTCTTTTCTCAACGGCGAACAGGAGAAACACCTGCAAAGGCAAACTTATCCTCAGCGCTTCAGTTTCACTCCTCACAAGTCGCTTCGTTTATACAGCATTCATCATATTTCGATAGTTATAGAAATATACTCTAAATGCTTTGCTGTAACGAATCGCTCAATTAACCTTGACTCAAATATAATTGACTCAACATTATTTGACCTATGCAAGGCAACCCATTCAAGGTATCAGGTATCGTCACTGGCAAGTATTTCATCGATCGTGCCGATGAATTACGGACGGTTCTTGAAACGATGGGCGGCCAGGGCGAGAAAATGCTAGTCTATGGTGCGCGCCGAATGGGCAAGTCGTCCATATTGCTCAATGCTGCCGCGCGCATGCGTGAAGCAACGGGGCAGGTCGTCTATGCGGACATCTCGCCAGCGACCTCCCTCACTGATGTGGCCAATATCATTCTCCATGCCTTCAACAAGGAAACGGGCGGCGCTGTCAACTGGATGGAGCTCCTGCGACAGATCCAAATCAGTTTTACCATCAACTCACAGGGGGTGCCCTCACTGGATGTCGGACTAAAGAAGGAAAGCGCCCAAAAGCAACTCGTTTGCCTCTCGGCGGTCCTAGACGCTCTGGACGATTACGCAGCCCAAAAAAAGCTGACTCTTATCCTCGATGAGTTTCAAAAGATGGTCGAGTTCGGCGCCGAGGAAGCCGAATGGCAGCTGCGCAGCGCGATTCAGCAGCATCAGCACCTCAATCATATCTACGCCGGCTCACAGACGCGCATCATCGATCAAATGTTGACGAAAGACCGCGCCTTTTACCGCTTCTTTGAGATCCTGAGCATCGGCCCCATCGACGAAACCTTCATGGCCGAGTGGATCGACGGGCGTTTTCAACAAGCCTTTGGCAAATCCTACAGTGCCGGTGCAGAGTGCATCCGCCTCGCCGGACCCCGCACACGCGATATCGTCAAACTGGCTCGCAAAACCTTTGTGCTCGCGCAACGCTCGCCAAAAATAAACGACATCGCGAGGGCTGCCATCGATCGACTCGTGCAGGACGAAGATGACTTTCTGCGCCCACAGTGGGACCACCTCTCCAATCTCCAAAAGGACATACTTAAAGTAGTCGCCAGCGACGTAAAGGAGGTCAGCTCGCAGGAAACGATCGCGCGCTTCGGCCTGCCCAGCAGTTCAAAGCTCGCCTACCACTTCAACGCGTTGGTCAAAAGTGATGTGCTCGAAAAAAGTCCCGTAGGCTACCGTTTTGACAACCCCTTCTTTAAGCACTGGGTCGCACAGCTATTGGCTGAAGCGTAGTGAGTATCACGACAGACAGGAATGTCTGTATCACTTCCCTACACACAAAAAACGCGTCCCCTTGCGGAGACGCGTTTTTGAAAACTGGTGATGAGTCGTGCTTAGTAGCGGCGACGGCCTTTGGCGAGCTTCTGGGCGACGAGATATTGGATATTGGACTCCAAACGATCGACTTCAGTGGGATCGTGACCTTCGAGTGCTGCGAGGCGGAGCGCTTCTTCAGCACGTGCTTGAGCGGATTCAACGTCAGCTAGGTCGATGTCTTTTACGTCGACGGCTGCTTCAGTGAGAACAGAGATGGTATTACCGATCACCTTGGCGAAGCCATGGTCAACAGCGATGAACTCAGACTCAGTTCCTTTGATTATCTTCAACTCGCCAGCGACGAGTTTGGTAACCATTGGGATGTGACCAGTCAAGATACCTGCCTCGCCCGACTCAGTCGGCAATACGACCTGATCAGCCTCGGTTGTGAGGACAATTGCGTCAGGCGTAATGATTTCGAGTTTAAGTGACATTTGAAATGAAGTTAGATTTTAGGGAGTTAGAACGAAGTTCTAACCCTTCTTGTTGGCTTCAATTGCCATGTCGATGCCGCCCTTCATGTAAAGGTCGTTCTCTGCAAGGTCATCACACTCACCGTTAAGGATCATTTGGAACCCCTTAATTGTATCTGCTGTGGTAACGTATTCACCCTTTGTGCCGGTGAAGACTTCCGCAACGTGGAATGGCTGAGAAAGGAACTTTTGAACCTTACGTGCACGGTAAACAGTTTGCTTATCTTCAGGAGATAGCTCGTCCAGACCAAGAATCGCAATGATGTCTTGTAGGTCCTTGTAGCGCTGAAGCACGTCCTGCACACCACGAGCACACTTGTAGTGCTCTTCACCCACAATCGCTGGATCCAGTGCGTTGGAGATCGAAGCAAGCGGATCCACCGCTGGGTAGATACCAAGCTCAGCGATCGAACGCTCCAGAACGATGGTGGAGTCCAAGTGAGCGAAGGTGTTGGCTGGCGCAGGGTCAGTCAAGTCATCCGCAGGGACATAAACGGCTTGGAACGAAGTAATCGAACCCTTCTTCGTGGAAGTAATACGCTCCTGAAGGTTACCCATTTCCTGAGAAAGTGTTGGTTGGTAACCCACAGCAGATGGCGAACGGCCAAGTAGCGCCGACACCTCAGCACCTGCTTGAGAGAAACGGAAAATGTTATCAACGAAGAGCAACACGTCCTGGTTCTTCTCGTCGCGGAAGTATTCGGCCATTGTAAGACCGGACAACGCAACACGCATACGTGCACCAGGAGGCTCGTTCATTTGACCGTAGACCAGAGCCACTTTGGACTTGCTGAGGTCTTCTTGATTGATGACGCCTGCATCAGACATTTCGTGGTAAAGGTCATTACCTTCACGTGAACGCTCACCCACACCGGCGAATACGGAGTAACCACCGTGCGCCTTAGCGATGTTGTTGATCAGCTCCATGATGACAACGGTCTTACCAACCCCAGCACCACCGAAAGCGCCAACTTTACCACCCTTAGTGAACGGGCAGATAAGGTCGATGACCTTGATACCAGTCTCGAGGATCTCGGCATCAGTTGCTTGGTCAACCAAGGCGGGTGGAAGGCGGTGAATCGAGCGGCGTTCGTCTGTGCCAACTGGACCACGCTCGTCAACGGTATCACCGGTAACGTTGAAGATGCGACCGAGAACGGCGTCACCTACAGGAACAGAGATCGAAGAACCTGTGCCAACAACATCGAGGCCGCGGACGAGACCGTCGGTAGATGTCATCGCAACAGCGCGAACGCGACCGTCACCGAGGTGCTGCTGCACTTCGAGTGTGAGGTGCTTATCGACGCCTCCGATGCTGTAATCGATTGTGATAGCGTCGTAAATTTCGGGAACGCTGTCTTGCGGGAAGGCAGCGTCGACGACGGCGCCGATGACTTGGACGATTTTACCGTTTTTGCTCATGGTTAAAAAGTGTGTTGGTTTGAAGTATAAAGGTTAAAAAAGGAACTATTGAGCCGATGCGGAAGCAGCGATTTCAAGGATTTCTTGAGTAATCGCAGCCTGACGGGCCTTGTTGTAATCAAGAGTAAGATCGTCGACGAGTGTCGTCGCGTTATCGGTCGCAGCCTTCATGGCCACCATACGTGCACTGTATTCCGCTGCGCGGCTTTCCAGCACCATCTGGTGAATGATGACTTTGACGTAAAGCTCAGGCAATGCGTCGAGCACGGCTTCAGCAGAAGGCTCAAACACCATTTCACGCGTGTCGCCACGTGCTTCAAGCGATGTCAGATTGGCAAAGCGCTCCTTCAGACTCTCAAGCACTTCCTGCAAATCAACGATTGGCAGGAGTGAGCGAATCATTGGTTCTTGAATCATGACGTTTACAAAGCGCGGGTAAGCGACTTCGATTGTGTCAACTTCACCCTTCTTGTAGGCATCGATCAACAGCTTCAACATTGGGCGTAGCTCAGAGAACTCTGCCTTGTCGGAAATGGTGAAATCAGCCACTAGATCACGTTGAGAGCGAGAAACGAACTGAGTCGCTTTACGGCCAACGGCGATGAATTTTGCGTCTCCTTTGACCTCTTCTGCAATCTTACGAAACAGGTTGGAGTTGAGTGCGCCGCAAAGGCCCTTGTCAGTGGAGAGAACTAAGATACCACGTGTCTTGACCTCGCGCTTCTCAAAGAAGGGATGCGAGATGGTAACACCGGAGAGATTGAGCTTTTCACCGACTGTATCAAGCAGATCAGCAAGCAGCAGCGCGTATGGACGACCCGCAATAGCGGCGTCCTGAGCTCGTTTCATCTTGGAGGAAGAAACCAGCTGCATCGCACGCGTGATCTGCCGGGTATTTTTAACCGACTTAATGCGGCGGCGGATGTCGCGAAGATTAGCCATTGTATTTAATTAAAAATGAGGAATTACGAATTAGGAATGTCCTAAGCGGAGAATCCGGCTTTCCACTCTTCAACAGAAGACTTGATGCCTGCTTCCGATGCTTCGCTGATTGCCTTTTCCTGACGGATTGTAGTCATCACCTTCGCACCACGTGTTTCAAAGAACTCACGCAGGCTGGTAGTGGCTTCCACAATCTTAGCGACTGGGATGGAATCGAAGAAACCATTTTGCACGGACCAGATCAATGAAGACTGAACTTCAATAGGGATCGGGTTGAATGCAGTCTGCTTGAAGAGTTCAACCACACGTGCACCACGCTCAAGCTGAGACTTGGTCTTCGCGTCGAGGTCGGAACCGAACTGAGCGAACGCTGCCAACTCACGGAACTGAGCGAGTTGAAGCTTCACCTTACCAGCAACCTTCTTAATCGCTTTGATCTGCGCTGCAGAACCCACACGAGAAACGGAGAGACCAACCGATACCGCTGGGCGGATACCTTGATTGAACAAGTCAGTTTCGAGGAAGACCTGACCATCAGTAATCGAAATCACGTTGGTAGGAATATAAGCGGACACGTCACCTGCTTGAGTTTCAATGATCGGAAGCGCTGTAAGCGAACCATTACCATTGTCCTCATTCACACGTGCTGAACGCTCGAGCAAACGGGAGTGGAGGTAGAAGACATCACCGGGATACGCTTCACGCCCAGAAGGACGTTTCAGGATCAAGGAAATCTGACGGTAAGCAACCGCTTGCTTGGAAAGGTCATCATATACGATGAGCGCATCCATGCCATTGTTCATGAAATATTCACCCATCGACGCACCAGAGAACGGCGCGATGTATTGATTGGCTGGATTGTCGCCGGCAGAAGCAGAAACGATAATAGTGTATTCCATCGCGCCTGATTTCTCGAGCACGTTGATTGTGCGGGCGATGTTGGAATTCTTCTGACCGATCGCAACGTAGATGGAGTAAACCGGACGGAAGCCTTCTTCGAAAGAGCCGTCTTCGTTGCGGTGCTGGTTGTTGATCTTCGCTTGATTGATGATGGTATCAATCGCGATGGTTGTCTTACCAGTCGAACGGTCACCAATGATGAGCTCACGTTGGCCACGGCCAATGGGGATCATCGAGTCAATTGACATGATACCAGTCTGCATTGGCTGATCAACCGACTTACGTGGGATGATGCCTGGCGCTTGCTGGTCAACAGGGTAAACCTCTGTCGCATCAACTGGGCCCTTGCCATCGATTGGATTACCAATTGCGTCCACCACACGACCTAGAAGGCCCTTGCCAACAGGAACGGAAAGTAGCTTACCAGTTGTGGTGGCTTCGTCGCCTTCCTTCAGCTTGGAGTAGTCTCCCAAGATAACGCAACCGACTTCATCTTCTTCAAGATTCAAGGCGATTCCGAAAACGCCCTGACCGAAATCGATCATTTCGTTATACATCAGACCGGACAAGCCCTCGAGCTTTGCGACACCATCGGCGATGGCTACGATTTTGCCGGTATTGGATTTGACAGCACCTGCTTGGAAACTGGCGATTTCTTTTTCGATTTGTTCAACTATTGAGCTCATGAGAAACTAATGGTGAGAAAGTAGTAAGGTTAGAAAGTGCGAATGTCGGTTAGTTGACATTCTCGGCGAGGCGCTGAAGACGACCAGCAACGGACGCATCATACACATCGTCGCCGACGCGCACACGCACACCAGCAATCAGGGAAGTATCTTGTTGAATAGTCGCAGTGATCGTGCGGCCATACATTTGTGTATATTTTGCTTCGATCGCTTTGAGAGCAGATGCACTCAGAGCATCCGGCGTCGAAACGACGGCTGTCTGAAGCGCCACTTCGCGGCGAACAAAAGTAAGGTAGGTCTTGAGAACCGTGAGATGTTGGCGATGCGCTGCTTGCTTCAAACCAGCGAGCACTTCGCCGACTCTTGCTTCAGTGACGACACCGTTGTCCTTCGAAAGCTCAACGAGCTTCTTGGCTAACTGGATGATCTTTTTATCGCGTTTCATCTTGATAGAAAAGTGTGAGACTTAGTTAGCGGTGCTAGCCAATTCAGTGGCAGCAGACTCGGAGAATGTATTCTTCTCAGCATCAGAGAGATCGCGAGACAGCACCTTAGCGGAAGTCGCAACAACGAGGCGTGCCACTTCTTGGCGCACGTCGGAGAGCATTTTCTGGCGCTCAAGCTCAGTCGCTTCACTTGCTTTACGAATGATCGCTTCAGCTTGGGCAGCGGCTTCTTGTGTCTTCTGCTCGATCATCTCCTTCGACTGTTCGCGGGACTCAGTCAGGATCTTTTGAGCATCCACAGCGGCTGCCTTAATCTTCTCAGCGCGCTCGCGCTCAGCAGCTGCAAGCTGTGTCTTCATTTCTTCAGCATACTGAAGGCCGTCAGCAATCTTCTGTTGGCGCTCGTCGAGCGTCGCAGCGATTGGCTTAACGGCAAATTTGTAGAGGACGATCGCAACTAGGCAGAAATTCACCATCTGCGCGATCAACGTCGGCCATGTAACACCGAACTTATTAGCGATCTCTTGAAATTGGCCCACTTCGCCCCCTGCAACTTCTTCACCGTGAACAAGCACATCTTCGGCGTGTTCGACGATTTCATGCGCGTTCATTGGTGCCGACTGATCGGCCACTGCGTGAACAGCGTCTGGTGAGACAGCGTGAGCATCTTCAGCGGCTACGAGACCGAGCGGTAGTGTGAGTGCTAGTAGCAGTATGGTGAAAATGGCCTTCATAGAGAGGAAAAGGTTTGAAAAGAGAGAATCAGAAAGTGCCGACGGCCGGTGGGCCGTCGGCAAATACTAGGAAACCAAGTTATTTAACTAGGAAGATCGCGAAGAAGACGATCGCTTCCGCGAAAGCCATTGCGATAATGGACTGAACAAGCACCTTAGTGGCTGCTTCTGGGTTACGGCCTACAGATTCGCAAGCCTTGAGGCCGATGAGACCAATACCGAGAGGAACCGCAAGAACGGCTGCTGCGACGTGAATGTTACCTGTAATTTCTGCGAGTAGATTGAACATAATATATATCGTTTAGTTTTGTATTTAGTGTTTTCTGTGCCGTCCACGAATTTGCTACATGGTCCCGAACACCGAAAGGGTTAGTGCGCTTCTTCGTCGTGGTTGGTCATCAGACCGATGTAAATCGCAACGAGGAGCGTGAAAATCAGCGCTTGAACCACACCAACAAGCACTTCGTAAAAGTAAAAAGGGACTGGCACAAGGTAAGGAGCGATTCCAGTCATGCTAGTCAGCAAATTCTCACCACCAAAGACATTACCGAAAAGACGGAAGGACAGCGAGACTGGACGGAAGACGATGGAAACCACTTCGATCACACCCACCATTAGGAAAATCGGAATCAGCAATATATATACTGGAGTCGGCGTTTCCTTCTTGTCTGCCTTATTACCAAAGAGCTCCCAGATGAAGAACTTAGGGCCTGCGACCTTCAAGCTAATCACGAACCATGCGATCATGGAGACCAGCGCCATACCTAGGGTCGCATTCAAATCCGAATTGGCAGGGCGCATCCAGTATTTCAGATGACCGTGATCATCATAAAAACCAAAGGCACCGACGCCTGGAATCAAACCACTCCAGTTATGAATCAAGATGAAGAGAAACAAACCGATCAGTAATGGGAATGTCATCGGAAAGGCCTTCTTGCCGACGATCGGCTCAAGTAAACCGCGCAATCCTTCGATCAAGCTCTCAACAACTGCCTGCCCCTTACCAGGGATCAACTTTGGTGTGCCGACAGAAAACCGGATCAACAAAATGAAAAGTATTGAAATCACCCAAGTGGTCAGGATCGTATTGGTCACTGGCAGACCAAAAATCTCCGTCAAGTTATAGGGCGACGGGCTCACGCCATCACCCGCAGCTTGCAGCGATGAGACTGTTCCAGAAAGGACGAGAAAGGTTGGTAGTAGTTTGTTCACGAAGAACTTAAAAATTGAGTAGTTTTTGTGGTGTGAAACCAGCAGAAAGGCGAACTTGATGTCGATGCGGTATTCGCGCGTCAACACTTGAATCATCTTTTAACCCACACCATTAAAGACACTTATACCTCTAGCCGATTAATAGAAGGTGATCTAAACTTGCACCCTTGTAAAGATCCCCCAATTGTTTAAAACAAACATCACTAACAATGAGTAGCCCGACTAATTTAACAGATCGCATTTCCCAGCTTCGCACACGCAAAGGTGCCTCTGAGATCGTCAGCGGACAACGACCTGCAGGCAACGCACCAACGCCACGCGTTAAATCCGGTCGCGAACGGCGATTCGCAACCGACATCTTTATGGTATTTGCCTACACGCTGCTTGGCGTCGCGACGATCTGCCAACTCATACTGATCGTCTGGCTGGACATCATCTAATAGACTATACTCGTCGCGCAACGACCGAGTAATAGCCATCCATCAGCTCCTGGAAATACGTCTCCATTTCGTGAGGCCATTCAGCAGCGGAATCAATTTCCCAGTCAGGGTGCGCCTCTAAATGCTCCACCGTCCACTCATAGTAAGGCAGATCATCTGAGCGGAAACAAAAGCGACCACCAGCATCCGTGCGACGTGCGACTTCATCTAGAAACGCGGCCTGCACCATACGGCGACGGTGATGCTTCGCCTTTGGCCAAGGATCCGGAAATAAAAGCACCGTCATATCAAAACGGATACGCTCTGGCAGCACTTCGAGGAACTCCCCTAGCTCCGCCTTAAAGAAATGCATATTCTTAAGCCCACGCTTATCGCGCTTCTCCAAGCCCTTACGGACACGCCACGAGATCAGGTCGATCCCGACGCACATTTGCTCCAAATTCTCCTCAGCATAACTGGTGAGCCAATGCCCATGCCCACAGCCCGCTTCGAATAGGATACTATCGACCCCCTCAAACGCAGCGTCGCACTCAACCTTCAGGTCGGCTTTACGTTGCTTCTGTCTTTCAAGTTCGCGGGCGTGTGCTGGTGAAATTTCCATAATCCCACTTTATGCACTGCCGAGCTTCACAACGTCAAGGCAGTTGCGCGCCACAACTGGCATTCCCACTCAGCGGCGTCGAAGCTGCGCAACGACTCGCACGCCACAAACAATCACAAGTGCTCAACTAAAGCCCGGCGGCAGTGTTTGCACATACGGAAGGCTGAAATGAATCGAAGTCCCCTGCCCGACTGCGCTTTCCACAGACACACTACCACCGTGCTGCTGCACAATATGCTTCATGATACTCAGCCCCAAGCCAGTCCCTCCACTTTCACGTGACCGCCCCTTATCCACGCGATAAAAGCGCTCAAAAATATGCGGCGCATCTTTCTCCGGAATGCCAGGCCCATCATCCACTACTGAACATAGAACCATATTATCCGTTGCATCATACCGAACCCGTAAAACCAATCGGGTAAATTCCGGCGCATAGCGAAACGCGTTTTCGATCAAATTATCAAACACCTGCTGTATACGAAAGCGCTCGAAGGCCAACTCCCCCACCCGCTCGTCGAAATCTAACTCCATTACTTGCGCATCTACATCGAGGCGCGAGCGATAGTTGTCGGAAATTTCCTCAAGCAACACCTGCAACGACTGCACAGATCGCTCCACCGACTCTGGCTTAGACTCCAAGCGCGACAGCACCAGCAAGTCCTCCACCAACACATGCAAACGCTGCGCATTATTCACAATTTTATCCAAGAACCGTGCACGCGTCTCGACTGGAAGCGTCGCATTATCCTCTACCAACGTCTCCGCAAAGCCTTTGATAATCGTCAAAGGTGTGCGTAGCTCGTGTGATACATTTGCCACAAAATCACGGCGAACCTCCTCTAGGCCCTTCAACCTAGTAATATCATGCAGCACCAACAGAGTCGACTCAGCCCCCTCAGACGCCACACCACGCACCTCAGCACATGAAGCCTCAAACCATAACAAATCACCCTGTCGCTCCACACTCACCTGCTCCATCTTTAAATTACGATCCGCTCGATACGCATCCAAAAACTCTAGCAGACTAGGTGAGCGCAGTGCCACCTCTAGACGCGCCCCCTTGAGCATACGCCCACGCTGAAACAAGAGCTGTGCCGAATCATTCACAAATTCGATCGCTCGCTCATCGTTAAAAATAATCACCGCTTCCTGGATAGAGCCCAACATCGCATCCAACTGATTCAGATGCCCTGACTCGACATCGGTAAACTTACTATAACGATCGATCAGCTCATTGGTTTCATCGATCAAGCCATCAAAGCCCAATCGCTTCAGCGTTGAGGAAGGCTCATTGACCAACAAACAGCGATTCAAACGCACCGCGTCTTTCAACTCGCCCGCAACACGTCGCGTTCGAAGCACCGTCGTCAAAAGTGCAAACAACGCCGCACAAAGTAATAAAATTAGAACAATAACCATTAGATATCGACAGCACGGTAGCCAACGCCGCGAACAGTCTCAATCAAATGCGCATACGGCTCTAATTTTTCTCGAACGCGGCGCACGTGCGTATCCACAGTGCGTGTCTCAATGTCGGTATCATAATTCCAGACATTGACTAATAAATGCTCACGAGACTGCACACGCCCCTTTCGCTCCATCAACAGTTTCAATAAGCGAAATTCAGTGGCAGTCAAAACGACCTCAGCTCCATCCACCGATACGCTGTGCAAATCCTCATCAATCACCACACCGCCGATCTCAATACGCCGCGGCGTTTCAACATTTACCGACCGAGTATTCCGCTCAAGAATGCGCCCCACCCTAAGCGCCAACTCCTTCACACTGAACGGCTTAGATACGTAATCGTCTGCTCCTGACTCCAATCCCTGGACGCGATCCTCAACCTCTCCTCTTGCCGTCAGAAAAATAATCGGCACGTCCTTCATCAATGGATCCGCGCGTGCAATTCTACAAAGCTGCAATCCACTCAATTCAGGCATCATGATGTCAAAAATCATCAGATCCGGCTCAAAGTCCCGAGCGTAGCTAACAAACAACAGCGGATCATTCAGCACCCCACAACGATACCCCTCTTGCTCTAGCCGATACTTCAACAGTTCGGTGACATCTGGCTCGTCATCAACGACTAAAATGCGATGGGCTTTAACAGTATTCATACGAAAGAAAGATTTGCGAATGTTGTAACATAACGTGTCATTTATCCAGAAGAATCATCACTTCTTTCAACAGCTGATACTTCGCTAAAACGGTCATAAGCCCCTATTCGTCAATGCTTAATCATGTCACACCCCTGAAGTAAACAGATTTAACAGCAGCGAGACACAACTGTCACCTAAATGACACAAGAACATCAAAACCACGCACTACTAGGCTTTTTTATTCTTCGAATGGCGCGCCTCCAGGTGCACCATTAAAATGCTAATATCTGCCGGATTCACACCACTGATCCGATTCGCCTGCCCCAGTGTTCGTGGCATAATGGTCGTCAACTTATCAGCACTCTCGCCACGCAAACCCTTAACCAGCGCGTAGTCAAAACCATCTGGTATGCGAATATGGTCGATGTGGCGCATCTTCTCGATCTGCTTCATCTCACGCGCCAAATACCCCTTAAAAACCACCTGATAATGCACCTCATCGCGCACCTCACGCGGCTCCGCCTTAAGCTCATCCGGAAAGTCATCCTGCGAACGACTGCGACGCAAATGCTCTGCATGTGTGCTGCCTGCAGTCCGTTCCTTTTCAAGACGCGCAATCCAGCTCTCAATCTTTTTCGACTTATCTGCGATCCGACCTAAACGCGGCGCATCGACCAAGCTTAAGCGCGAAGCATGATCAAACAGGCGCAATTCCGCACTCGGGTGATTAAACAGTAAACGATGCTCCGCTCGGCTCGAAAACATTCGATACGGCTCATTTGTCCCCTTGGTTACAAGATCATCAATCAACACCCCGATATAACACTCATGACGCTGAAGCACCAACGGCTCCCCTCCCCTAAGTTTCTGCACCGCGTTGACCCCAGCAAGCAGCCCCTGCCCCGCCGCCTCTTCGTAACCGGACGTTCCGTTAATCTGACCTGCAAAAAAGAGGTTCTCTACCTTCTTCGATTCAAGCGTCGGATATAGCTGTGTCGGCGGAGCAAAGTCATACTCCACCGCGTAGGCCGGACGAAGCATGTGAACATTCTCTAGACCTTCGACGCTACGTAACATTTCCAACTGCACATCAAACGGCAAACTAGTCGAGAGGCCATTGATATACCACTCGTTGGTATTTCGACCCTCTGGCTCAAGAAATAGCATGTGTCGGTCCTTATCCGCGAAGCGCACAAACTTATCCTCGATACTAGGACAGTAGCGCGGGCCAGTGCCCTCGATCTCCCCAGAATACATTGCGGAGCGATGGAGGTTATCTTTTACGACTTTTTCCGTCTGAGCCCCAGTATAAGTCATCCAACACGACACTTGATCCTGCCCCGGCAACCAACCCAGCTTTTGCTGTCCCGAATGTTCCACGTGGAACAAATCATGTTTCCCGCGCGTATCATAAAAGCCAAACAGAGTGGGCACCTCATCGCCCTGCTGTTCCTCAAGACCTTCAAAATTAATGCTACTCCCGAGGATACGCGCGGGGGTTCCGGTTTTGAGACGCTCCAGTTCGATTCCTGCCTCAAGGAATGACCCTGACAGACCATTGGCCGAAAAATCGCCCATGCGGCCGCCTTCGTTCTTATTCTGCCCCACATGCATCAGACCACGTAAAAATGTGCCGGTCGTCACAATCACAGTCTTCGCATAGAAATCCACATCTAAGTTCGTCTTCACACCAACCACGCGACCCTCTTTATAAATCAAGCCCTGCACCATTGCTTGAAAAATATCCAAATTATCCTGCAACTCCAAGACGTGCTTCATTCGGTATTGATACGCCTTCTTATCGACCTGGGCGCGTGGCGCTTGCACCGCGGGTCCCTTGGAGGCATTCAGCAGTCGGAACTGGATGGCAGTGGTATCCGTATTGATCGCCATCTCGCCACCGAGCGCATCGATCTCACGCACCATGTGCCCCTTCGCTTGACCACCAATCGCAGGGTTACAGCTCATTTGAGCGATCGTATCGAGATTGCCCGTCAGCACGAGCACATCAGCTCCAAGGCGCGCAGCTGCCAACGCAGCCTCACACCCAGCATGACCCGCACCACAAACAATCACATCGTAGGGCTGATTCGGCCCGAATTTTAATCCACCACTCATTTTCCAATACAAAACTGTTTAAAGAGACTATCCAACATGCGCTCATTATCGACCTTGCCGACCACCTTGCCAATCGACTCAACAGCATCACGTAGATCGGATGCAATTAACTCCGACAAGTCATCATCGCGCATCTTCTGAGCTGCAAGTTCGAGTGCTGCTTTAGCCTCGCCCAAGGCACTAGCATGGCGCGCATTGACTACGACCCCATCCGAATTCGGTTGCTGAATACCTGACTCAATCGACTCGGTCCACACTTTACGAAATGCCTGCACGCCGTCATTGGTCTGCAATGATACACGCACATGCTTAAAGTCGGACATAAAACCTTCGTGCGTTGCAGCATTTGGCAGGTCGATTTTGTTCTCGATCACGATTGTATTCTCAGCCGTCATTCGCGACAGCAAAGACTCGGGCAGAGCAGGGGAGGGCAGGGCAGCATCCAACACGAGTAAAAAGAAGTCCGCTGTTTCAGCCTGTTCAATCGTGTGATTGATACCAATCTGCTCGATCGCGTCACCCGCTTCATGCAGGCCGGCCGTATCCAAAATTTCAATACGCCATGGTCCAATCATCAAAAATGCTGAAATATAATCGCGTGTCGTGCCGGGTATGTCACTCACGATCGAACGATCCGAACCGGTAAGCGCATTGATCAAACTACTCTTACCTACATTTGGCTCACCGATAATGAGCGTTTTAATGCCCTCGTGCAGTAAAGACGTATAATGCTGCGTATCAATCAGTTCCGACACCTCATTGATCAGCGATTTTAAATCAGACGCAGGTCCTGCTTGATCTTCACTCGGCAAATCCTCTTCGGGAAAATCGATATAGGCCTCTAGATGTGCCATCACTGCCAGCAAACGATCCGTCAACTCACTCATCTTCCGCCCAACAGATCCATGCAACTGACGCTGGGCGACCTCGATACTACGATCGGAACGTGCTCGAATAAGATCCGAAACTGCTTCGGCCTGACTCAAGTCCATCTTGCCGTTTAAGAAAGCGGTGCGCGTAAACTCACCTGGCTCTGCTGGTCGGCAACCACGGGCGAACAAATCCTCCATGATTTTCTGAACGATCAAAGGATTACCATGCGGTGCAATTTCGAGCATTGCTTCACCGGTAAACGACTTTCCTTGTTCGAAATACGTAAACACACAGTCATCCACGATACTACCATGGGCATCGATATAATTTCCAAAATGCGCATAGCGCGGACGAAGTGACTGATTGCGGCCAAGAATTTCACCTGAAAGCTCAGGGCACGCAGGACCACTCAAACGAATCACAGCAATTGCGGATTCGCCGGCCGGAGTCGAGAGAGCGACAATAGTATCGGTAGCGGACATAATCCCGCTAAGTTCGTCACATCTAGCGCGGCGTCAAGTGCACATCTAAAGCCCTTGAGACGCGAATATTCAGCAACATGAGTGGAGTAGGGGACAGATATCAAATTATTAGCGCCTAAAAACACGCTTTATTGACGACATTATCGCCCGCAAACCCAGATAAACACTAGGATTCAGAGCTGTTTCGTAAAAGTATGATTTCGCATACTTCGTGACACCTCGGAAACCACTAGCAAAAAGCAATTAACCTACTAATAATTAACCCTTTACGTAAATTCAGACAAAAATACCTCATCCGAAAAAACGAATGAGGTATTTTGAGGAAAATTCTAAGCTGTATATTTACTGATCACTCATCAGCTGCGCCGATTTGATCGTCTAAAATTTAAATCCGATCGTTTGGCCGAAGACGTAAGCATTGTCCCAACTCTTGTTATCACCAAATCGTTTCGATTGGACCATAAAATATAATTG
>CAJQOS010000044.1 GCA_905479975.1 uncultured Puniceicoccaceae bacterium | reverse complement strand
CTTTGCCCAATCCAGTCCTATCAAGACCGAATCGCTATCGGGGTTTATTCTTGTTGTTTTTTTCATGGTATTCTATGGTTGAGGTTCAGTTAAGGGACGGGATCGCTCATACGCTGAAGTGCTTATAGATATGGTTCGTGGCCATTTATCCTGAGTATTCATCTGATGGGCGATGTCTTCACGGTCTCGACGCTCTTCAGCAATACTTCGAGAGTAACTCGCGCTATAGTCGTAGACCGTGAAGCCGTCCCACTTACGAGCGTAACAAATTGCCCGCCAAGTGGAACGTTGAAACCGCGCCAAAAATGCTCCCAACAACCACTGAAAACAGGATCCTCGCCGAGCTACACCCCAAGGGGCTCCGCTTCGGATCCTGACTGCGATAAAGGGATTGGAGTTACTATAAGCTTCGCGCTACACCAGTTGCACCCCATACCCACAGGCGCCGCAGCTGAACACCACCAGCCAAGCGGGCACTTTGAATCGGCTCAGCGCGATAAAGGCCGCGACTGCGAGCGCGGCGTCGGGCCAGCGTTGAATGCCGTGGGCCCAGACTGGATTGATTAGGGCTGCGAGCAGCAGGCCGACGACGGCGGCATTCGCGCCGATGAGCCCCGCTTGCGCCCAGACTTTGTTGCGAAAGGTATTCCACAACGGCAGCAGTCCGACGAGTAGCAACATGCCGGGCAAAAAGATTGCCACTAGTGCGATGAGTCCGCCGATCCACTGTGGATTCGTGGTCTGGCTGGCAGTGCCGAGAAAGGCCGAGAGAGTGAAGAGCGGGCCGGGGAGGGCTTGCGCCGCGCTATAGCCGGCGAGGAAGTTGCTTTCTGAGACGAGGCCGCTTGGCACCACGCTGTCGTGCAATAAGGGGAGCACCACATGGCCGCCACCAAAGACCATCGCGCCGGCGCGGTAATTCATCCCATAAATCGCGCCACTTGAATCAGGGGGCATGAGCAGCGAGCCAATTAGCAGGACAGAGAAGCTAGTCAGCGCGACGAGCATGGTGCGCTTGCTGACGAGTTGTTGAGCACCCTGCAGCTCCGGTTTGTCTTGAGTGGATTTGCGAAAGAGCGCGTTGCCGAATGCGACGCCCAGCAGAATGACGCCCATTTGGATCAATGTACCGGAGATGCACAAGACGAGTGCTGCGCAGCCTAATGCGATTAAGATGCGAGGTAAGTCGTGGCATAGCTTTTTTCCGAGGTCGAGCACCGCTTTGGCGACGACGGCGACCGCTGCAATCAAGAGTCCGTGTATGACGGGAGCTGCGCCATCGCCAATCGCGGTGAGCCCATATGCGAAGGCGCTCATGATGAGCGCGGACGGCAGAGAGAAGCCTATCCATGCGGCGCAGGCACCGATCAGCCGCCCGCGTTGCCATGCGATAGCGAAGCCCAGTTGGCTACTGGAAGGCCCCGGCACGAATTGGCACAGCGCAAGGAGTTCGGCGTAGTGCGCCTCGGTCAGCCACTTGCGCCGACTGACGAACTCTTCCTTGTAGTAGCCAAAGTGAGCGACTGGGCCACCGAACGAGAGGCAACCGAGACGAAGGTAGATCAGGAAGATTTTAAGTGGAGAGAGCGGTTGCTGCGTCGACATGCAGAGCAGTTAGAGCTGTTTCACTGATTGGTTCAAGGGCGGAAGAGGGCAGAGGACGGAGGTCAGGGGACTGGTTACTGATTTTCAATTATGGCGATCTACTGAAGAGAGGGTTTGTTGCATCTGGCTTCTGTTCTCTGATTTCTGGCTTCTGAATTAGGACTGAAGGCTGGAAGGTAGATGAGAGAATGTCGGAGAATCGAATTTTGAGGCTAATTTGATGAATAAAGAGGAGGGTTGAACTTTTACAGAGAACTCGCACTGTCTCGCCTTTATGGACATCGAGACTTTCCCAAATCCAAACCAAGAGCGCAATTATACCATCCAGCATATTCAGGAGGAGTTTACTTCCACCTGCCCGATGACTGGTCATCCGGACTATGCGACGGTGGTGTTTAGCTACGCGCCCGATGAGCTCTGCATTGAGTTGAAGGCGATGAAGCTCTATCTGCACGATTATCGTAACAAGGGGATTTTCTTCGAAGCGGCGACCAACAAGATCTTTGAAGATTTATTTGAAGTGACCAAGCCGCGTTGGGCGCGCCTCGAAACGATCTGGCGTGGGCGTGGTGGTATTCGCTCCAATGTGATCGTGGAGTCACAGCAAGATGGTTATGGCGGGCCGAAGACGGTGCCGTTTGCGAGCTAGTTGAGAATGACAGGCAGGAATGCCTGTTTCACTTCAGCCTTGGCAGTATCTTAAATAGATTCAAATTAAAGACACAATGGTATTGGATAAAAAGGCACGTGGGCTCACTGATTTGCGGATTTCGTTAACGGATCGCTGTAATCTGCGTTGCACGTATTGCATGCCGAAGGAGATTTTCGGTCGGGATTATGAGTTTCTGAGGCGCACGGAGTGGCTGCGTTTTACGGAATTGGATGATTTGGTGGAGGCGTTTGTTGCGCTGGGTGTGCGTAAGGTGCGCCTGACTGGGGGCGAGCCGCTGCTGCGGCCGGGCTTAGTGAAGTATATTCATGGGTTGACGCGGTTCTCTGGTTTAGAAGACATTGCGATTACCACTAATGGGCTTCGCTTAGCTGAGAAGGTGGCTGAATTGAAAGATGCGGGCTTGAATCGTGTCACGGTCAGTTTGGACGCGTTGGATGCAGAGTTGTGTGGGGCGATCAATGGCCGTGGCATTGGGCCGAAAGTGATTTTGGCTGGGATTGATGCTGCGTTGGCTGCTGGCCTTGGGGTGAAGGTCAACATGGTGGTGGAGCGTGGCATGAATTGCGGCGAGATTTTGCCGATGGCTCGTTATTTTAAAGACTTGGGCGTGTCGCTGCGTTTTATCGAATTCATGGATGTGGGGAATTGTAACGATTGGAAGCTGGATAAGGTTGTCAGTGGTCGTGAAATTCTAGATCTGATCAGCAGTGAGTTCGATGTGGAACCGGTGGATTTGACTTCGAACAATGAAGTGGCGAAGCGCTATCGCTATGCGGATGGTTCGGCAGAGTTCGGTTTGATCACTTCTGTCACGCAGCCGTTCTGTGGAGGTTGCACGCGTGCACGTATTTCGGCGGACGGCAAATTATATACCTGTCTCTTCGCGAGCGAGGGATTGGATTTAAAAGCCTATATGCGCTCGGATGCTTACTCTAAAGAAGACTTGTTTACACGTCTCTCCAAGCACTGGCAGGGGCGTGGTGATCATTATTCGGAGGTACGTTCGTCCAGCACTGCGCCGAAGTCTAAAATCGAGATGTCCTATATCGGCGGGTGATATTTACGTCTGCGCCATCGGTATCGTATTCGCTACGGATTCGCAGATGCCTAGGAAGGTTTCTTCGGTGATGGAGAGTTTCTTTTCGTTGGCGTAGCAAATGCCCCATTCTCGCACGATCTTGCTGCGGCCGACTTTAATACGAGTCAGGCTTCCACGGGCTACTTCGTTTTCTACGATCCAGGAGGCTAAGAAGCTCACGCCGTAGTTGATCGTAATCAGCTCCTTGATGGCCTCCATGCTGCCGAGTTCGATGTAGTTCTGTAACGCGAGTTTGTTTTGGCGGAAGGTTTGCTCAATCAGGCTGAAGGTGTGACTGCTTTTGTTGTAGAGCACCAGTCGCTCTTGAGCAATTTCGCTCATTTTTACGGAGCTCTGTTGGGAAAATGGATGAATCGGCGAGGTGACTAATACGAGCTCATCAGAGAAAAGTGTCTTGACTGTGATGTCTTTCGCAGCGCCTGGAGCGACCACGATTGCCAGATCTATTTCGTGGCGCCGCACCATCTCCAGTAGTTCGGGAGTGTCGGCTGGAGTGATGCTGAGAATGCAATCAGGGAAGCATTCGTTGAATTCCCTTAGGACGTTCGGGAGGATGTGCTGGCAGGCGGTTGTGCTGGCACCAATGCGCAGGCGGCCGCGTCCTAAGTTGGCTCGGTCTTGGATGCGATTACGTGCTGCTTCCATTTGGTGGAGAATGGCTTGCGCGTCCCGGTAAAGTTCTTCGCCGTCGTCGGTGATGTGGATTTTTCGCCCTGTTCGGGTGACGAGTTGGCAGCGTAAATCTTCCTCCAAATTTTTGACCGAGTGACTGATCGCGGACTGGGTGAGGTTTAGCTCGCGGGCGGTTTCTGTGAAGCTGCCTGTTTGCACAAGGGTGCAAAATGCGAGGAGCTGTCGGCTGTCGATTGTTTCTATCATGAATCTAATTCATTAAATGCAAGAATTCATTTACTTCATTTATAATGGAATGGGCATGGTCAATGCTAAAAGAGCATACCAGATGGAAGCACTTACGTCAGAATTCTCGATACGCACACGCCCGACCTCAACGATACGTCTCGGCTATATTCGGCTGTTGGATGCCGCGCCGCTGATTGTGGCGGAGAGTCTGGGGATGTTTCGAGATGCGGGTTTGAACGTCGAACTAAAGCGCGAAGTTGGGTGGGCCACGATCCGTGATAAGCTTGCGTTTGGCGATTTGGATGTAACGCAGGCGCTGAGCCCAATGCCCTTTGTTATGCAGTTGGGCATTGGAGTGACTCCGAGCAAGGTGATTACTGGCATGGTGCTCAGTTGTAATGGAAATGCCATTACACTTTCGAAGCAACTGCGTGAGGAGGGGGTGGATGATGGTGACAGCTTACGCCGCTATATTACGAGCGGCTATCGTCCGCGTAAGCTCGTGCTCGGTGTGGTGTCTCTATATTCATCGCATCACTTTATGCTTTGCCGTTGGTTAGAGACGCATGGTATTGATCCGAAGAAGGATGTGATCATTACAGTTTTACCGCCCGAGCAAGTGCTGCGAAATTTACGATCAGGCAATATTGATGGCTTCTGTGTGGGTGAACCATGGAACTCCGTCGCTGTGGAAGAGGGCTTTGGTTGGTGCCCAGCAACGAGTGAGCAAATTGCGAGTGGTTACCCAGAGAAGGTGTTGGCTACGACTGAGCGGTTTTACGATGAGCGTCCTGAAGACTATTTACGTCTTGTGCGAGTTTTGAACCATGCGTGCGAGTTGTGTGATGCAGAGGAACAGCGCACTGCGATCCTAAATATTCTATCGAAGCCCAATTATTTGAATTGCACCCCGCAGGTGTTGGCACACGCATTTTCTTCATCGTTCCCGATGGGGGGAGGACGCACGGCTGACGGTCCGTTTCTTCGGTTTCGAGGGGAGGCGGTGAACCGGCCTGACCGCGATCGAGCGAAGCAAGTGCTCGATGACCTTTCGCGGTATGTGTCACATGCAAAACTTAAAAATATTTCAAGAACCTTAAGCTCCCGTGTGTATCGGGAGGATATTTATGATCAGGCCATGAGCCCGATCCTAAGCTAACTACCTAAAATAGAAAACTGAGTAAAAAAGAGAGACAAATAAAAAATGGAAAATATACTAACAAAAATGTCAATAGCAACTGCTATGTTCTGTTTTTCGACCGGACTGCAGGCCGAGATGCTCGACCTTGAAAAAGACGAACTGAAGTTCGGATTTATTAAGCTAACAGACTGTGCGCCGATCGTCATCGCCAAGGAAAAAGGCTATTTCGAGGATGAAGGGTTACAGGTCGAAGTGACTGCGCAGCCGAACTGGAAGCAGCTCCTTGATAACGTCATCAATGGCGAATTGGACGGTGCACACATGCTCTCCGGTCAACCGATTGCAGCGACGATTGGATTTGGCACGAAGGCACATATTGTGACTGCTTACACTCTGGATTTGAACGGTAATGCGATCACCGTATCGAATGATATCTGGAAGCAGATGCAGGAGAACGACGAATCGCTTGATACGGATACGCCGAAGCATCCGATTACTGCGGATTCTTTGAAGCCAATCGTCGAAGCGGCGAAGGACGAAGGTAAGCTCTTGCCGATGGGCATGGTGTTCCCGGTCTCCACACACAATTATGAGATCCGCTACTGGCTCGCAGCTGCTGGCATTCACCCAGGCATGTATACATCGACTGATATCAAAGGCTTTACCGATGGTGATATTGAGCTTTCCACGACACCTCCACCGCAGATGCCTGCGACTCTGGAGTCTGGTAAGAACGTCGCATACTGCGTAGGTGAGCCTTGGAATCAGCAAGCAGTTGCCAAGGGTATTGGTGTGCCAGTTGTTACAAACTATGACATCTGGAAAAACAACCCAGAGAAGGTCTTTGGTGTCACCAAGAAGTGGGCCGATGAAAATCCAAACACACACATCGCTGTCGTGAAGGCGCTGATCCGTGCGGGCAAGTGGCTCGACGAAACCGATTCGAGCGGCAAGCTCGTCAACCGCGAAGAGGCCTGCCGTATTCTCTCTCAAAAGAACTACGTGGGTGCAGACTACGATGTCTTGAAAGCATCGATGACGGGCTACTTCTACTTCCAGAAGAGCGACAAGCGCGACATGCCTGACTTCAACGTCTTCTTCAAATATCAGTCCACATACCCATGGTATTCGGACGGTGTTTGGTTCCTTACTCAAATGCGTCGTTGGGGACAAATCACTGAAGCCAAGCCAGCTGAGTGGTATGCAGAAACTGCTAAGTCAGTGTATCAGCCTGCAGTTTACCTAGACGCTGCAAAGCACTTGCTCGAAGAGGGCTATATCGAAGAGAGCGATATTCCATGGGATACGGATGGCTATAAAGCACCAACGAGCGACTTCATCGATGGCATCGAATATGACGGTAAAGATCCAATCGGTTATATTAACGCACATACGATCGGTAACAAAGGCTAACTTTTATTGAGGACGCTGCGACTACCCAGCTAACGACCGCCTCCTTCCTAATGGGAAGGGGGCTTTTGGGGTGAAGCTACCGAGCTTCCACTACAACACACCTTAATTAGACAATAAATACTATGGCTGAGAAAACCTCAGATAAAATTAAATACCGTATCTTACGGTTCCTCGATGTAACTGGCTTTGCTGTGTTCGACCCGATTGTGCGTTTGTGCTTTGGTGAAGATCCCAAGAAGCAGGTGGAAGCGATTATGAAGTTCATCGTCATCCCCATCTTCTTCATCTGCTTCTGTGTGTGGATTTGGTGGACTGTTGCGCCACAACACAAAACCAAGTCGGGCGAAGTGCCGACACCTGATATTGTTAAGCAGTCGGCTGCGATTAATCACCAGTTTGCGCATCGCGAAGATACGAAAGAGTCAGACTTTCTGCTCGTAGGTGAGGAACGTGCAGCGACGCTTGCCGAAGTGGAAGAAGAAATCGCCGCGGCGAGTGTCATTCTGGCTGAACGTGAAGCAGAGTTGGCAACACACGAAGCGGCATATACCGCACAGTTGGAGCAACGTCTGGCACCTCTGCAAGCAAAGCTGGATACCTTGAAGGATGCCAACCGCACGGTTGCTGCAGAGCAGAAGGCATTGATTGCTGCCGAGGCGCAAAAAATTGAAGCAGGCACAGGTTCGACCGGAGCATTGATCGCGGCCATTCGCACCGAGTCGGCGTCTAAGGATAAAGGCCGTGCGGCTGAGACGATCCTGAAGGATCAAATCGAGGTCATCCGTTCAGAGAAGTATAAGCCGATGGAAGCGGCGCGTCTCGCAGTCAATGCGATTGCCGACCAGGTGCAGTTCTTGAACAAGCGTGTCGACATGCTGACTTCCGCGAATCGTAGTATAAAAGTTGCAGCAGCGAACGATAAATTAGCTGAAACTGAAGCAAAGCTTGCAGAAGCGACGAGTGCGAAAGTCGCGTTGTCCGAGGCGAAGAAGCTAGTGCGTGCGGAAGACTCGTTGGAGCGCCTCGAAGGGCAACAATATGCGAAGGCAATGACGGTTTACCTCCAGGTGAAACGCAGTTTGTTTACCGTGTTTATAGGATTCATTGTGGCCGCTGTCATTGCGATCCCCGTCGGTATCCTTTGCGGACTGAGCCGCATTGCGATGGCTTGTTTGACGCCCATTATTTCGATCTTCAAGCCGGTATCACCGGTGGTTTGGTTGCTGATTTTCCAGATCGTGGTCGGTGCCTTCTTTCCGGATCCTGAGTCGCATCCGTTCTTCCTTTTCTTTAACAGTTTGCCAATTGTTGGTGACCTGGGCATCAATCCCGCGTTGGTCTTCTCTGGTTGCACTGTGGCGATGTGTGCGGTTTGGCCCGCACTGGTGAATACTGCGCTCGGTGTGGCTTCTATCGACAAGGATCACATAAATGTGGCACGTGTCTTGAAGCTCAATTTCTGGGAGCGTCTGACTAAAATCATCATTCCTTCGGCCATGCCACTGGTATTCGCAGGTCTGCGTATTTCGCTCGGTGTGGGTTGGATGGTCTTGATCGCTGCGGAAGCGCTGTCCTCTTCGGACGGCCTGGGTAAGTTTGTTTGGGATGAGTATCAAAATGGCTCGTCGTTCTCCTTTGCGAACATCATCTACGCCTGCTTCGTGGTCGGTATCATCGGATTCTTCTTGGACCGTATGATGATCGTGCTGCAACGCTTCGTCTCCTTCGACGATGGCGGCACATCACTCTAGTGCATTTCCTAATTCTTAATTCCTAATTTTAGAAAATGTCTTACTTAGAAATAGATAACGCGAGTATTGGGTTTGGTCCGCCAAACAATCGCACTGAAGTGCTGACGGATGTGAATCTGTCGGTCGAGGAAAATGAATTTGTCGCAATCGTTGGTTTCTCCGGCGCGGGTAAGTCGACACTCATTTCTCTGCTGGCTGGATTAACACAGCCGGACAAAGGTGAGATTCGCATCGGTGGGAAAGTGATCAAGGAGCCGTCGCCGCGCCTCGGGATCATGTTTCAAAACTACTCACTGCTGCCATGGCTAACTGTTTACGAAAACGTCGCGCTCGCAGTGAAGCAGGTCTTTACCGAGTATAACAAAGTCGAGCTGCGTGAGCATGTTGAAAAATATGTCGCCATGGTTAGTTTGACGCCTGCGTTGGATAAAAAACCATCAGAGCTGTCCGGTGGTATGCGCCAACGCGCTTCGTTGGCCCGCACCCTGGCGATGCAGCCTGAAGTCTTACTGTTGGATGAGCCGCTGTCCGCACTGGATGCCCTGACGCGTGCTGTCATTCAGGACGAGATCATCCGCATCTGGGAAGACGATAAGCGCACCATCGTGATGATTACCAATGATGTGGATGAAGCCGTGTTAATGGCGGATCGCATTGTGCCATTGACGATGGGGCCGAGTGCGACACTCGACACTCCGTTTCCTGTCAATCTAACACGTCCGCGTAATCGCACGACGCTGAATACCAATCCGGAATTTCGCCGTCTGCGTAATGACATCTCCAAATACATGGTGAACTTAAACGAAGAATCGAAGGCATCGAGCGACACTGAAGACGTCGTGGATCTACCAGATATCATGCCGATTGATTTCTCCGTCTATCCATTGCAACCCGCGAGGGGACGTCGTCGTGAAGCCTTCGCCAAGGTGGCTAAGGTGATGGACCGCGAAACCACTTTCTTTAAATAGCACTGATGGATCTATCAGCCACCATCCGTAATTCCCCATATATAGTTTATGAATATCAACGACCGCTACGTCGAAATCTCTAATTTAGTTAAAGCCTACCCAAATCCGTTTGGTGATGAAATCAAAGTGGTGGATGGCTTTAACCTAAACGTGCCGCGGGGAGATGTGATCTCTATTATCGGACATTCTGGTTGTGGTAAATCCACGGTGCTCAATATGGTCGCAGGTTTGATCCCTTACTCGGAAGGCGGCATCGTTGTTGCGGGTAAAGAAATCAATGGCCCCGGGCCTGACCGTGCTGTAGTCTTTCAAGCGCCTTGTTTGTTGCCATGGATGACGTCCTTTCAAAACGTGCTGCTTGGTGTGAAACGCAGCTATCCGCATGCCACGAAAGCTGAGCAGGATTCCATTGTTGAAGCATCCCTTGTGATGGTGGGACTGGCAGATTCGATGCAAAAGTATCCGCGTGAAATGTCTGGTGGTATGCAGCAGCGCGTCGGAATCGCCCGTGCGATTGCACTCAAGCCTCGCATGCTGCTGTTGGATGAGCCGCTCGGCCGTCTCGATTCGCTGACTCGTATGGAGTTGCAGGATGTGATCTTACGAATTCTAGATAAAGAAAAGATCACCACGATGATCATCACGCATGATCCCGATGAAGCGGTATATATGTCGGATCGTATTTGCATGATGACCAACGGGCCACATGCCAAGGTGGGTGAGATTATGGAGATCGACTTTGAACGTCCGCGCGATCGGGCCGAAATCGTTGAAACCGATTTGTTTTATGAGTATCGCCGCCGCTTGTTAGCCTTCCTAGACGATTGCGAGCACGAGAAAGCCCAGCGCAAAAAGCAGAAAGTCGGATAAACGGAAGGGTGCTGCCGCACACTCTTTCGAGTCAGCTGTCGCTGTAGAGGCCCAATTTCAAAAAGCCCCTTTCGTCAATCGATCGGGGCTTTATTGTGTCACAGTAACTGCACCCATCTAACGCTCTCGGTATGATCAGATTTGGCAGAACAACTAGGGGCAGAATAAGTTAGTATATATAGAAACCTGCGGAACCCTTTTTGCTCAATTAAATTATTTCCAGAGGCCAGCGGCTTGTCACAGCGTAATAAAATGAAGACGGAAGCTGGAGACCGCTTAACTGCGCTTAAAAAGATACCTTACGTCGTGCTGGTTAAGCGTAAATTAAGTGAAGAATCCCAAATCATGGCTCAATATTGTATAAAGTTTAACCGCAGAGCTCG
>CAJQOS010000043.1 GCA_905479975.1 uncultured Puniceicoccaceae bacterium | reverse complement strand
GGTGTCTGGTCATTGTTGGTGCTTTGTTTGGATTTAGCACCCTTAGCTTCCAGCTTTGGCCAGACGCCTTCAACTCCTGATACAGGAACTGGCGTCTCGCCTAGGCTCGACTCAATTTACAGACAATTTGTTGCACCACCTGGGCCATCAGATCCAGTTGCTGATAATCAGGCTAATAAGCCAGATATTGAACTCGTGGGGAGCGATAGCGCGGAGTTATATGCCTTTTACGGTGGCTTCTTGGATAATGGTTCTAGTTCGACGACGGATGGTGATGTTTTCTTCCGTGTGCGTGTCGCTGGTAATTCAGGCCTGCCTGAGTTGGGCGGTTACGTCTTTATCGGTTTAGATATTACCGGGGATGGTGCTTTGGACTACTTCATCCAGCATGGAGGCAACCCGACACAGCAGATTGCGATTCTTCGAGCGGATCTATCTGCAGCCAACAATAGTCCTGATACGCTTAGTTTAGGACAGACTCTCTTTACCACAGATGTGGTGGACTATGGTGAAGCTGGTGCGAATTCGTATTTTACCGACGTTGTAGACATCGATCCTGGGCTGACCGGAACAGATTATGATCCCTATGATCTGGATGGGGGGGATGATGCAGATCATTTCCTTACATTTACCTTCGATTTCGCTGAACTTGTGAATGTGATCCGCACAGATGCTGCAAATGATTCGCTGGATGACGACTTGGATGATAGTTTTGAATGGTTTGATGATTCGTTTTCCATGCAGATGGTGCTGATGACTTCGCAAGACGTGAATAATATCAATTCTGACTTGGGAGGCATCGATGGGGACTCGACTGATCAGTTTAATACTGGAGGTGGAATTTCGACGCCAGTAGATCCGGGCGGGGAGGACATCGTTCCCGAACCAGCGACTTATGCGCTGCTCTTTGGTCTAGCTGCTTTGGGCTGCGCCGCTTGTCGACGTCGTCATAAGTGACTGGCTGGCGTGGATACAAAACGGTCGCGCCACCTCCCCAGCCATCACCTACCAGCCCCCCATCCCAGGCAGGCGTTGCTCTGAGCGCGAACTCCGTCCCACCATATCCGCTCTAAAAAAACGACAGTTAGCGAATGAATGCGAGCCTTCCCAAACAAACAGAACGGTTTATGATGCCCCATCCTCTTCACCACCTATGCCTATTCCTCTTTAGCACAGTCTGCCTATGCGCCGATGAGCCGCGCATCTGGACCTCAACTTCTGGCTCGACAATTGAAGCGAACTACCTCGGCAGCTTTGGTGACGAACTCTGGTTCGAAGGCGCGAAACCTCAACGGCGGTTGCTCAAGATGCCGTCGAAATACATTTCTGCGGCCGACCTCGCCCTCATCGAAGCCAACGAAGTCGATCCGCTAATTGAGCCCAAATCCATCGATACCGACGAGGCATCGCTCTCACTACTAGAGCAGCTGTTCAAAACCAAAATCACTGAAGCAATCCAAGCCGACCAGTCTCTCGAAAATGCGTTGGATGCATTACTCGGCGAAATCCCGAGCGACGATGAGACGGAAATCGTCATCAAGTTTCACCGCAAAGTAGATGAAGACACCACGCGCACCGATCCAATCAATGAGCCGACCATTTACACCTGCCTGCTACAGCTAGCAGACGTGCACGCATTCAAATGGAGCATTCGCAAAGGTGTGCTCACCCTACGCCCCAGATAAAGAGGCCAGAAGTCAGTCGTCTGACGACTACGCTTCGCCTTGAAAGCGGAAGACGCTCATCGACACTGGAGGCAATTCCAACTTGATCGAATACGGACGTCCGTCCCATTCGACTTCATCGGCAACGACGCCACCGCCATTACCAAAACCTAGGCCGCCATACTCTTTGGCATCTGTATTAAGAATCTCCTTCCAAAACCCCGGATACGGCACGCCGACACGGAAGCCCTCGCGCTGCACGGGCGTATAATTGCCCACTGCAGCCAATGTATCAGTCTTCTCCGTGCCGTTTCGTAGGAAGGTTAAGACACTGTTATCCGCATCCGAGGCATTGATCCACTCGAAGCCGCTCGGCTGGTTATCGCCAGCGGCGAAGCCGGGGATTTCACGGTAAATTCGATTCAGATCACGCACCACCATCTGAACGCCCTCATGATCCAGATACTGCAGCAAGTGCCAGTCCAAGCTGCCATCGTGTGCCCACTCGGCGGATTGACCGAAATCACAGCCCATAAAGAGCGTCTTCTTGCCTGGCCACATCCACATAAATGCATAGAGCAAGCGAAGCTGACGTGCCTTATTCGACATCGGCTCGCCCGGCATCTTCATCATCATCGAGCCCTTGCCGTGCACGATCTCGTCATGCGAGAACACCTGCGTGAAGTTTTCGGAATACTGATACAGCATACCGAACGACAGTTGATGATGCTCGTATTTACGATAGATCGGATCCTTCTGGAAATACTCCAGCGTATCGTGCATCCAGCCCATATTCCACTTCATGTCGAAACCAAGACCACCTTCAGAGGTCGGCTTGGTGACTCCAGGGAATGCCGTGGATTCCTCGGCAATCATCAACGTGCCTGGGTAATATTGATGCACCAGATCGTTGGTCTTGCGTAGAAAATCAATCGCTTCGAGATTCTCCCGCCCACCATATTGATTCGGGATCCACTGCCCCTCTTCGCGGGAATAATCGAGATACAGCATCGACGCCACGGCATCGACGCGTAAACCGTCGATGTGATAACGCTCGCACCATGCCAGCGCACTCGCGATCAGGAACGTGCAGACTTCGTTGCGACCGAAGTTAAAGATATATGTGCCCCAGTCTTGGTGGAAGCCTTGGCGCGGATCGGCATGCTCGTAAAGTGCCGTGCCATCGAATTGACCGAGCGCGAAACTATCCGTCGGGAAGTGCGCAGGCACCCAGTCCATTATCACACCAATTCCATTTTGATGGAGGATATCGACCAGATACATAAAGTCTTCCGGCGTGCCGAAACGATACGTCGGCGCAAAAAATCCAGTCACCTGATAGCCCCAAGAACCATCAAAGGGGTGCTCGGACAGCGGCATGAACTCGACATGCGTATAGTGCATGTCTTTCAAATATTCGACTAACTCCCCCGCCAACTCACGGTAAGACAACGGACGGCTCGCATCTTCGATCACCCGCTTCCAAGAGCCGACGTGCATCTCGTAGATCGAAACTGGCGCATTTGCCCAATCCGTCGATTCACGCTGTTTGATCCACTCGGCATCATTCCATTCATAGCCGTCGACTTTACAGACGATTGAGGCGTTGCCTGGAGGCGACTCGAAGCGAGCGCCGTAAGGATCGGTTTTTAACAATGGATGTTCGTGCTGTGTGCCGATCTCAAATTTGTATTTCGCCCCGGCCTCAAGCCCGGGAACGAAGATTTCCCAAATACCGGAAGCACCGAGACTACGCATCGGATGATAGCGACCGTCCCAATGATTAAAATCTCCCACCAGCGAAACACGCGTTGCGCTCGGAGCCCAAACAGCAAACGACACACCCGCGACACCATTCAGCTCACGCAGTTGCGCCCCCATCTTATTATGCGCCTGATGCTCATTTCCCTCATTAAAGAGATACACATCATTATCGGATAAACTCGGCAGAAAGCTATACGGATCATAGAACTGACGTATCTCGCCATTGTAGCGCTCAATCCGCAGACGATACGCAAACACGTTCTTCCGCTTCGGGATGATACCTTCAAAGAAACCGTCGTCGGTCAAACGCTTCAACGGGTAACGCGCTCCATCGGGCTTCGATACGTCCACGACCTCGCAGGTAACGGCGTCATCCAAAAAAGCTCGAACAACGATGCCCGACTTTGATCCTGTTTTATAGGGATGCATCCCCAATACTGAGTGCGGCTGACTCGATGCCACCTGAGTAATCGAGTCGAGAAGGGTTTTAGAAACAATCACGGAGACAAGAAAAGACCAGTTCCGATACGATTTGCAAGATTCTTAGCCGCCCATGAAACGATTTCAGCGAAAAACCGCCGAAGAAGTTCCACTTGATTGCCACTGATGCGATAAAAGACTTGTCCACCTAAAATACCCCGCCCATAGTCCCGTCCCGTGCCACGAATCGCCCGGTTATTTCCTCTCCTTTTACTCATTACGAAGTTCTCGCTTCCGCTATCTGCGGCTTTGCCTGAGCTCAGTTCGATAGAGCCCTTAGAGTTCGATGAAGCTGCGCAACGCCTAGTTGCTCGCGGCGACGCCCGATTAGACTTTCAGGATACACGCCTGACTGCGGATCGCATCACCTACTATCAGGAATACTCACTCGCCGATGCGCTCGGTAACGTCGCGATCTCAAGAGATGGCTACCGCCTCATCGCAGATCGCCTGAGCTACGACACTCAAGATAGCGTGTTCGCAGTCGATATTCTGCGCACCGGCCAATGGCCAATCTACATCTCTGGCGTCAATGCTGGTGGCACCACTGAAAAAACCACCTTCCAAGGAGCCACGATCTACTACGGCAACCCCGGCCCCTTCACGCCCAACCTCAGTTCTGACCAGATCGACTTCACCACTGAAGACGGCTCGTTAAGGATGGATGCGACGACCTTCCGAATCGGCAGCGTCCCGGTCGCAAAGCTACCGAGCTACACCTACTACGTCGATCAAATGCCCTACCTCCTAGAAGTCAGAGCTGGCAGCGATAGTGAACTCGGCACTTATCTCCAGACAACGACACTTTTCCCGGTAAACGATTGGCTACGCGCTGGAGCCAACCTGGATCTATACACGGAACGTGGCGTCTTAGTCGGCCCCACTGCTCAGTATTCCTACAATACAGAGACCAACACGATTACTGGCGCACTCAGCACTGGTTACATCAGCGACCAAGGCGATCCAGACCCGGGCCTTTACGACAAGCCGATTGATTCGGATCGTGGCTTCGTAGAGTGGCGCCACCAACACCACATCGGCGAGCGTATCAGTGTGACCGCATCTGCCAGCTACTGGTCTGACTCCGAAGTGACTCGCGACTTCCGCGAAAGCTATTTCAAAGATAACCAACAACCAGACACCTTTGCCGAAGCCGTCTACGCAGGAGACAACTACTTCCTCTCTGCCTTCGGTCGCTTCCGCCCGAATGATTTCCAACTCGTGCAAGAGCGCCTTCCAGAAGTGCGCTTTGACTTGCTCCCAGTCCCGGTCTTTAATACCGGCGCCTATCAACGCTTCTCCGCCAGCTACGCGCACCTAGAAGAAGACTTCGGAGATGTGACGGATGACATCGACCAAGCAAGCGAGTCGGATCGTTTCGACTTCACCTACCGCATTGAGCGCCCGATTCTGCTGACCGACTGGCTGACACTGACACCACTCGCAGGTGCACGCATCACGCACTACGAAAATCAAGAGATGGATTCGCTCGCGTTGGGTCGATACAACGATCCCTTCAGCGACAACCCGGCAACAGTCGAACTCAAAGACGATCAATACACCCGTGAAATTTACGAAGTTGGTTTCGACCTCGAAGCCCGCGCCTACGCCACTTACGCGACTCAGAACAAAACGTGGGGCATCGACGGTCTCCGCCACTTGGTTCGCCCCGTCATGCGTTACCGCTATTTCTCCGACCCAGATTCCGACAATGAAATCGCCGCGATCGACCGCACCGCATTCGACTTAAACCGTCCCCTGCTCGACCTCAGCGATTTGCGCAATGTTGACTCCATCGCCGAAACACATCTCACCCGCCTCGGTGTAGAAAATCTCTTCCAAACACGGGCAGAGGGCTACGGCTCACGCACCTTGGCAGCGTTGAATTTCTACCAAGACATACTCTTCGAGAAGCAGCAGCGTTACGATGGCGATGAGCAAGACACCTTCAATGCCACATGGGTAGAACTCATGTTGAGCCCCGCACCATGGCTCAAATTCGAAATTGCCAGCCGCTTTCAGACCGAGGACATGAGCCTCGAAGAACTGCGCAGCCGCACCTCGATCCGAAGCGGTGAGATTTGGCAAATCGGGCTCTCCACCGACTTCCTACACCAGAACATCGATCAATATCGCATCGACTTTATCTATCGCGTCAATGAGCGCCACTCGTTCCTATTAGACACCCGCTACGACGCAGAGTCCGGCCAATTCACCAAGACTGAGATCGGCATTAACACCCGACTCAACAACGCCTGGGAAATCATTTACGCGCTCACCTTCCGCCAAGATGCAAGCCGCGAGAGTGACGTCGAATTTACAGTGCGCCTACAACTCGCAGGTCAATAAAGCCCAAAGACCGCGATGGAAGAAGCCCTCATCCCCTCAAATGACTTCGCCATACGGCTACCGGCATTCGAGGGCCCTCTGGACTTATTGCTCTACCTGATTCGGCGCAACGAGGTCGACATCTACGACATCCCCATCCAGCACGTCACCACGCAGTACATTGAAGTCCTCGACTCGATGGAAAACCTCGACCTCGAAGTCGCGGGTGAATTTTTCGTCATGGCAGCGACGCTCATGTATATCAAGAGCCGCATGCTCCTGCCGCAAAAAGACCAAGGCTCAAATCAAGACGTAGAGGATGACGACATCGACCCCCGCTGGGAGCTGGTGCAACAACTCCTCGAATACAAGAAGTTTAAAGAAGCATCCTCCGAGATCGAAGAGCTCATCCTCAATAGCAACGACCTCATCGCACGAATCGGCCCGAAAGAAGCACTCGAAGCGGTCGAGCGCCCCCTCAAACCCGTTGAACGCGTCGATCTTTGGAATACCTTCAATCAAGTGCTGCGTCGCCTAGCCGAACGCATCACCACTGGCGAAATCAATGCCGAGCAAGTCACGGTCGCCGACCGCATGGAGTTCATCCTGCTTCGCTTCAAAGATAAGCCTAACTTCCTATTTTCCGAACTCTTCGAATCCACCACCACGATCACCACGATTGTCGCCACCTTTCTCGCCGTTCTGGAACTCACACGCCTCGGGGAGATACTCATCAATCAAGATCGCGCGTTCTCCGACATTCGCTGCGAGCGCGGCACCAACACAGGCTTCACCTTTAATAGCACTCTAAGTCAATGAGCCGCTTGACAGCATGCCCCGAACACACCTAATTTCACCAACTACTTTATGAGCGAAGAACCAAAAAACCCCTTTCTTGACGGCAGCGACGTAGTCCCAACCGACGAAGCCGCAGCCGCAGCAAAAGAACTGGCTGACGAAGCCGCAGCCGCACGAGCCAAAATTCAGGCTGAAAGGCCCAAAGCACCTGCAAAACCTACAAAGCCAGCGCGCGCCGCAGCAATGCCGGCAGCACCTGCAAGACCGGCACCGCGCGCAGCAGTGTCTGCACCTGCAAAACCTGCACCGCGCCCAGCTGCTCCACAAGCCGCAGCTACGCCCGCCGCAGCGCCTCGTCCTACAGCCGCCACACCCGCAGCGCCTCGACCAAGCGCCCCTGTCGCAGCCGCAGCAAAAGCCCCCGCCCCTCGCCCCGCAGCAACCAAGCCGCCAGCGGCGGAAGAATCCTCGATCAGCGTCCCAGCGCTCATTATCGATGCCATCGCAGCCGCAGTCGCAATCGCATTCACAGTGCTCCTACTTCAGGATGCCATGCCTTTCTTAAACTAACTACCAAATTTTAAATCTTATGTCTGAAAACATCACCGAACTCGATAGCAGCAACTTCGAAGCTGCAATAAGTGCATCCGTCCCCGTCGTCGTAGACTTCTGGGCACCATGGTGTGGCCCGTGTAAAGCAATTGCCCCGATCCTCGAAGAGCTCGCAGCAGAACTCGGCGACGCCGTCAAAATCTGCAAGGTCAACGTCGATAACAACAGCGAGATCGCTGGTAAATTCGAAATCCGCGCGATCCCAACCATCTTGATATTCAAGGACGGCGCAGTCTCCGAAAGCATCGTCGGACTCACGTCCAAGGACGACTTGAAAGCCAAGATCTCCTAGAGCTGAGCAAGCCCCTCTTTACGAAAACACCCGACTCAAAAGTCGGGTGTTTTTTTGGATCATCGCCGAACGCATTGATCCGCAAAGGACGAGTCGCCGTAGCTGCGCTCTTTAGACGCAGTTCAACCAAGCATCAGCGAAGACAACGCGGTCTAAAGACACGCGCTACCACGAAACGACGCACCCATACAGGCCCCACAACTTGGCCTAGCCAAGCAACGCCGCCGTGCGCTGCGGGATCGCATCAAAGGCACCATTCGTAAAGAAGACGAATACATAGCCAGCAGAGCTAGAACCATCTGCTTTGATTTGATCAAACAGTTGCTCATTGGTCTCAAATGCCTGCGCGTGACAACCGTCCTGCGTCAATTGAGCCACCATACGCGCCGTATCCAAACGCTCCTCGACCGCCATTGATTCCGCACGGTGCACCGCCCCCAGATAGACTCGGTCCGCTCCCAACAGCGCCTGCGTAAAAGCATCCTGAAAAATCGACATGCATGCCGTATTGCTACGCGGCTCAAAACTAACAACGAGTTCACGCCCCGGATACGCCGCCCGTAAGCCCTCCAACGCGCCGGCAATCGCGGTGGGATGATGCGCAAAATCTTCCAGGACCGTCCAAGTCTCGCACTCGTGCAGCACACCCTGCCGACGACGCACACCACCAAAGCGTGCAAGCGCTCCGAGATCGAACTCAAGCGGCGAAATATGCCCACAGGAAAACGCCGAAGCGAGCGCAGCCATTGCCGCATTACGCGCATTGAACAAGCCGTGCATCGACCAACTCACACGCGTCCACAGCGTGCCCTTCCAAATCAAATCAAACGACGCCCCCTGCGGCCCATCCACGAAATCAGCGATCACCAGATCGTTGCCCTCCCCCGTGCCGACGCGAACGACCTGCGTCCAAGGCGCAGGCAACAGCGCCGCAATATTCGCATCATCCCCATTCACAATCGCACAACCTGCGCTCGGAATGATCCGTAAAAAGTGTCTAAAGGTGCGCTGCACATCTTCCAGATCTCGAAAAATATCAGCGTGATCGAATTCGAGATTATTGAGCACCGCAATCTGCGGACGATAATGGATGAACTTACTACGCTTATCAAAAAACGCCGTATCATACTCATCCCCCTCTATCACAAAAGCCTCGCCCTGCCCCAGACGCGCACCACCGGGCAGATCATTGGGCACCCCGCCGATCAACCACCCAGGCTCAGCACCCGACTCTTCCAGCAAAAATGCAGTGATCGTCGAAGTCGTGGTCTTACCGTGCGTGCCAGTGATCACCACTGGACGACGGCCGAGCAGCACCGTATCGTGAAACAATTGCGGCAGGGATATAAACGCGACCTCCGACTGGTTCAGCAACCACTCCACTTCCACATTACCACGGCTCATCGCATTGCCCACGACCACACGATCCGGCTTCAACTCGGCAAGACGCGCAGCATCATAGCCATCAAATACTTCAATACCAGCATCGATCAACACATCCGACATCGGCGGATAAATACCCGTATCCGCGCCACACACCTCGTGCCCCTGCTCCCGCACCAACAATGCAGCATTCCCCATCGCCGTGCCGCAAATACCCATAAAATAAATCCGCATACCTTTAGATCACTTTAGGCTGCGAAAAATACAAGCGACAAGTCACTAAAAAACATAGCAGGGCTCAGAGGCTAAAGTCGCCTTGAATATAAAATCCGAACCACCTAACAGGAGAGGAAATCTTCGGAGCCGACGCGTCGGCAACGTCTGGACGAACTGCCGCAAGCGCGTAGTCACCGTGCGCGAAAAAACTCCCGATCTCAAGCTGCACCACGCCCCCCAATGACGACTCGGACGGTTCGAACGAGGATCACGATATCGAGCCACAACGACCAGTTTCGCACATAGTAAGGATCCCATCTCACCATCCCGCCACTACCCACCTCGCTGCGTCCCGAGACTTGCCAAAGTCCAGTCATTCCAGGCTTAACGCGCTCACGCAGCATTCTGACGGAAGGCGGCAATTGGTCATGATGGTAATGAGGTAATGGCCGTGGACCGATCAAAGACATCTCTCCTCTCAAGACATTGACCAATTGCGGAATCTCATCGAGCGAACTACGCCGCAAGAATCTGCCAATTATGGTGATCCGAGGGTCTTGCCTCAACTTACAGCCACTCTCCCATTCGGCTCGCAACGCGGCATCCTCGCGCAGCGTCCTCTCCAACACCGCTTCCGCGCGGGGAACCATAGTGCGAAATTTCAAAGTCTCAAAAACACGTCCATCTTCCCCCACGCGCTCCTGCTTGAAAATCGGATCTTCACGATCCTCAAGCCAGATCAATCCGCCGATCAGCATACAGAGCGGTGCCCATAGTGGGATCGTGAGAACTGTGAGAAAAGACTCAAATGACCGCTTAATCACGCACTTCCCCGGATCCAATAGATTGTTGGACAATTCTAATCCCGGAGTGCCACTAAGATCCCGTGAATTCACCCACAATGAAGGTAAAAAGACCAAGTTCGGAATGATCATCACTTTGAGATAACTCGACAGAGAACCCTCCATCAATTCAGCGACACGTTCCCCTTCGATTTGAGTAATCGCCAGTATCGCCAGCGGGACACCCTGAACGATGGAGTCTGTCTTTCCACGAATTGGCACACCTTCGATCGCACAATCCATGAGATCGGGATTATCGTCAAACACACACACCGGGAAGTACCCCTGCCCCGGCTCTTCCTTGAGACTTCGGATAATGCTGCGTGCCACCACACCGCCACCATAGATAGCTACCGGAATCCCCCAAAGCTGCCAGCGTATCAGTGTTCGCTTAGCCAGCATACGCATGAATGGGATCAGTGGAACCGCGAGGAGGAACGCGAAGCAGATCGTGAAACGACTCGTTTCGACACCACTCTTGGTCAAAAAGAGAGCGACTGAGACGCCGGCAAAAACGAGCGCAGTCAAACAGACCTGCCGGCGCAAAGATTCCACCGGACATAAGCCCCATGCGGGCAATAAGCCCCATGCAAAGGCACCCATCGCCCAACAAACAGTAAGCCACACAACCCAAACAGGGCTCATCGGGCTCCCGAAAAACAACTGTCGAGTATAAGCGGCCAGCTCAAACGCCAGCAACAGCCCAATGATATCCGCCGCCAGCAATACGCTGGCATTCAACGCATAGTGGCTGAAGTAACTAAAACCGACCCTTAGTTTAGTCCGAAAATAGCAACCAGACGGTGCGGTATCGATATTCGTCCCAATGGCTAAACTCATGGCACAGTTTGGTAAATTTGATTAGATGAATAAGTCTTTAAAATGTAGTCAACGAGGAGAAGATAAATTGAGAACAGATCGCAATACCGACGTCATCACACAAATAGTGCTGAGAATATGCTTAAATATCAAATAACCTTCCCTCGAAAATACGTAATTACCCGCGAGAGCATACGTTAATACACGCACCTGAAATACACAAGTACGCTCGATCATATTTACTCAAATTACGGTGGCTCCCGAAGTGAAATGCCTAAATTTGACCATCCAATTCGACAATTCTGAATTCAAGTTCAAAATAGGAGTGACTCCTTCGTCAGGAGAAAAAGTGAGTCTGACAACGCATTTCCACTTTAGTTAAACTGAATGTCGAACACCGAATGATCGATTCTACCACATCACATTGCACCCGCTTCGTCATCCCAGCGAAACGCATATTTGCTACCTTAATGGCAATCACCTGCACCCTTTCTTTACTTGGCTTTTTATCGCCACTTACAAGCGAGATTTCAATCGAAAACAGCTGGCTACAAAAGTGTAGATCGAGCTTCATTCGCTTGTTTGACATCAATGGTGAAGCGAACATCACGAGCTGGTATTCATCATCAGCCCTCCTCATCGCTTCAGCATTACTGTTTGTAGTCACAGCTCTCAAAGCCAGTACCGCGGACACGTATGTGCGCCTTTGGAAATTCCTCGCGATCATTTTCCTGTACTTGTCACTGGATGAAACAGCAATGATACACGAGATGTTCAACGAACCCTTGAGCGCCGCATTACACACCGGAGGCTTACTGTTTTACCCATGGGTCTTGGTTGCTGGAGTCTGCCTGATTCTACTGTTGTTTGTGTATGCACGATTCTTACTAGACCTGCCTTCAAACATTCGTCTGCTATTTATCTCCTCTGGCATGATTTTCGTAATGGGCGCGATTGGTCTCGAGTGCTTGGGAGCAGCCTACTATGATTCACAAGGTATCACCAGTGGTCTGGCTTACAGGATCCCGATGACAATTGAAGAGTTCTTCGAAATGACGGGAGTCGCGGTCTTTATTTATGCACTGATGCGATACCTCAACGAGCATGTGATTACAGACGCATCATAAAAACAGCACCGACGACTATTACATACACTCTAGAGCCACCAAGCGTCATTCAATCTGACCTTGAACCGTAACAACTGAATACCCCATCCAAAATGAACGAGGGCGCGATAGAGCTACCAATCAGAAAGGGAACGCTCCTCCGATGGCACATCGGGATCGTCACCGCGATCCACGTCGGAAACATCGTAGCACTCTGGCTTCCATGAGAAGGTTATTTAAGTAAAGATCAAAAATTCATTTTTGGTAACTTTTGTTTATTGGTTATTGATCAATGTTGAACAACGGAATCCCGCTTCCATACGCAGTCTATTGGTGAGGCCTTGAAGCCTTGCTGCACGATTGGTTCCGCTTTCTTGTTGAAAGTCATTGGGGGCTGCTATCTGCGCTACGCATTTTGTAATGCTGCGGTTGTGCCGCAGTCACCCCGAAAAATTCGTTTTTGGTTGTTCATTGGAAAGTTTAGTCAGGTTTGTCTCAAGCGGCTTCTTCTGCTTTTTTTTCTTTGGTCGGTGTGTTGTTTAGCAGGGGTTCGTAGGTTTGCCTGGTTTTCCAGATCACGATCATAAGAACTGCAAGTTTGCGGGCAACGGCGACTATGGCTTTTTTCTTAGCCGCCTTACCTCCTCTTGCTGCCAGATTTAATCCATACAGACGTAGATCGCAGTCGGGGCCAAAGTGACCCATTATGTATTGTGCGCATTGCACAAGCAATCGTCGCACTTGCTGGTTACCTGCCTTGCTAATAGGGAGCTGCTTGTCGCTTTGTCCAGATTGGTCGCGTCTTGGAACAAGTCCAAAATAGGCACCTACGTCGCGAGGGTCCTCAAAGCGTCCGGGATCTCCGACTGCCAAAACGAAGCTTAAAGAGGTGATCGGCCCAACGCCTCCGATCTGCTCCAGCAGCTTTGTTTCCGGATAATGTTGCGCTGCGGTTTGAACGATTTGCTTTCCTAGTGCTTTGATTTGTGAATTGAGTCCTTCGAGAGCATCAAGCGAAGTATCCAAGGTCTGCAGCAAGTCGGTGCCGTCCAGTTCCTCGCGGCACCGACTCGCAAAATAAGATGTCGAGCATCCTGAGATACGCACACCTAAAGACTTGAGAGAAAAACGTATCGTGCTGATAATGTTTACGCGCTGGCGCACCAGGGAATCGCGCAGAGTGATGCTCAGGCGGTGCAGTTGCCGCGCTTCGCTTCCGTGTTGGATCGGGCTAAGCAGTTCGGGATCTACTCGTGCTAATTTTGCCAACATCCGAGCGTCATATTCGTCGCACTTGCGGTCGTTCTGGTAAATCGCACGGAGCTTCCTGGCGTTGGCAACTAAGCAAGTGCATCCGCTCGCCTCTATGAGTCGGCTGATCCATGGGCTATGTGTGCCCACTTCAATGGCAAAGAGCGCCCCTGGATACTCATGTGCCAGCTGGACCAATTGCTTATGGTTGTTCGCTATCGTCTTTTCACATAGGATGTTTCCATCCTTGTCAGTTACGCACACGTGGTGTTTCTTATCGCCGAGGTCGACGCCGATTATCGTTCTGAATTGTTTCTTCTGAGGCTGTTTTTTTGTAGTTTTCATAAGCAGACAAGATCACAGGTCGCTGGCGCGACCTCAAACCTTCTCATCCTATCTTCGCTAGAGAGGGGAGTTTTAGGAGAAGAAAGAAAACCTCACGGTATAAGCTCCCCCCCTCGCCCTTGGGCTCTTTATTATGCCCTTGGGTGCTAGCGAAGCGGTTGTAAAAACAAACTGATCCAAGGAAAGATAAAGCACTTAAACTCCAAGAGCTACGCAGATTAAGAAGTGAGAAAAGTGCGAAGGTGGGACCCGTATTGCTCGCGGTTGCTGGAATCAATCGGAGATCGAATGGCACTCTCTTAAGCACCGGCCCCGAGAGTAGAAGCGCGCTTCTAGCCGCTTAAATACTGGGGCAAGCGGCTGGAAGCGCGCTTCTACTGTGGCTCTAAGTGAGTGCCATTCGGCGCCTCAGCCCTGCCCGACACACGCAAAAAGACGCCCGGATTGCTCCGGGCGTCTTCCCCTAATATAAATCGGTTCCCCAACCGATTCCCCTATAATATGAAAAACTATGCGCGGCCCTTCGGCTGCGCTCAGGATCTAACGACGACGGCGAACCATCACGTAACCGAGTGCCAGCATGCCACCGATCAGGGCGTAAGTGCCGGGCTCGGGGACGACGGTCAAATTGCCGGTGATTTGAGAAAACGAGTAGTCCTGGCCGCCAACAGTCGCAGTCCAAACATCACTAGACAAAGACAATGCTTCGCCACTGTAACCTGCACCGGACAATACGACCGTCGCAAAATCGCCGCCTTCAGTTCCATTAATCCCGAATAGGTTATAAACTCCATTGGCGAGCACTGTATCCGAGGTGATGCTAAATGCGCCACCATAGGTCATCAAGCCTCCGACATTCACGGTAGATTCCGCCCCAACGGAGATAGCCGATGCCCCGCCCCAATTCAGATCACCCGTCACGCCCAGAGTCGCGGAGTCGTTGAGAGTCATGGTGGCGTTTCCTCCTGAGTTGACGATACTGGCTACGGTCGCAGTGGTGGAGCTGCCCGAAATGATAAGGCCTCCACTGCCCTCCGCACTAAAAGCGCCTAGATTGAGAGTGCCTCCATCCTGCACAGTGATGGATGAGGTTCCAAACCGCGTGTCGGTTACGCCACGAGTCCACGTTCCCCCATTCTGAATGACAACATTGCCTAAAGAGTTATCCCCAACGACGGCAGTACTACCAGCCCCTGTGAGCAAACCTCCATTTGCAATAAAGAGGGTCCGCCCTTGATCGACTAAAATTCTATTTCCCGACGACTTTGCGGTCGACAGCGTCACATCCGGATTGCCCGAGCCTTCAATGAAGGTGTTGCCGGAGCTAGGAAGCCCGGCGCTCCAGTTGCCTGCATTTTCCCATGTTCCATCGACATTGCCAGTCCATCTAGTATCCGCTGAGGCAGAACTGCAAATAAGTGCGAGGGCGCTGAGTGCGAATAGAGTCTTTGTGTTAGTTTTCATAAGTATTTTAGGTGTTGGGTGTTCCATTCAGAGGTTCTGATAGGTTTGAAAGCAGCATTCTATCGCATTCCCAAAAATTGAATACCCTACTTTTAGAGGGTAGTGAGCAGATTTTTTTAGAAACTGCTGAAATGGAACGCATTACCCCGTTTCGCTCAGAACGATGTAGCCATTCATTACAGTGCGGTGGGTTCGTGCCTTTTGTGAGGTTCGTGGTTCAATTCCGGGGCGATGTAAACGCGCTTTCGGAACCACGAACGACACGTTTCATAAGCATGATTAAGCGATGAAAACATCTGGGCTCTTATTCTGTATTGCCGAGTGGCACCGGTGACCTGGAGGGTCCGTCATTGCCGCCGAACCAAGCACCAGACTAATGCACGTCAATGCCCCGTCTTCGCAATGCTGCGCCGTGGCACGCGGAGCATTGCCCTCCACAGACGCAAAAAAGCGCCCGGATCACTCCGGACGCTTCCCCTATATTAAATCGGCCCCTCAGCCGATTCCCCTAAAAACAAACACTTCTCGACAGGCTCAGGATCTACCCCTTCGACAAGCTCAGGGTCTAACGACGACGGCGCAGCATCACATGCGTCAACGCCAGCAGCCCGCCGATCAAGGCATACGTGCCGGGCTCGGGAATACCGACATATTTACCGGATTTCGCGGTAATGTGGGTGAGTGCGATCCCTAAATCGCCGTTGCCGTCGATATCATATGCGAGCTCCAGTTTCGCGGACCAGCCGGGAGTCAACACGACTGTGCTCCAGCCCTGATCCCCCTCGGCCTGCTTCTGCAAAAGCAGACGGTCGTAATCCACCAGAATGAGAGTGTCCCCATTCGAGAGATCGTAATGACTCAAATCGACCTTCAAGATGCTGTTCGTCCCCCTCAAGGTAAATCTGTCTGTAATTTCAAAGGTCGTCACACCCTCGGCATCGGCGACCCATTCATTGATATAGCGACGATCATCGTTCCAGTATTGGTATGCACGAGCGCTCGCCCCCGCTTCAATCGTCAAGTGCCCCGCCTCGCCCTCGGAAAAATAGCACTTGGGCTTGCCAAAATCCAAGCGCCCCTCCTTCGCGACCGTCAAGTGCCCCTTTTTCCCTAACTTCAAACTGCCCGACCGCGCTGTCATTTGTTCACCTGCGGCGATGGTGAACTCCGAGTTCATCTCCAATAAATGCGTCAGCACCACGGAGTCCATCCCACTGACCGGAGCAACGCCCCCCTGCCAATTCGTTGCAGTGCCAAAATCCCCCCGCCGCTTGGAAGTCATCGTTGCCTGCCCGACTAGACACGCACACACAGCAAGGGCACAGACTATGGATCTAATTTTGGTGAGTTGGTTCATCTTTGAGCTTGGCCGTGGGATTTGTTCTTTTTTAACGGTTGTCGGAAAACGACGAATATACTGTGTATTAAGAATTTGAATACCCTACTTTCAGAGGGGGCTCACTTCCATCGGATGTCGGCTTCTCTGGTTTCCAAATTGACGAATACAGAGGCGTGTTCGAATTCACGCCGAAAGGCCCAGCCGTCTCGCCGCGCATTTCCCTTCGGCGCACCCAGCGGCTTTTCAAACTCCGGATACTGCATAAAAGTGCCATACTGGGACGCCCAGCCCCACGTGTAGCAGAAATAACAATTCGCTTCAGCCGCAACCAAGAAGCAGGCCAACGGGAACACGAGGTCGCGCTTCGCCACTGCGTGCTGCCCGGCAGGCGGCTGTCGCATGGTTTCCGAATCGATGCGCCAGGTAAAACTCGGCCATGCCTTAAAAACAATCACCTTCCCCTGCTTCGCGGCCTGGCTCATCACCTTGAGCGTATTATATAAATAGTCGGCACTTTGCGGTTCACGGCCTCCAGGACGATTAAAGTCATCAATCATCGCACCGTCCAAAACCGCGAGGTAATCCTGGCGTTTCGGCGGCTCGCCGTCGTGATACCCATGCAGCGGATTAAACACAGCGGTCGAAGTGGGACCCATTTTCTCCTGCGCCTCTTTCAGCATGGCAAACATACCGGCCTCCAATTCAGCAGCCCGGTCCTGCCCGAAAACCCGACTCCAAGTCGCGCCGGGCATACTGATGGTCGCCCCGTCGACAAAGATACCGTCGCACCCATATTCCGCCACCAAACGGGCGGCAGAATCTGCCCACCAAGTGCGCACCGCGGGATTTGTCAGATCAAAACAAATCTGACGCTTCGGTTCATCGGGGGCCGGCCTGACGTAACCGTCCTCCGGAAAGTGTTTGTTCAACTCACGATAATGCGTGCGCGGTGTCTCCGAGCACCAATAGGCTAACACACGCCTGTCAGGCTTGCGTTGCTTAATGATACGCACGGCATCCGCGATGATCGGCTCCACCGCCTGGAGTCTAGGACCTCCGGTGAAGGTAATCAATTGATACTGATCCGCGAGAAACTCATATTGCTCCTGCGTGAAGCCTTCTCCAATGGCGACGTGCGCATAGAGCGGCACACGATCCCATGAAAAACCGCTTGCAGCGTATTGGGCACGAGCCAGCGATGGAGTCCATAGCATAAGCCCCAGCATCCATGACACAGGCATGCCGCGTAAAATGTGTTTCCAGCCTATTCGTGTGATCATCGTGCGCTTATTGATTCGCATTGCATGTGACTTCCCCCTTAAAATGACGCTTCAAAATACACTGTATCTGGATAGGCAACCACCCCTCGTTTAGAGGGTAGCACGTCACACGAGCTATGCTATCCTGTGAGCGTCCTGCCCCCCTCTCCCATTCACAACGTTAAGCATCCCCTCCGCTTCTGTCACATGAAACGACTACATGACCACACGACCCGACTGCTCCTGTTCGCAGTGCTGCTCCTGTGCGCGGACTCCATGGCGTCAGAAAGCGCGTCGGTTCTCAACCTGTCCAACCCGACACTGTCGCAGCTAGAGCAACGCGCCGAAGCAATCGACAGCGAACTCGATCAACTCGCTCACTACAGCCTGCGCAGCGGGGTCGGAGCCATCGGTTACCGCTCGGATGTTTATCTGGAAGCCGAGCACACGGTATGGATCGAAATACAATTGGAAGCCGACACAGCCATTGATCAAATCGTGCTGGTGCCCTCGATTTGGCGCGACACCAAGGCAGGCTTCAAAGCCGATGGCTTTCCCAAGCAATTCCGGATTATAGCGGGCACAGCCCAAGATGTAGAAGGCACTGTCATCGCCTCCTTCGATGCGCATTCAAACATCCTGCCACGGATCGCTCCATTATTGATCCCTTGCGCAACCACGGCGTCTTGGGTGCGCGTGGAAGCGTCCGTGTTGTCACCACGCCAATTCGATGGGAAATACAATCTGGAGCTCTCTGAAATCATGATTTTCAACGGCGCGACGAATGTGGCGCTGCACCGCCCCGTGACGACGTCATCGATCATTATTAAAGACAGCGGCGCGCGCAAAAAGGGCTATCTGGTCGATGGGTTCACGCCCTTTCTAATGGATGCGGGCCGCGGTGAGGGCACGGTCGCCTTTATCGGAGTGGCTCGCATCGATGCGCAGCCTTCCATCACCATCGATCTCGAACGCACATATTCCTTGGATCGCATCCAGCTGCATGCGATCGACTTTAACGACACCATCCCCCAATCCACACCGGCGGGCTACGGCCAGCCCAACCGACTACTGGTCGAAGGTGCTCTAAAGGC
>CAJQOS010000042.1 GCA_905479975.1 uncultured Puniceicoccaceae bacterium | reverse complement strand
CAAGGACGTGCCACACGTGGCGTCCGCGGTATCAAGCTCAAGGGCGAGAAGGATAAGGTCGTGGCCATCGAAATCGTCGACGACGAAGCCAAGCTCCTCATCGCAGGTGCCAACGGCCTCGGCAAGCGCACCGACTTCTCCGACTACCGCGTCCAATCACGTGGCGGCTCCGGTATCATCGCAATCAAGTCCGACAAGGTCGCAGGCGCACTTAGCGTCACCGACGCCGACGAGATCATGATGTTCACCAAGAAGGGCCAAGCCGTCCGCAGCCCGATCGGCGATGTCCGCATCACCGGCCGCGCAGCCAGCGGCGTCAAGCTCGTCAACCTAGCAGCCCGGGACGCCCTCATCGGTATCTCCAAGGTCATCGCCTCCGACGAAGAGGAATCCGGCGAAGAAGAGGTCGAAGTCATCGAAGGTGAGTCACCCGCAGCCGATGCAGCAACGGAAGCTCCGGCAACCGAAGCCGCGCCGGAAGCACCCGCCGCAGACGACCTCGAACTCCTCTCCGAAACAGACGAAGACGACAAAGCGTAAGTAACGCCTACAACCATTCAAAACAAAGGCCGTTCCGCAAGGAACGGCCTTTTTCATGATTCATTCGTAGGATCGTGGTTTACGACGACCGAAATCGCTCAAAAGATCACCCGAGGTTATACCGAGAGTGTCAACACACTCAAAGCGACGCACCGCTATTTCATTATCCCTAAGGGGGAACGCTTCCCTCTAACAAAAGAAACCACCGCGATCAGTCTACCCGACTTCCTGACTGAACTCAGCGAATCCGACGCTGGACTGAAAAGACAAGGTGTTTGATTTACTTTACTTTTTCGCCCCATTCTTCTTTTTTCTTGTTCTAGACCGCCTTCGGAAGGTATGACGACAGCGCAGCAGCTGATGTCGCCGCTGCATCAAGCAGGATTCACCAGTCACAAAAACTTTAAAAAGATTACACCATGGCCTTCACACCAAGCAAAGATCAGAGACGACGCGATCGAGAGCAGAAGAAGAAAGATAAGCGTTTAGCTCGCGAGGCTGCGAAAGTTGAAAAGCTCGAAGCTCAAAAGGCCGCCGAGGAAGAAGCTGCCGCGGAAGCCATCAAGAAAAGCGAAGCAGAGATCATCGCGAAAGAGGAAGCTGAGTTTGAGGCCGAGCTAGCAGCAGAGGCCGCGGCTTCGGAATGATCCGAGGACATCCGTCACACTTCGAGTTAGCATGTATGCCATGGCAGGCAAGTGAACCGAGCGACGGGTGGCTGGTCGCCTCTTTTCGGATTTAACGACTGACGGATGTATTTTAGCATTGCCGCGAGGCTGTGAGATGAAGTGTTCTCTGCATATGCTTGCATATCAAATCTTTCAAACAATCCCGACTGCTCTGGCAGAGACACTTTTCACTTACCTCCGTAAAGAAGAGCGTGAGTCCTATAAGGGCGTGATCGAGCGCCTCGCTGAGCAGCAAAAAATGCGCCCGGTTTTCATTACGAAGCAATCGCCGGAGAAGCAGGTCAAGTTGTTAACTGCTGCCTGTGGTCGTAAGCCAGCCGAGCCGATTGCCATGCAGGTTTTAGAAATATGGCTGATGCGTGGGCGCCAAGAAATGTTAATCGATTTCCTGGATCGGATGGAAATCAAGCATAACGGCGACGGCATGGTCGATAAATTCCCTGATACCATGGAGCCGGCGTTGCTCGGCAGTGCACTTGCAGCAATGCGTCAAACGTATCCAGCGGGAGAAGTGGCATTGTATCTCTACGTGCTACAGGAGCAGAAAGAAGGTGGTTGGCCCGAACTAAGCGCCTTGCTCGAGGCCGAGCCGTGGTTAGGCGCGGTATAATCAACGACGCGTCAGCCTATCCGATCCTGCCACCGGAGGACCAGCGTAACGCGGCGTCGCGTTCATGCACGTCGAAGTAGCGGACAGCGGCCGCAGTGAACGGTTTTGCAAGGGTCGCCATCCACTCCTCCCACTTCTGGTCGCCCACAATCGCAATGCGGCTAAAGTCCTTATGGTGCTGAAGGTCGAACTTGGTATCCGCCCAGAGCGCACCGGTCGTCCAGCCGTGGAAGTCTTCCATTTCCACAAAGAGCGCGATCTTGTGATACTCCTCAATCTCCGCCACCAGTAGGGGCGCGATAATCTCGAAATCCAGCTCCGTCAGCTTGTCGATCACCTTGATCGCGACGAAGTCTCCCTGCGTCTGTGGTAGTATCTTGTGCATGAGAGGAATATACACAGAAAAAGAAGAAGGGGCAAACGTAGACCATAAAGATCGATTCCGATGAAAAGATCCCACTCCGCAGCTGACTCCACCTTTAGGTTAAATCACTGTAACAAAAGACTTCACTTCATCGTTCGTTAGATAACGCCATTCACCGAGAGGGACATCTAAAGCGATCTCGCCGATTTTCTCACGGTGCAATGAGAGCACTCGATTACCAACAGCTGCGAACATGCGTTTGACCTGATGGTATTTACCTTCGGTGATTGTTAAGCGAGCTTCTGTAGAGCCAAGGATCTGTAACTCTGCAGGGCGCGTCAATTGGGATGCACCATGTAGCTGTAGACCTTTTTCGAACCGTTCGATTAAATCTTCCGATAGCCGACGAGATAGACCAACACGATACACTTTCTGACAGTTATTGGATGGTCTGATGATATCAAAGGTCCAACGACCATCATCGGTGATCAGCACTAAGCCAGTGGTATCGGCATCCAAGCGCCCTGCCACATGTAATTCTGAAACCTTCTCGATCTTCAAGGAATTGAAGAGAGACGGATAGCCCTCATCGACATTCGAGCAAATCGTGCCCAAGGCTTTATGCATCAGAAGGTAACGAAAACCCCGAGCCTTCAGACATTCGCCATTGAGAGTGATCGTATTATTCTCATGCACCTGGACTGCCCGATTCATGATCGCCTCACCATTGACCCTAAGCTGGCCATCATGAATCAATTGAATCGCCTCGGCCTTCGTGTATTCGGTGCTTTTACAAACAAATCGATCTAGGCGCATGAGAACCGCATTAAGCTTCAGGAAAGGGTATCACTGCCATCCGGAAAGTGCTTGCGGATCAAAGCCTCCACGATGTCAGAATAGAGCGAGGGCTTGTTGTAGTAGTTCACTCCGTGCGCCTCAAGTTGTTCGACATCCGAGCTGTTTAATTGCCCGGAAACGACGACCACCTTGATCCCACGAGGCATCCCTTTGGTTTCAATGGCAAAGTGCGAGCCATTACCGTCCGGCACTTTCTGGTCGGCGATCAAGATATCGATATGAATGCTACCATCCTCAAGGATCGACCTGGCATGGGCGATATCAAAGGCTGGAAAAACCGTGTGGCCGCGGCTTTCAATTTGCTCACAGGCAACAGCCGAGAGGTCAGGTTCATCTTCGAGTAGTAGGACGTTCATATTTGGTTTAGTTTGAGTCGTAGCTATAATAGGACCGCGAAAAGGTGCAGATGCAACCATCGATGTAAAAGTCGCTGAAGCAATATACATCCAGTACAGGCTCGCAGCTGAGTTCATCAAAACGCATCGGAATCACCTATTTACTCGGAATCCTCCTACCCATGACAGGAGAATCGATCTGCATCTCTCAAGGAGGATGGAACTACCACTTGGCCATATAAGGTATTAGGCGTTCCTTTAATTGCTTTGTTGCTAATCGCCTATGCACACTTGATTTTCAATCTCATACGATCCGGCGGCATGCATCGAAGGGAGACGATCAAGAAAGAGTCTCCGATTTGCTGAATCGGAGTCGTCAGAGACAAAGCGATTCAATATCAATTTTGGCTATTATTTTTGAGGCCGAATTTAGAGGTAGTATTTCAACAAGAAACTATAAGCGCTCTGATCGGTTTTGAAGGCGCTGCTATCCTTGATGCCATACTTGTCGCTCCAATAATCATATTCGACACCAATATAGAGACGGTGTTCATCGCCCCAGAGTAACTTACCGAGGTTGTATTTGATCTGTGGATTGATGTGCAGATTTTCCTCATAATTGTCATTCTCTGAGGCGAACACGTAGTCAATAAACCCGTCGATCACGATTTCGGACTGACCCACTGGAATCGTGTAGGAGAAGGCCGGCGTCAACTGCCAGCCGCGTGAAGGACCATTTTGAGGGTCACGATAGTAGAGGTTGAGTTGGAAGTAATCGAAGCCAGGAATATCGAGATCGATCCCCAAACCATAGAGAAAGCTCTCCACATCTCCCTTGCCGAACTCGTATGTAGTGGCGATCAACACATCCTTAATCGGCCCGAAGCTAGCATCGACATCGGCAATTTTGCTCGCACTGAAGCGAGGCGAAAACTCACCGTAATAGCTGTCATCGTCTTTCGAGTCTCGGTAATCAATAAAATCGACGAACAGAAAGGTATCACCAAAGCTCAAGCCACTGACATGTTCGAAAGTCACCGTTTGCTGCTCGTCGGCATCGACTTCAAACTGCTTGCCATAGAGATAGGACAAGCTCGCGTCCTGCCAGAGCACGACATCGGACAAAAAACCCTGGCTCTCGGCGGAGTCAACCGTCTCCTCAGCACACACGCTCTGCGACATCAATGCGCTCAGCGCCACTAATAACGAAATCCGACAAACTTGCTTCAATTCTTTCATGCCGCAACGGCAACAAAGAGAACGAGCATGGCAATACCATTCGCCCTATAGTTCAGTTCGACGCATACAATTCACAACCACTTCAGAGTCATATAAGCACAGGTTTCATCAAGACCTGATCCGATCGCGTAAATTGGCATGACATAAGGTTTGCCGATGCGAGGCATAAGCCCTGGGTATTACATGCGGGTCTGAACAAATTATCCATCTGTTTACTTGTTCTTAAGTGATCAGAACCGCTACCTTACCACTTTACTCGGATCAAAAATAGATAATGGATTATAATACTATAGGCTGGAACAAGAAACTGGTGCTAGGCATTCAACATGTCTTTGCAATGTTCGGCGCAACAGTGCTGATGCCAGCCTTGACGGGTATGGATCCAAGCGTAGCGCTACTGGCTGCGGGCATCGGGACGTTTATTTTCCATGGCGTGACTGGTGGCATGGTTCCAGTATTCCTGGGGTCGAGTTTTGCATTTATCGGTGCGATCAAAGTGGTTGCAGGTGCGGATGGCAGTGGCCTGCCCGAGGCGCTGGGTGGCGTGATCTGCGCAGGCTTCGTTTACTTGCTGATGTCGCTAGTGGTAAAACTTGGAGGCGTAGCTTTTATGAAACGGCTGTTCCCCGCGGTGGTGACGGGGCCGGTGATCATGGTGATCGGTCTATCGCTAGCGCCAATTGGTGTGAGCATGGCATCGTCCGACTGGCTGCTTTCGATGGTGGCGATTCTGACGATTATAGCAGTCTCTTGTTTCCTAAAGGGATTCTTCAAACTGGTGCCGATCCTTATCGGAATTTTGGCGGGCTATGCAGTCGCCGCCGCGTTGGGCAAGGTGGATTATTCACCGATGCAAGGGGCCGGAAGCTTGTTTATCGGCTCGGATAATTTCGTGTTCCCAACCTTCGAACTGAGCGCGATCTTGGCGATTATGCCGATTGCAATCGTTTCGGTGATGGAGCACATCGGCGACATCACAACGAACGGAGCGGTGGTCGGAAAGGATTTCTTTAAGAAGCCAGGGCTCCACCGCACGTTACTGGGAGACGGGCTGGCTACCATTTTTTCAGGGTTCATTGGCGGCCCGCCGAACACGACCTACTCGGAAAACACCGGCGTCTTGGCGGTGACCAAGAATTACAATCCGGCGGTGATTCGTATTGCAGCGGCCGTTGCAATCATTCTCGGCATCGTCAGCCCTATCGGAGGCTTTCTTCAGACGATCCCGGTGGCGGTGATGGGAGGCGTCAGCTTTATCCTGTTTGGCATGATCGCCTCTGTTGGCATCCGCACCATCTCGAACGCCCAGCTCGACTTCAACCGCAGCCGAAACCTGATCATCGTAGCGCTGATTCTCGTCTGTGGACTAGGCGGAGTAAAGATCCCGATCGGCAATATTACGATCGAAGGGATCGGCTTGGCTGCTCTGGTGGGCATGGTTGCGAATCTAGCACTGCACATCATTTTGCCGGACGATCCGGATAACGACTAATTACGAGGCACACGATTATGAAGAGATTTCCAACATTAACGATTTCGAACCACCCGTTGATTCAGCACAAGCTGACCTATATTCGTGATAAAACGACGCCTAAAAAGGTGTTTAAGGAGCTGGTAGACGAGGTCGGCACACTACTGGCGTATGAGATCACGAAGAATTTGCCGGTGCGCACGGTGCAGGTGGAGACACCACTGGAGACTACGGTTGGCCATATCATCGACAGCCATAAGGTCGTGCTAGTGCCACTGCTGCGTGCGGGCTTAGGCATGGTGGATGGCGTGCTAAACTTGATTCCAAACTGTGCAATTTGCCACCTTGGCCTATATCGAGACCATGATACGCACAAGCCGGTGACCTATTATTTCAAACCAATTGCGGAGCCCGAAGAGCGCATGTTTATGATGGTCGATCCGATGCTGGCCACTGGTGGTTCGGCAATCGCTTCTGCCGATTTGCTGAAGAAAAACGGCGCGAAAAACATCAAGTTCATGTGCCTCGTGGCAGCCCCCGAGGGCGTCGAAGCATTCCAACATGCGCATCCAGATATCGAAATCTTTGCTGCGGCTCTGGATGAACGACTCAACGATGACGCCTATATCTTACCAGGACTCGGCGATGCAGGCGACCGCTTGTTTGGCACCTAAGATGACTGTTTGTTAATGTTAAGTATTAAAAATTAAGAGAATCATACCTCCCCAAAATATGTTTAAGCTCAAAGAAAATAACACGAATATCCGGACGGAAGTCATTGGCGGTTTCACGACTTTCCTGACGATGGCCTATATCATTTTCGTCAATCCGATGATCCTTAGTGAGGCAGGCATGGATAAGCCGGCTCTAATTACAGCCACCTGTTTGGCTGCCTGTGTTAGCACACTGCTGGTTGCCTTCTGGGCTAAAGTGCCCTTTGCAATGGCTCCTGGCATGGGACTCAACGCCTTCTTCACCTATACGCTGGTGCTCGGCCAAGGGCTCTCTTGGGAAACGGCACTGGGCGTCGTATTTGTATCTGGCGTCGCCTTCCTGATACTGACGCTAGCGGGGATTCGAGAAAAAGTGGTGTCGGCAATTCCATTGTCCCTGCGTATCGCGACTGCGGCAGGCATCGGTCTGTTTATTACTTTCATCGGCCTAAAAAACCTAGGACTGGTAGTCGATAATCCCGCAACACTGGTCTCTATCGGGCCCCTCACCCGCCCTGTTCTGATTGGTCTCTGCGCACTGATCCTGATCACAATTCTTGAGATAAAAAAAGTAAAAGGCTCCATACTGATTGGAATCTTCTCGGCGACTGCGGCTGGCATCTTATTTGGCGAAGTGCATCTAGACGCTGTTTTCTCAGCGCCACCGAGCCTGGCCCCCCTAGCCTTTCAACTCGATATTCTCGGCGCCCTGAAGTGGGGTCTAGCTGGTGCGATCTTCTCGTTCATGTTCGTAGACTTGTTTGACTCGATCGGAACGATCGTCGCCTGCTCCTATGAGGCAGGACATGTGGAAGAAGATGGGACAATCAAGCACATCGACAAAGTGCTGAAAGCAGATGCGGTCGCTACGATCGCTGGTTCCCTCATGGGCACCAGTACCACGACGACCTACATCGAATCGGCGTCCGGTATCGCTGACGGCGCGCGCACTGGTCTCGCCTCCGTCGTTACGGGTTGCCTCTTTCTCGTTGGTCTATTCTGCGCACCGCTGATCGGAGCCGTGCCCGCATTTGCCACTGCTCCAGCACTGATCATTGTCGGTGTATTCATGTTTCGAAATATCAAGCAAATTGATTTCATCGACTTCAAAAACGCAGTCCCAGCTTTCCTGACAATGATCCTCATGCCCCTGACCTTCAGCATCGCAACTGGTCTGACCGTGGGATTCCTATCTTATGTGATCATTGCCGTCTGCTGCGGTGATTTGAAAAAGATCTCCCCGGTCATGTGGGTCGTCGGCCTACTATCCGCAATCAATCTGGCCGTCTCAGTTGCCAACTAACACACTTTCAGTAAAGTGATCCGTATGCTCGAAGGTCGCACCCCTGCTTCGTTGCGCATCTGCACGCTACTCAACGTCCCCTATATCGGTATCTACGAAGGTCCCGTCGAATAGGATCAACAGACTAGTAGTGAAAAGCTGAATAGATCGGTAAATCCGACAGCTTTTCACGGCCTTTCAGATCATCCAGTTCCATAAGGAAAACGAGCTCTTCGATTGCGACCGAAAAGTGGCCTTGAATCAATTTGAGCGCAGCTCCCACGGTGCCGCCAGTCGCCAACACATCGTCGACCAGCAAGATGCGTTGCCCCTCTTGAAAGGCATCGCGGCTGATCTCCAGCACACTGGATCCATACTCCAACTCATATTCTTGCGCATGTGTTTCGTGCGGAAGCTTGCCTTCCTTACGGATAAGCACTGTGCCAGCTCCCAACGCATAGGCCAAAGCAGATGCTAAAACAAATCCTCGCGCTTCGATGCCTACCACCACATCGATCGGCTTCCCCTCGTAACGCTCCCTTAACTGATCGATCAAGGCTTTGAAAGCAGGGCCGTCAGCAAGCAAAGGCGTGAAATCGCGAAAGATGATACCCGGCTTCGGAAAGTCAGGCGTCGTGCGGATGTAGGATTCAATATTCATAATTAATCTCTTAGAAAAAAGCACCATACGATGATGAACGAATCCGATAAAGGACGAAGTCCACCAACTTCGATAAAATGGCCCACTATCAGAGCAGCGATCATCTACTATTACTTCGCGCACGCAGGTCGTCCGTTGCGGTTTCTTGCCCCAACATACAAGGGCAGGAAGCCAGCAAAGCGCTTGAGGGCTTTGGCTGCCTCAATTACAAGAGGGCATTACCTCGACCAAACATGTCGTGCATCGCTCCCTGGCATCAAGTAGTGCACGACTTCAAAAAAGTGCTGCCTTATCTCTTAATCGGTATCGAAATCGGTAGTTTCATCTACGGGTTCGTGCCCACCGAGTTCATTGCAAAATACAAATCGGGGATCTCACCATTGGCGGTGCAATTCGGGCAAACTATGTCATCGGAGATTATCCGAACTCAGACCATCCTAGCCGTGGCGGCGATGGTGGGAATTTCGAATTGGATACCTTTCGCTTCAATCTAGATTACGAGAACGGCCCTGTCATCGCCAAAGCCGAATACCGTTTCTATGATGGCTATAACTTCTCACACACCGGGTGGTTAGGTTACAATTTTGAAGACGAGAGCCAATTGCAAGTCGGGCTTAACCGCGTGCCCTTCGGGCTAGGACCTTACGGCGTATCACAAAGCTGGTCATTCGACCAGCATTACTATGTTGGCTTGGCAGATGACATGGACCTTGGAGCCAAATATACGTTCCACCCCGGCGATTGGACAATCGACCTCGCCTTCTCCAACAGTAACGACTTCGTCGGCGGCGATGAATTTACCACCTTCGGTGCGAACCCCGACAATCATTGGCAGTCTCGATTCAATATCAATTTTGGCTATTATTTTTGAGCGGTAGCCGAAGACGGCTGATGTCGTTCTGTTTGCAATCCTCTATCAAAAATGGGGCCCACATGTGGCACTTACCTCCCCGCACTCTGCGCCGCCCGAAATGGTTGCATCCTCTATGCATTGCTCCGCCGACACGCCTGAACTCCTGTGACATTTGACAATAGGTGGAAGAAGAGCTGCCCCAGACCTTGGGCGACGAGGAACCACGCTGCAATGAGGATGGCTTAACCTATTGGACTCGCGGTGATTCTGAGCCGCAGGAAAAGTGTAGGCGGTGGGGAGAGCAGGCGCAGGGTGATTTTTTCGGCATCCTCACCGCTGAGGTCGACGGTGGATAGTATCTGATAGTCCACGCCTTCAACTGCGGGCTCGAATGAATCCAACGTGGTGGATTTATCCATGACGTAGGATAGGTCTGTGGTGAGCTTCGAGCGGGTGAAAACCAGATCGCCTTGCCCGCTGGTGAACTGAAAGACGGGCAGGTTCACGGCATCGGAGAGCTTGGGATTATTTCCAAAGAAGTATTCCTCCAGATTGCTGACGCCGTCGAAATCCAGATCGTTGTCGGGACCTATCAGTGTGTCTGTAGGTTCGAATACCAGCGATTGCCATGACTCGTAAGTGAGATGGGGATATGGAATGTCGATGACTGTCCAACCGATGTCTTTCATTTGAGTGAGCGTCATATCCAACTGACGGTCGAGACTGGGATTGATGATCGGCTCCATTAAGAGATTTGGCGAGGCGTCGGTGGTCCAATGGGAAACAGAGGAACCGGATTCGAACCCGAATGGAGCATACAGGCGCAGTTGATTGGCATAGGCACCGATATATTCGCTAACAATGGGGGCGAAAGAAAGCTGCACTCCGGGCGAAGCGGCAAGGAGCAGATCACCGTCTTCTTCGCTGACCATCACGGTGGGAATGGAAATCGTGACAGGTATCTCATCCACATTGCTATCGCCACCAGCAATGATGACGACGTTTGTGTCCACGTTGTTGGCGATCACTACCGCAGTGGCTCCGGCCAGCTGAGCGCGGTAAACCTTATCGTCGAAATTGCAGTCTCCCCGGCGGATGAAGGCGATTTTTCCAGCGAGATCGGCTGAATTGGTGATGGCTGCGCAGGCAGCGGCAGGGGAAGTGATGGCGAGCTCCCCCGTGAGGCCACTATTGGGAATCGACGGGCCGAATGCGGCTTCGGCGATGGGCATGAACTGCGTCACGGGGCCGGAAAGCGTGGCAGTGAGTTGGAAGCCAATGACGCTGCTGGGTTGAGCAGTGAGCACTTGAGGCAAGCCAGCCGTAGTGAATGCCCCGTCCCAGACCAGATACGGATCGTTGAGGGCGGAGGCTACCCGTTCGGCGGAAGTCAAATTCGCCCATGAGCTCTCGTATTGCCGATCGAGAATGAAGGTGCTGAAGATGTCGACCTTGCCAATAAACAGATTGCCGGTTTGCCCATTGATGAAACTGGCGAATCCCAATCCGTGTCCGACTTCGTGGAGTAGCACATCGACGAAATTCGCCATCCCTCCAGGCGAGGCGCTGTCCAATCCGTAGTAAAATGCCCCGTTGGAACTCGCGGTGATGTTAATATCCCCCACTCCGGGTTCAAGATCTACGCCAGCGAGGGCGTTGGCGAGCGCGATCGGATACCAAGTGTTTGATTCCGGGGCGTTCGGAAAGTCTGCCTGTTCTGACACCGCCGCGGCACCGGCGAGAACATTGCTGCCCAGCGCGTCAAATCCGACATTTACAACAATAGGAACGTCACTGACCAAGAAGCTGCCCCAGATTTCCCCGACATAATTCAGGATAGCCAGGCGCTGCGCTCCGAGAGTCGTTCCGAGATTGCCGCCAACCGGTGCCGCGGGGGTGGTATCGTTCAGGCCTTCGCCGGGACCGTCGTTGTTGATGAAGATGAACTCCGCAGCGCAGAGATCCGCCATGAGCAAGGCAGCGATCAGGAGCCGATTGATATTAACGATCATGGCGAATGGGTGAGGCTTCATCTGATGCGGTTCCCTGAAGCGATGTGGACAGTTCCTGGTAATCAGAAAAGCACTGAACCTCGGGATTCCCATCCGCTCCGGTGGCGATTGCGCTCATGTGTATAAACCGGCCAGCGAGATGGACGGAACGGCGCCCGTCGGGGTGGGTGACGACTTTGAGGTCATCTGTTTCTCGACTCATCTGTGCGGCGAGGGTATCCAGAGCTGTGGGCTGTGCGGGGGCCTTTGCGTGAGCTATCAAGGGAATTGAGCCGAAGCGAGCGGGCATGCCTGCGGCGGCCTTCACGGCGTCATTCGATTCTGATGATCTAACGGCAGTGCTGGGTGCGATGCGCCGAAGGAAGCCCCCCAAGCCGATGATCAGGGCAAGAATCATTACCCCCAAAATCAATGAACAGGCTTTATTCATAAGGGCACCTCTGAAAAGACCGTTTTTACGGCGCGGGTTAGGTTGTTTTGTATTTTTCATAATTAATTGATGCTGGTTCGGTTTGATCCGGTTTTCGAATAGTTGGAGTGACTGATTTTTAGATTTTATTGGTTCG
>CAJQOS010000041.1 GCA_905479975.1 uncultured Puniceicoccaceae bacterium | reverse complement strand
CTACGCATTTTACCCTAAAATCGCGGCTGAGGCGTAGAATCGCGTCAGGAACAACGAGGTAATGTCAAAATGAACGGGGTGTATGTTTTTTCAAAAAACACCGCCGTCAGAAACGCCCCCTGGTGGGACAAGCTCTAGCTAATTGTAAGCATGATGACACGCCCCTCTTTTTGCTGTGGCCGAATCAGGGGCGCGGCGGACGTCTCGGCCTCCATTCAGTGCTGGCGTCGTGAGTCTGCCCGTAGGGATCTTTGCATTTTGCGTTTGACCCCTTCGATTTTTCCCTAAAGCGGCATGCTCGGGGATTCTCACGGCTTATCTTCGCTGATGGTCGACGGCTTCGCAATATTTCGCTGCTTTATGCTTTGCAGCCGAGGGTGGGGCGGCGTAGCGTTGTGGGATGGAATTTGTTTTTGATTCACCTCTTGATATGCACTTACACCTCCGCGAGGGGGCAATGATGGAGCGTGTGACGCCACTCACGGCGGAGCACTTCTCTGGTGCGATCATTATGCCGAACCTCGTGCCACCGGTTGATAATCTGGAGCGCTTGCAAGTGTATCGCGATCAGATCAATGCGGCGAAGGGCGACGCGGTGTTTGATCCGCTGATGATGCTGTTCTTCCGCAATTACAGCGAGGCTGAGCTGGCTGCGGCGCGTGAGCACATCTTTGGCATTAAGCTGTATCCGGCTGGTGCGACGACGAATAGTGAGGCGGGCGTTAAAGAACTCGGCGCGGTCGAGAGCACTTTTAAGTTGATGGAAGAAATGGGCATCCCGCTCATGATCCATGGTGAGACGCATGGCTTTGTGATGGATCGCGAAAAGGAGTTTTTGGCGAGTTACGAGTATTTGGCGCAGAAGTATCCGAAGCTGAAGATCACAATGGAGCACATCACGACCCGCGACGCGGTCGAGATGCTGGATCGCTATGAGAATCTACATGCGACGGTGACGCTGCATCACTTGATCATTACACTCAACGATGTGGCGGGCGGAATGTTGCAGCCGCATCTGTTCTGTAAGCCGATTGCGAAGCGTCCCGAGGATCGCGAAGCCTTGCTGGCTGCGGCCTTGCAGGCGCACCCGAAATTGATGTTCGGCAGTGATTCTGCGCCGCATCCGGTCTCTAAGAAAGAGTGCTGCGGTTGTGCGGCGGGTTTGTTTACGGCTCCGGTTTGTTTGCCGACGCTGGTTGAGCTATTTGAGCAACACGATGCCTTGGATAACTTGCAGGCATTTGTGAGTGGCAATGCGCAACGCATCCACAATTTCACGCCGCTGTCGAAGCGGGTGAAGCTCGAGAAGACGGGCATGGTCGTGCCGGATCGCTATGGTGATGTGGTGCCGTATCGCGCAGGCGAAACGATTCCATGGGCGGTGACTTCGATTGTTTAAATATGAAGTGGCACAGGCATTTCTGCCTGTTCATTGCCTATAGAAATGCAAAGAGACAGACAGAAATGTCTGTTTCACTTCAAACTAGCTGGCACAAAAAAACGGCGAATACGTAAAGTGTTCGCCGTTTTGTTTAAAAAGGGTGTCTTGTTGCAACGCTTATGCGCGGCCCATGTAGGACTTTTCGGAGGTGCTGATCTTGAGTACGTCGCCAGCTTTAATGAAGAGTGGCACTTGCACGACCAAACCAGTTTCGAGTGTGGCGGGCTTTTGCACGTTGCTGGCGGTGTCGCCTTTGATGCCTTCGGCGGATTCGGTGACTTTCATCTCGATGGACGCGGGGAGCTCGATCTGGATCGGCTTGTCGTTGACGTGTAAGATGCTGTAAGCCTGTGTTTCGACGAGGAAGTCCTTGGAGTCTTCGACGAGATCGGCATCGAGGATGATGTCTTCGAAGGTTTCGGGATCCATGAAGTGGTAGCCGTCGCCATCGACGTAGCTGTATTCAAGCTTCACCATGTCGGTGTGCATGATTTCGACGGAGTCGGTGGTGCGGATCTTGGTGTTGGTGCTGGAACCAGAATTCAAGTTGCGCATGGTGACTTGCATGAAGCCGGCTTGGCGACCTTGGGTGCGGTGCTGCACGTCGAGCACGAGGTGCGGAGTGCCTTGATAGTTGAGGACTTTGCCCTTACGAACGTCTGTTGGTGATGCCATATATTTTGTGGGTGTTGAAAAAAGAGTTGATCTTCCAGTGCTTTGCGGGGCTGTCAAGCGATTCGGGGTCGATCGAATGGAGTTATGCCAGTAGTTGAAAGATCATTTGCTGTGCTTATTGAGCGATATCGTTGATATCGCCACCGCTGATCGGCTCTTGCTGTGTGCCGCTAAAGGGGGTGTCGGTCGCGAGGGGAATCGCCGCGGAGATTGCTTTTGCCAGTGTTGGATCCATCGCAGGCGAATTATCGGGCGCTCAACGTTTTGAGGAGGTTGGCGCAGCCGTCTTCGATCAGGTCGAGCACGTGTTCGAAGCCACGGTCGCCACCGTAGTAGGGGTCGGGCACTTCGGTTTCGTTGTGCGCGGTGCAGTAATCGCAGAAGAGCTGGACTTTGTGCTGCAATTCGCCGCTGGGGGCGAGAGCGCGGGCATCGACGAGGTTATCGTTGTCCATTGCTAGAATGAGATCGTAGTCCTCGAGGTCAGCGACTTTGAGTTGTCGTGAGTGCCCAATGATCGGGATGTTGCGTGCACGCATGGATTGTTGCATGCGGCTGTCGGGCGGTGAGCCTACGTGAAAGCCGATGGTGCCGGCGGACTCGATCTCGAATTGATCGGTGAGTCCGGCCTCATCGACTAAATGCTGAAAGACGCAGTGGCCGGCGGGCGATCGGCAGATGTTGCCCATGCAGAGGAAGAGGATCTTTTTCATTCGTCGAAAAGTGCGATGTGTTCGGCGGCGACGCGTTCGAGGTCTTCGAATTGAATGACGTGGCCGAGTGCGCCGCGGATTTTGCGTGAGCTGTTCATACTTTTCGTCAGCGCGATCAGCTTGGGGCGCATCCAGCGTAGGTCGGGGTGTTTTTGCTGGCGGAAGGGGCGATCCATGAGCTTGCGCGTGTAGTCGAGGATGGTGTCCCATCGCTCGGCGACGCTTGGTGGTTCGGGCACGACGCCGTGCTCCAGATAATGTTTAATATCGCGAAAAATCCACGGATAGCCGAGGGCGGCGCGGCCGATCATCAGGCCTGAGCAGTTGGTTTGTTCGCGGATGCGGATCACATCGTGCGCGCTGCGGATGTTACCATTGCCGATCACGGGGATGGTGAGCGCATCGGCGACTTCGGCGATGAGTGGCCAGTTGGCCTCGCCGCTGTAGCCTTGCACTTTGGTGCGACCATGAATGGCGAGTGCTTGTGCGCCTTCGCTTTCGCAGATGTGGCCGACTTCGCGGGCGACGATGGTGTCGTCGTCCCAGCCCGTGCGGATTTTTGCGGTGACAGGGGTGCCGGGCACGGCGCGCACGACTGCGCCGACGACTTTGCCTACTTTTGCGGGATTGCGCAGCATGGACGAGCCGGCATCCATGCAGATGACACGATCGGCAGGGCAGCCGAAGTTGATGTCGATAAAGTCGGGCTGGAGGCGATCGGCGAGGAGACGTGCGGCGGCGGCCATGGAGTCGGGGTTGGAGCCAAAGATTTGCACCCCCATCGGGCGTTGTTCTTCGGTAAAGTCGACCGTTTCCCAAAGTTTTGGGTCTTCGCGGGTGAGGGCATCGGCCTGCACGAACTCGGTGACCATGACATCGGCGCCTTGATCTTTACAGAATTGACGAAAGACAATGTCCGTAACTCGCGCCATGGGAGCGAGATAGAGCGGAAATTGATCATTTTGGAACCAAGGAAGCATTAGGTGTTCTAATTTTATGTGAAAAACAGGGAATAGGACGAAGTTAGGAGGCTCCAATAGAAAGTCTATCGAAAGATTCGACAAGACCTAGAACCTGTATCATATACAAAATCTCAAAATCAAAAATATTATGAAAAAACTACTACTCATTCCTCTTCTGTTAATTGCTGGCGTTGTAACTGCGAGCGCTGGCTGTCCAGATTCTAGCTGCGCGAAAGATGCAGCTAAGTGCGAAAAATCGGCAGCTAAGTGCGAAAAGTCGGCAGCTAAGTGTGATAAGCCTGCGGCGGATTGCGATAAGTCGGCGGCAAAATGCGATAAGGCCGCTGCTGATTGCGCAAAGAAAAAAGCTGAATGCACTAAGAAAGCTGCCGCAGCTCCTGCTGCTAAGAAGTCATGCTGCCCCAGCGCATAAATCTCGCTTGATTTAATAGTCTCTCAAAGCCCCGTTGATCATTCAGATCGCGGGGCTTTTTCGTGCCATAAGCAGCCGAGGCCAAAGGTCCATGCGGTGCCGATGACGATTAGCCAAGTCCAGCCCAGTGCGAGGTTTCCGGTCTCGATCAAGGCCAAGAGCCCCGCGCAGATCAGGCTGCCGCTGAGCATCGAAATCCAGTTGCCACGGTCTGAGCCACGCTTGGTGACGATTCCCAGTAGAAAGACGCCGAGCATTGCCCCGTAGGTGATGCTGCCGATTTTGAAGGTGAGCCAGAGGAAGCCTTCGGCATCTTTGAGTGCCCATGCGGTGAGGGCGAGCGCCACGCCGAAGATCGATACAAAGATGCGCGATAGGCGCAGCCCAGTTTGGTCGTCGGTTTGTTTCTTTAACAGCGGGCGGTAGAGATCGACGAGTGCAGACGAGCTAAGCGCGCCCATGGTAGAGTCGAGGCTCGACATGGCCGCCGCCAATACGCCGACCAATAGGAGGCCTCGGAGTCCGCTGGGGAGCTGGGTGCCGATAAACCATGGGAAGACCTTGTCGGAGGCGACTTCGCTGCTGCCACTCTCGAGTAGTTTCATCGGCAAGCTGGCATCGGCATGCACTTGGTAAAAGGCGAACAGCGCAACACCAACAAAGAGAAAAAGCGCAGCGATGGGGATCGAAATAAAACCACTGAGGATGACACTGCGCCGTGCGGCACCGACATCCTTACAGGTGAGCATCCGTTGCGTCATGTCTTGGTCGGTGCCGAAGGCCGCCGTGGTGCTGACGAAGCCAAAGACTGCGGCGATCCAGAAGAGTTTGGGGTCATTTAGCCACCCCAGTAGGCCACCGTCGCTATCTGCCGGACTGAAGCGGAAGATTTCAAAGCGTCCGTTGGCGGTGCCGATTTCGGTGATCGTGCTCCAGCCGATGCTTTGACCGACATATAGGATCAGTGCGAGGCCACAACTGATGAAGACGACGGCCTGCAAGACATCGGTCCAAATGATTCCGCGAATGCCGCCGCCGCCGGTATAAATGATGGCGACTAAGGTGAAGATTGCGAGGCAGACGGCAAAAGGCACATCCAGAATCAGACTGAGTCCTGTCGCTGCGATCATCAGGCGCACGGCGGAGGCAAGCAGACGTGTGACAATGAAAAACAGGGTGGCCGTATAACGCGTGCCGTTGCCGAAGCGTTTGGCAAGGAACTCGTAGATCGTGAGGCTTTTGGCTGCGTAGAAAGCGCCGAGAAAGACAAAGGCGATGAAGAGGCGAGCGAGAAAGGAGCCTACGCCAAACTGTAAGTAGCTCATATTCTCGGAAAAGCCGACTCCGGGGGTAGCGAGAAAAGTCGCTGCGCTCACTTCAGTCGCTACGATAGAGCCGAGCACGGCGAGCCAGGGCATTTGCCGGCTGCCGGAGATGAAGTCGTCCGAGCCTTTACTGCGGCGGGCGTGGTAGAGCCCGATGCCCAGAACAGCAGCGAAATAGAGTAAGACGATCAGGCCGTCGAGTAGGGTGAGTTTAGCAAACACGATGAGAGAAAAGCGCAGAGATTGGGAGGCGTGGCGGTTGAGGTCAAGTCGGCGCGTTTATAGCTGTGTTTCTTCTCGACATGCGATGTATCAGCAAGAAGATTCATCAACATGAAACGCCCTTATACTGCATTGATTGTCGATGATGAGCCGCACCTGCGCATGTATTTAAAACTTCTCTTAAAGCAGATTGGCTTTAAGACTTTTTCTGAAGCCCAAAATGGGCAAGAAGGGGTCGATCTCTATAAATCACGAAGGCCTGACTTGGTGTTGTTGGATGTGAACATGCCAGTTAAGGAAGGCATGGAAGCACTTGAGGAAATCATGGAGTTTGATGAAAACGCGGTGGTTGTGATGGCGTCTTCTGTTGCGTCGCGGCAGGCTGTGGAGCGGAGTGTCGAACTGGGCGCGTCTTATTATCTCCGTAAAGATACACCGAAGGAAGAGATCGTGGAGCAACTGAACACTTTGATTGAGGATATTTGGGAGTAATTTTATTTAAAATGAATGATCCAATACCAACAGAGAGTGAATCAGGTAACACACCTCCGCGGAGCAAGCGTCAGGCTCAAGGGCTTCGCTATTCGCTGAAGGAGATGATGGATGAGGTAAGCTTGGAGCGTAAGCACTCTGCGATGGGGCGTGAGCTTTTAGACGCGACTGAGATCGGCAAAATGTTTGCAGATAAACGCCACCGCAAAAGGACGAAAAAATGAGCATGACTATTCGAGAAGAGTTGGAGGCTAGCCACGTTCTGATTTCAAACGAGGCGTATGATCTTGCGCTGGCAAGTGGGGAGGAAAACTCACTTGAGCTACTGGAATCTTTGATTGAGTCAGGCGCGATTACAAAGGATGTGGCATGTCACCTTTGGAGCAATCGCCTCGGGCGTGCGTATGTGGATCCGCTTTCGACCATTATTAGCACTGAAGCGATTGCGAGCGTGCCGATTGAGATCGCGAAAAAAGGGAATGTGATGCCGCTTTATGTGATCGAGGATGCACTTACGGTGGCGATGCCAAATCCTGACGATACGGAGTTAGTGCGTCGTCTTGCTGCGATTACTGGTAAGGATATCAGCCCTGTCTTTTGTTTGAGTATCGAAGTGCGCGATGCGATCGAATTGCATTATAGCACGGATCAATCGGTGCAGGAGTTGATCGCCCAACTGGAGCGCACCCAGGGGACGATTTTGGCTCAATTGAAGCCCGAGGAGTTGGAGGGGATGGGCGAGTCCAAGTCGATCATTGGTCTGTGTGATGCACTGTTGTATTTGGCGATTAAGGAGCGCGCCTCTGACATCCATATCGAACCGCTGGAGTCCTATACCAATATACGTTTTCGTGTGGATGGTCGGTTACAGCAGGTCTTCCGTGTCGCTTCTGCGCTACATGCGCCGTTGAATTCGCGCATCAAGATCGTGAGTGATCTTAATATCGCAGAGACTCGCTTCCCGCAGGATGGTCGCTTTTCGATTCCGTTGGGTTCGGGGAACGTGAATTTTCGAGTCTCAGTCATTCCGACGATTTATGGCGAAAAAATCGTGCTGCGTATTTTAGCGCTCACCGGGAAGAAGGATTTTAAGTCGCTGGATCAGATGTTGATGTCGCAGACGATTCTGCAGCCTTTTAAGGAGGTGATTCGAGCCCCAAATGGCATGGTATTTGTCACCGGCCCGACAGGCTCGGGGAAGTCGACTACTTTGTATGCGGCGTTGCATGAGATTAATACTCCGGACGTGAATATCTGCACCATTGAGGATCCGATCGAGACGCGGATGGATGGTGTGATTCAGTCGCAAGTGAATGCTAAGATTGATCTGAAATTCTCGACGATTTTGCGTTCATTGCTACGTCAGGATCCGGATGTGATGCTGGTCGGTGAAATTCGAGATCTTGAGACTGCTAAGATTGCGACTGAAGCTGCCTTGACGGGGCACCTCGTGTTTTCGACTCTCCATACGAATAACGCGATTCAAGCGGTCGTTCGTTTGGTGGAACTGGGTATTGAGCCCTATATGGTAGCGCCATCGATCTTGGCGGTGATGGCTCAGCGGCTAGCTGCTAGGATCTGTGAGAACTGCAAGCGCGCATATACGCCTGAGGAGCATGTGCTGGAGCGGTATTTTTATGATAGCGACTCAGTGCATACGCCGTTCCTTTATCATGGGGTGGGATGTGCGCATTGCCGACAGACCGGTTACTTTGGACGCATTGCGTTTCATGAATTGGCCTTGGTTACGGAGGAAATGCGTGTGCTGATCTCGCGTGGTGCGGCAGATGATGAGCTGGGTGTCGCCGCGCGACGTGCCGGGTATCGCCCTTTGCGCTATGATGCGTTAAAGAAGGCTTTGCTTGGCTTTACGACTTTGGATGAGGTCGAGGCTCGCACCACGAGCGAGTGGAAGCTTGAGCTGGAGGATTAAGCGTCCTCTTCGGGCGTATCGACGTCGTAGATGTAGCCGACTCCGTGCACCGTTTTGAACGCTTCGAGCGTAAGGTCGTGGCGCTTGTAGAGGTCGCGGATTTTTACGATGTATTGATCGAGTGAGCGACTGCGCACGTCGGCGTGGATGCCCCAGACTGAGTGGATCAAATTCTTGCGCGTTAACACACTGTTCGGATTTGCGGCGAGATACGAAAAGATGCCGAGTTCTTTGCGCCCGATACTTTCTGCCACACCATCGGAAAATTGCACTTCCAAGCGCTGCGGATTGACTTCGGCTCCGCAGAAGGTGAACGGCTTATCCGAGGTCGTTGCATTTTGAGTGATTTTTGCATCATTTGCAGTCTCGGCGCGGCGAAGCACTGCTTTGATGCGAGCGATCAACTCGGGGAAGCTAAAAGGTTTGGTGATGTAGTCGTCGCCGCCCATTTCCAGAGCTTTTACTTTTTTAAGTTCGGCGTTCTCACCGGTCAGGAAAATGACCGGAATATTGATCTCGTCCTTGCGTAATTCGTCCATGAGCGCGAAGCCAGTGGAGTCGGGGAGGTGCACGTCTAATAGCAGTAGGTTCGCAAAATTGCCTTTCAGGTAACGCGCGACGTGAGCCGCTTCGTTGCAGATTTGGCTTTGCATGTTTGCGAGTTCCAAATGCGTAGCGATGACAGTGGCTAGATCGTTGTCGTCTTCTGCGATGACGATGAGTGGCTTGGGTTGATTGCTCATGTTAAGAGGTTAATTGGGATAGGTCTTCCAGTACTTGTATAAGTGAAAGCAGGGGCTTTTTGTCCTGAACTAAGTGGAAGTGGGAGCGGCATCAGAATTGTTTATAGTTTAGGGGTAATTGTAAAAATAGCGCTAAGATAATTTTTTACAAATACATATTTCAAGTAGTCGGGGCTGAATGTGGGAAATTTTTCTTGTGCCTGCGACATCCTGCATCAAGTTCTCTGCCCCTATGGAAAAGACACCATTACTCATGCTCGGATTGCCTAAAGGCAGTCTTGAAGATTCGACTATCAAGCTTTTTGCAAAAGCTGGTTTCGGTATCACAAAGAGTTCCCGCTCGTATCGCCCGTCTTTTGACGATGCTGAGCTGGACGGACGCTTCGTGCGCGCACAAGAAGTGAGCCGCTATGTAGAGCATGGCTACTTTGATTGCGGCCTGACAGGTCAGGACTGGGTGCGTGAGAACGCGTCAGATGTCGTCGAAGTGTGTGACCTCGTTTATAGCCGCGCATCGAACCGCCGCTCGAAGTGGATCATTGCCGTGCCAGAGGCTTCGACTGTGCAGACCGTCAAAGATCTCGAAGGTAAGCGTATCGCCACTGAAGTGGTGAATATCACTGGGCAATATTTGAAGGACAATGGCGTGAATGCCGACGTGGAGTTTTCTTGGGGAGCCACTGAAGTGAAGGTGCCAGACCTCGTTGATGCGATTGTGGATCTCACTGAGACGGGTAACTCGCTCCGTGCGAACAACTTGCGTATTGTGGACACACTGCTTTACACCAACACCGTGCTGATCGCCAACAAGGCGGCTTGGGAGAATCCTGAGAAGCGCAAGAAGATCGAAAATATCGCGATGCTCTTGCAGGCAGCGCTCGAAGCACACTCAAAGGTAGGCCTAAAGCTTAACATTGAGAAAGTGAAGCTGGATGCGATCCTTGAGGAACTGCCAGCGCTTCGTAACCCAACGATCAACCGTCTTGCGGATGATGCGTGGGTGGCGATCGATACGATTATCGACGAGAAGGTGTCTCGCGAGCTGATCCCAGCATTGAAGGCGCACGGCGCTGAGGGGATTATTGAGTATCCGCTTAATAAAGTCGTTTATTAATTTCAGCGTATGTCAGCAGCGGCTTCAACTGATCGCAATGTGCGTATCGGCCTGATTCAGGTTCGTGAGCAAGGATCAGCGGAGGCCAATCTAGCCACTACGATTGATAAAATAAGGGAGGCTGCAGCTCGCGGCGCGCAAATCATTTGCACGCAGGAGCTGTTTACCTCCCCTTATTTTTGCCGCACTCAGGACACGGAGATGTTCGACCTCGCAGAGCCGGTTCCCGGGCCGACTACGGATGCGCTGGCAGTGGTGGCAGGGGAGTTGGGCGTTGTGATTATCGGTTCGCTGTTCGAGCGTCGCGCTTCGGGTGTCTATCACAACACAGCGGCTGTGATTGATGCCGACGGCTCGTATTTGGGCAAGTATCGCAAGATGCACATCCCGCAAGATCCGGGCTTTGAGGAGAAGTTCTATTTCACTCCAGGCGATCTTGGCTACAAGGTCTGGGACACGCGTTTCGGTAAGATCGCGGTGTTGATTTGCTGGGATCAATGGTATCCCGAGGCCGCTCGCCTCGCCGCACTTGCGGGGGCGGAGATTCTGTTTTATCCGACCGCGATTGGTTGGTTGCCCGAAGAGAAGGCGGAACTTGGCGCAGCACAGCACACCGCATGGGAAACCGTGCAACGCGGGCATGCAGTGGCCAATGGCTGCTATGTGGCTGCGGTCAATCGCACTGGCACCGAAGGCGAGACCGAATTTTGGGGGCAATCCTTCGTCTCCGATTTTTATGGGCAGGTGATGGAGCGTGCGCCCGTGGATGCCGAGGCGATTCTTTTAGCGGATTGCGATTTAAAGGCACTTGAGGCTATGCGCCGGATTTGGCCGTTCTTCCGTGATCGTCGGATTGATAGCTTCAGTGGCTTGACGCGCCGCATGATTGACGAAGATTAAGCGCTTGGAGGATCGACCTCTCTTAGTATGACAGCATTGAGCACACCGAAAGAATTGGGCTACCGTTTTCCCGCAGAGTGGGAACCGCAGGCTGCGGTTTGGTTTGCGTGGCCGACGCGTGATGACCTGTGGGCAGGCGTGTTGCCGCGGGTGCGTGAGCAATTGGCGGGGCTCTATGTGCTCGCTGCTCGTTTTCAACCCGTGCGTGTACTGTGTCCGCAATCGGCACAGGCCGAGTTGCGCGCTTTGATGGCGAAGGCGGGCGATTCAAGTGCGGTGACATTTTACGATTATCAGACCGACGATGTGTGGTGCCGTGATTATGGACCGCTGTTTCTGCTCAGTGAAGACGGCTCCGAGCTGTGCATGACGGATTGGGTCTATAATGCGTGGGGCAACAAATTTCCTCTGCAGCAAAAGGACAACAAAGCGTCCGCATGGCTCGCAGATCATTTGGGGCTGCGTCGTTTTGCGTTTGATACCGTCCTAGAAGGCGGCGCGATCGAGAGTAATGGGGGCGGGCAACTGTTGACGACTGAGGTCGTGTTGCTCAACCCGAACCGAAATGGCGAGATCTCTAAGCAACTGATTGAGGTACGCTTAGCTACTGGATTGGGTATCAACGAGGTGCTTTGGTTGCATGATGGCTTGGAGGGCGATGATACTGATGGGCATATTGATAATCTCGCCCGATTCTTTAAGGCAGACGGTATTTTAATGGCATCTGTTAACGACCCAGAAGACGACAATTTCGCTGCCTTGAGTGAAAATGTCAGTCGTATTCAAGCATTCAGAACGCCAGGTGGTCAGCCGTATGCGACGGTTCAGTTGCCCTTGCCTGATCCGATTTATCTGGATGGGGAGCGCCTTGCGGCGAGTTATATGAATTATCTCGTGCTCAATGGTGCGGTGCTGGTGCCGACCTATGGTCAGCCGCAGCGTGATGCCGAAGCACTGGCAATTATCGCTGATTGCTATCCAGGGCGCGAGGTCGCGGGGTTCGATTGTCGCGACATCATCCGCGAAGGCGGCGCGATCCATTGCATGAGCCAACAGCAACCGGCTACCCAAGCCTAGGGCGTCGGTTTTTTGTTGCCCTTCTCTTATTAGTGGCCCTGCTAGTTGGTATTAAAACACCTGCTCATCGTATTTATAGCGCCTATTAGTATTGTTACTGGGTTGTGTGTTCACTATCTCCATTGTGCTTAGGCTCTTAATTAACAACTAAGCTGAAACATGAAAAACATACAAACAACCATACTACTCGCCGCAGTTGCCGTTACCGGTAACGCGTTTGCCCAGTCGGCCGATCCGGTCGAAACATTCCTTGATGAACAATTCGCGAGCCTCGAAGAGAGTGTTCCGGGTAAGTTCAATATTAACTCCCGCACTCGCTACGAGGTGTTTAATAATAATGCGAAGCCTTCGGACCATCGCGATGGTTTTTCAGAAAGCATCCGTTACGGTTACACCACTGAAACGTATGCTGGCTTCAATGCCATGGTCGAAGCGCAAACGGTGACTCGTCTCGGTGGCGATCACGATGACATCCATCCTTTGGATGATGCGGGTGATGGCACAGACTTTAATCAGTATTGGATTGGCTATCAGCACGAGGAGTATGGTAAGGCCAAGGTCGGTCGCCAGATTTACATCTTGGATGATGCGCGTTTCGTCGGTAACGTCGGTTGGCGTCAGAACATGCAGACATTTGATGCTGCGACTGGGTCCTTCACAATGGTCGAAAACCTCACAGTGAATGGCTTCTACATGGACAACGTGAATCGCGTGAATTCCGACCACACTAAGATGGACACATCGGGTGCGAACGTGAACTACAAGGTCGCGGAGGCGTTGAGCCTCACCGGTTTCTTCTATCACATAAAGAGCAGCGACAACGCAGCATTCTCTAATGATACAGCCGGCATTCGTGCGACTGGTAAGTATCAGATCGATGAAGTGACCTTGAAGTATGCATTCAGCTATGCGCATCAGGAGGATAACTCTGAGAATCTTGATACTGATCAGATCGATGCAGACTACTGGGCAGGTGATGTCTCTGCGACATTCGAGGCATTCACAGGTGGTCTTGGTTTTGAAGTGCTTGGTGATGGCTTTCGCACTCCACTGGCTACCGTGCATAAGTTCAATGGTTATGCAGACGTCTTCTTGCCTGTGAAGGGCTTAACAAACGGCTTGCAGGATCTATATGCATACGTCGGTTACAAGATCCCAGTCTGGGACGAGAAAACGATTCCTGTTAAAGTGATCTACCACTCATTCAATCCAGATGGTGGCTCTCGCGACTATGGTGATGAAATCGACTTCGTTGCGAGCTACAAGGTGAACGAGTATGTCTCCCTGATGGCGAAGTATGGCTACTACATGGCCGACGATGAGTTCGCTGGTGCCGGTGGTGCGGACAAGAGTATGTTCACGTTCGACGTGAATTTCGCTTACTAGTCGCAATTTTATTTCTTAAATCAAAGGCGGGGTCGTTTCGGTGATCCTGCCTTTTTTGTGTCCCTGTTACTGGCGTAACAATGTCTGTGTCACGGTGAAACTGAATGTCAGTGGCTTTGTTGATCGCACGCAAAAACGGAGCACATGTGTGCTCCGTTTGGTGAGATTGTTTGGCGAATTGTGTTTTAACCTTAAAATCGCAGTTGGGAAGGCTTGCCTGCAAGCCACTTAGCTGTGGTGACCACTGCAAGTGGCTTGCAGCGCAGGATTGGTGGAAAGCTCTCCTAAGTAGCGGTCATGATATGAGAGAAATCGTGACGCGATCATGGCGCCCGCTCGCTTACGCGTAATCCACTCAACATCATACACTCCCTCGCTTGTCTCATTGTTGACTGCCGGATTTCGGTTTTAAACTAGTAGGTAGACTCGGCCAGCTTCGCGTTTGACGGGATAGGTGCTTAGGCTGGGTAATTCGCCTTCGCCCAGGAACTCGCCGGAGCGGAGTGAGAAGGTGTGTTTGTGTAGCGGGCAGGCGACCTTGGGCTCACCGTTCAGTGTGCCTGTGAGGCCGCGGGAGAGCACCATCTGCTTGTTATATGGGCTTTGGTTTTGCACGGCATACCATTCGTCGGTGTTGAAGTTGAAGACGGCGATTTGAAGATCGTCGTGTTGGATACAGATGCCGAGGCCTTCGGGGAAGTCGGCTTCGGCGCCTGCTTCGATCCAAGTTGTTTGTTCAAGTGTGTCTGACATGAGGATATGAAATTAAAAATTAAGAATGGAGGTTAAACACTGGCAAGTTCGCCTTCGAGGGCGGGTTTGATTTGTGTGCGTTCGCGGTTGAATGTGACGCTCGGGTCGCGGGCGTCGCTGTTGCCGAAGTGCTTGAAGAGCTTGAGCTTTTCAGGGTCTTCGATGGCGTCCTTCCATTCGCAGTGGTAGGTGTTGACGAGGTGTTCCATTTGCTTGTCGAGTTCGTCGCAGATGCCAAGCGTGTCATCGACGATGACTTCACGCAGGTGATCCATCCCGCCTTCGAGTGAGTCGACCCATACGGAAGTGCGGGTGAGGCGGTCGGCGGTCTTGATGTAATACATTAAGAAGCGATCGATATATTTGGTGGTGGTGGCCTCATCGAGGTCGATTGCAAATAGATCGGCGTGCCGTGGCTTCATGCCGCCATTGCCGCCGAGGTAGAGGTTGTAGCCTTTTTCGGTGGCGATGATGCCGAAGTCTTTGCTTTGCGCTTCGGCACATTCACGGGTGCAACCACTGACGGCCGACTTGAGTTTGTGCGGAGAGCGGATGCCTTTGTAGCGATTCTCCAAACGGATTGCGAGGCCGACACTATCTTGGACTCCGAAGCGGCACCAGTTGCAGCCGACGCAGGATTTGATAGTGCGGAGTGATTTGCCGTAGGCGTGACCGCTTTCGAATCCTGCGTCGATCAGCTTGCGCCAGATGTCGGGGAGGTCGTTTAATTGAGCGCCGAATAAATCGATGCGTTGACCGCCAGTGATCTTGACGTAGAGATCGTAGTCTTTGGCGACTTCGCCGATGACGATTAATTTGTCGGCTGTAATTTCACCGCCTGGTACGCGTGGTACGACAGAGTAGGTGCCATTCTTCTGTATGTTTGCAAGAAAGCGGTCGTTGGTGTCCTGCAGCTTGGCGTTTGATTTGGCGATGACCTTGTCGTTGTGGATCGATGCGAGGATCGAGCCGATGGCAGGCTTGCAGATTTCACAGCCGTGCTCGCCTTTACCATGTGTGCCGAGGAGGGCGTCGAAGGTGGTGATGCCGGAGACTTTGACGATGTCGTATAGTTCGGTGCGTGTATGAGCAAAGTGCTCACATAGGTCGGTGTTGACCTCTTCGCCCAGCTCGCCGAGTTGATAGTTGAGCAATTTGGTGACGAGTGGCACGCAGCCGCCGCAGCCAGTTCCGGCCTTAGTCACACTCTTGATGTCGCCGAGTGTACGCACGCCGTCGTTAATGATGACGCCACAGATGTCGCCCTTGCTGACGTTTTCGCAGGAGCAAATCGTCGCGGTGTCGGGCAATGCTGCTGGGCCGCCGCCGATGTCTTCAGAGCCATCGCTGGCTGGAAGGATCAACTTCATCGGATCTTCGGGAAGCTCCATGCGGTTGAGCGTCATCTGCAGTAAGTTGCCGTAGGCTTCGGCGTCGCCGATTAAGATTCCACCGATGAGATGCTTGCCATCTTCTGTGAGGATCAGGCGTTTGTAGACCCCTGAATGTGGGTCGGTGATCGTGATATTCTTATGCGGCTCCTTGGTCTCGATATTACCGAAGCTGGCGACGTCGGTGCCGATGAGCTTGAGCTTGGTCGACATGTCCGCACCAGTGAAGCTAGTTTCGCCGCCGACGAGCTGCGTGGCGACGGCGTCGGCCATGGTGTAGCCTGGTGCGACGAGTCCATAGATGAAATTGTTATAAAGCGCACATTCGCCGATTGCGTAAATGTCTGGGTCGCTGGTGCGCAGTTGATCATTGACCAAAATGCCGCCGCGCTCGCCGACTTCGAGGCCAGATTCTCGGGCCAGTTCGTCGCGGGGACGAATGCCTGCGGAGACGATGATCATGTCCACATCGAGGGACGTGTCGTCCTTAAACTCCATGCCAGAGACGGCACCTTCGCCAGCGATGTTGGTGGTTGCCTTGTTGAGGTGCACGGAGATGTCGCGACTCTCGATGATGTCTTTGAGAATGGCACCGCCTGCGTCATCGACTTGTCTGGCCATGAGGCGTGGGGCAAATTCGACCACGTGTGTTTCGAGGCCGAGGTCTTGTGCGGCTTTCGCAGCTTCGAGGCCGAGGAGGCCACCACCGATGACGGCCGCCTTTGATGCGACTTTAGCATGCTCCATCATGCCTTCAAGGTCTTCGATGGTGCGGTAAACAAACACGCCTGTCTTGTCGATGCCGGGCACTGGCGGGACAAATGGAGAGGAGCCCGTTGCGAGAATTAACTGATCGTAGCTCACTTCGACGCCATTGGCGGAGGTCACTTTTTTTGCATCACGATCAATTTTGACCGCTTTGTCCTCAAGGTGGATTGTGATGCCGTTTTCCTCGTACCACTTGAGCGGCTGAAGGGTCAGGTCCTCTGCGGTCTTTCCTGAGAAGTATTCGGAGAGATGCACGCGATCGTATGCTGGGCGCGGTTCTTCACAAAAGGTGATGATGTTGAATTGTTTATCGGTGTCTTTTTCGACGAGGCGAGAGCAGAACTTGCAGCCGACCATTCCGTTTCCGATAACGACGATGTTTTGTTTTTTCATAGTGATTGTGGCAAATTATTCGAGGATATTAGCCATTGCTGTGCCAACTTTTAGGATTCGTAATATTTTACTATGAATCGTTTTCATTAATTTTATTAATGAGTTGAGGTATGAGGAATCGCCTAAATTTGAATCTTCACATCCACGACTAGATCTGGCACTTTGCTCGCTTGATTAGATTAAGTGGCAAATTTATTGCATGAATTACGAACAACCTAAGAACCCCTTACATGGCTACACGCTCGAGCAGATTGTCATCAGTCTGTCTGATTATTATGGATGGGACGGCCTTGGCGGTCGCATCGAGGTGCGCTGCTTCAACGAAAACCCGTCGGTCAAATCTAGCCTAAAGTTTTTACGTCGGACGCCATGGGCGCGTAAAAAGGTGGAAGAGTTGTTTGTTTATACGTTACAGAAACACGGCGCAGATGAGGAACCGGAGGCACCAGAGGGAACTGAAGAGCAAGAGAGGGGTAGTTAGGGTCGCGCAGGTGCGTTCCGCACGGGATTCGTCGCATTCGTCGTGTTGGTTGATGATGTTTGGGGGCATCTGGTGACGCGCCGAATGGCATTACCTATCAGAATCGAGTTGAATTCGTAGGGGCTTTGCTCGCGAAGACCGCGACAACACCGAGAGCCATCGTATCCCCCTGACCTTAAAGTCGTGCCATTTGAGGTGCGCCTGTGTTGCCTTTTTCGGATTCGGTATCGCTTCGCGATTTTTGTCTTTAACTCTGTGCGCTCTTCGTTCCTATCTTAGCGTATGAATTTGATTACACCAGATGTACGCTCTCAGATCACAGAAGTCACCCGTCGAGCTGGCCATATATGGAGGTATCTTTGACGGGGATACAAAGACGATACAGATTGCAGAATTAGAAGCGAAAATGGTTGAACCAGGCTTTTGGGATGACCAGAAGTCGGCGCAAAAGGTGATTGGCGAGGCGAATCGCATGAAGGTGATGATTAACCCGACCAAGGCGTTTCGTGCGGAGTTGGACGATTTGGCCGCAATGCTTGAACTGGTCGATGAGATGGCAGACGATCCCGATGCGGAGTCCTACCAACAAGAGGTTTTGGATACTTTGGCGCGTTTACAGCCGAAGCTCGATGAGTTGGAGTTGGCATCGTTCTTGAGCGGTCCAAATGATGGCTGCAATGCGCTGCTCACAGTGAACTCGGGGGCTGGTGGCACGGAGTCCTGTGATTGGGCAGAGATGCTGTTTCGTATGTATTCGCGCTGGGCTGAGCGTGCTGGTTTTTCGGTGGAGGTGCTCGACATCGCGCCAGGCGAAGAAGCGGGCATCAATGCCGCGACGATTCGTATCTCTGGGCCGAATGCTTTTGGCTATGCACAGGCGGAGCGCGGAGTGCACCGTTTGGTGCGCATTAGTCCGTTTGATTCCGCAGCGCGGCGGCATACGTCCTTCTCGTCGGTCGATGTGATTGCTGAGTTGGAAGATGATGCGGATATCGAGATCGATCCGTCGGATCTTCGCACGGATGTGTATCGTGCCAGCGGTAAAGGCGGGCAGCACGTTAATAAGACCGAGTCGGCGGTGCGCTTGACGCATATTCCGAGTGGTATCGTGGTGACCTGCCAGAACGATCGTTCGCAGATTAAGAATAAGGCTACTGCGATGCGCACGTTGAAGTCTCGCTTGTATGAAAAGCAAGAGGACGAGAAACGCAGCGAAATGGAGAAATTTTATGGTGAGAAGGGCGATATCGCGTGGGGGAATCAAATCCGCTCGTATGTCTTCCAGCCGTATCAAATGATTAAAGATCTGCGCACGGGCGTAGAGTCTGGCAATATCCAGGCGGTCATGGATGGGGCGCTTGATCCGTTCATTCATGCATGGTTGCGGGCGGGTGGTCCGACTTCGCGTAAATCTGCGGCTGAACGAGAATTTGGAGATGAGTAATACGAGTGACAGTGTGCAGGGATTGAGCTACGAAGCGTTGGTAAAGGCCTTTTCGGAGCAAAGCTTATTTGAAAACAAGACTTGGCGTTATTCGCCGGTCGCGTTTCCGCTGGATGCGAAGCAGGTCGCGGAGATCGAACTTATCGGTCAGGCCTGTTACGACTTCTACCGTGCACATGAGTCGCTCTACATACGCTCGGCTACGGGGAAGAATTTACTGCGTAACCGAGAGCTTAAGGCTCCCTGGGTGGCGGAGTATCTCGACCGTGGTAAACCCGAGGCGCTGATTGAGCATGCACGCTCGAAGGCGCTCCGCGGCTCAACGCCAATGGTGGTGCGCCCAGATCTGTTAATGACGGAAGATGGCTTTGCGCTGACTGAGATCGACTCGGTGCCGGGCGGCATCGGTCTGACCGCGTTTTTAAATCGCCTCTATACGGGCGTGCATACGGATGCATTGATCGGTGCAGACACGCAGGATATGGTGGAGGCGTTTTATCAAGCGCTCAGTAGCCGTGCGCCGGACGTGGTTGCGCCAATAATCGCGATTCTTGTCAGTGATGAAGCGGCGACGTATCGGCCTGAGATGGAGTGGATCGCAGAGGAGCTTCGATTGCTCGGGCGCAGTGTATATGTGTATCATACCGACGATGTCATGCCACTGGGAGATACCATTTGCGTGCCGATGGATGGCGAGCCGCAGCAGGTGGATGTGATCTACCGCTTCTGGGAGTTGTTTGATTTAGCGAACGTCTCGATCGCTGAGCATTTGTTGCAGGCGCGGCACGAATCGCAACTGAGTCTGACGCCGCCGATGCGACCGTTTCAGGAAGAAAAGCTGAATCTTGCGCTGTTCCACCACCACATGCTGGAGGATTTCTGGAAGGAAAATTTACCGAAGGCCTCGTATCGCGTGCTGAAACGGGTGATTCCGCAGACGTGGATCATGGATCCAGTGGAGTTGCCGCCGAATGCGGTGTTGGATGCGCCATTTGTGGGTGGTAAGCCGATGACGAATTGGTTGCAGTTGGCCGGTGCGAGTAAAAAGGAACGCAACTTGATTATTAAAATTAGCGGTTTTCATGAAAGCGCTTGGGGGGCTCGCAGTGTGACGCTGGGTAGTGACTCATCGAAATCCGACTGGGAGAGTGCAATTCAGCAAGCGATGGCCATGGCTGAGACGTCGCTGCATATTTTACAGACCTATGAGAAACCGCGCCGTTTGCGGCATCCCGTCTATAGTGCAGATGGTAGCCTGTATCAAATGGAGGGCAGGGTGCGGCTTTGCCCGTATTATTTCGTCGATGAAACAGCGCAGCGTGCCCACTTGCATGGCGTGCTTGCGACATTGTGCCCCGCAGACAAGAAAATCATCCACGGGATGAAGGATGCGGCTTTGTTGCCCACCGTGCTGCGCACGGAGTGACCGCCTGCGACGAGTGAGAGTGAGGCATTGTTCGCCGTCTTCGGGGTCTTGAGCCTGAAGTCGTTGGTGGCTTCCTTTAGGTGGTCACCAGCTTGGAGGAAATGATAGCAATGGCCGTGTCGGTCGAGCACCTGAAGGAACTCGACTACGAAAGGCGTATTTGGCAATCGCCCCATAAAGCGCATTGTTTTTCGGAAATGGTATAACTCTACTCCGCGACCGCTGCGTTCTCAAGTGCAGCGGAATCGTGCATATTTGTGCGCGGATGACGTATGTAAACTGTTGAACGTGTGCCGCTTCATTTGAAGTTGCAGCAAAACGCTCAGTTTCGTCTTGTTCGTGGCATGATTTTTACGAAGAACTGGCCTCTTTTGTGCTTTCTCTCTTTCAACTCCTCGGAAATCAGTTAATTTTTCTGCTTCAATTATTTCTGCTCTCGCAGATTTTTATATAATTTTCACACATCAATACGTTATGACAACTACAGCAAAAAAAACCGCAAAACCTGCGGCTAAGAAAACCGCAGCCAAAAAGGCAAAGGTTACAAAAGCTACGGATCAATCCTTCCGCTTTAGCACGGAATCGACAAAGGAGTCGATGAAGACATCGATTCTCAATCACTTACGCTTCACGCTCGCGCGTCACCCTGAGAAAGCGAGTCAGGACGAGTGGTGGACTGCCACTTGCTACGCCGTGCGTGACCGCGTGCTTGACCGCTTCATGAAGACACAGGGTGTGCACCATGAGAAGAAGGTGCGCCGTGCTTACTATTTGAGCTTGGAGTATTTGATGGGGCGATTGTTGGTCAACAACTTGCACAACTCTGGATTGTTTGAGCAGACTCGTGATGCGTTGGGTGATCTCGGTCAGGATTTCAATGCCATCGCAGACGAAGAAGCGGACATGGGGCTCGGTAATGGTGGCCTCGGTCGCTTGGCTGCGTGTTTCCTCGATTCCTTGGCGTCGCTCGATCTACCAGCGATTGGCTATGGTATTCACTACGAATTCGGGCTGTTCCGTCAGGAGTTCAAGGATGGCCACCAAATCGAGCACCCGGATGCTTGGATGGAGAAGGGCTGCCCTTGGGAAGTCATGCGTCCAAACTTCGCGCAAGAAGTGCAGCTGTATGGTCGCGTCGAGCATCACATGGATGACAAGGGTGCATTCCGCCCAGTCTGGGTGGACCAGAAGACAATCGAAGGTGTGCCATACGATATCGCGATCGTCGGTTATGGTGGCGAAACCGTGAATTTCCTACGCCTGTGGGATTCGAAGGCATCGAGCGAGTTCGACTTCAACATCTTTAATGATGGGGGTTATGTCGAAGCCGTGCGCGAAAAGGCGATGGGTGAGACGATCTCCAAGGTGCTTTATCCGAATGACTCGACTGAAAACGGCAAGGAGCTGCGTCTGGTGCAGCAATATTTCTTCGTGAGTTGCTCGCTGAAGGATATCATCCGCCGCTTCCTTGCGAATCACAGCGATTGGTCCGAGTTCCCTGAGTTCAATGCGATCCAGCTCAACGATACACACCCTGCGATTACAATTCCGGAATTGATGCGCTTGCTCATCGACGACTACGGACTCAATTGGGACGACGCATGGGCGATCACCAGCAAGACTTGCAACTACACAAATCATACGCTTCTTCCCGAGGCGTTAGAGAAATGGAGCGTACCTCTCTTTGAAAAGGTCCTTCCACGTCACTTGGAGATCATTTTCGAGATTAACTCACAGTTCCTTAAAAACGTAGTCGATGCGAAGTGGCCTGGTGACAGCGCGAAGAAGGCTGAGCTTTCAATCATCGAAGAGGGGCATCCGAAGATGATTCGCATGGCATATCTGTCGGTCGTTGGTTCGACTAAGGTCAATGGTGTGGCTGCATTGCACACTGATTTGCTTAAGAAGAATCTGTTCGCGACGTTCCACGAACTCTATCCGAACAAGCTGATCAATATGACCAATGGTATCACACCACGTCGTTGGTTGTTGGCATGTAATCCAGGCCTCAGCGACTTGATCTCTGAGAAGGTTGGCTGTGATTGGCCGAAGCATCTCGATCAGCTTCAAGGCATCGCTAAATTTGCAGACGATGCGAAATTCCAAAAGCGCTTCATGGACATCAAGCGTGCGAACAAGCAAGCATTTGCTGACTTCGTGCTCGAAGATTCCGGCACTGTTATCAGCCCAGACGCGCTCTTCGATGTGCAGATCAAACGTCTGCATGAATACAAGCGCCAACACCTTAACGTGTTGCACATCTTGACGCTCTACCGTCGCTTACTCAACGATCCGGATTATGAAATGAATCCACGTGTGTTCATCTTCGGTGCGAAGGCCGCTCCAGGTTATGCGCTGGCGAAGAACATTATCCGTGCGATCAACAAGATTGGTGAGCTCGTAAATAACGACGAGCGCATCAACGGCAAGATCAAGATCGTCTTCCCTCAAAACTATCGTGTTACGATGGCCGAGAAGATGATTCCAGCCGCTGACCTTTCTGAGCAGATCTCGACTGCAGGTAAGGAAGCATCTGGCACTGGCAACATGAAGCTCGCGCTGAATGGTGCGCTGACAATTGGCACACTTGATGGTGCGAACGTTGAGATCGGTGAAGAAGTGGGGAATGAGAACATCTTCATCTTCGGACACACCGTGGATGAGGTCGAAGCACTCAAGGCACAAGGCTACAATCCATACGATTACTATAATAGTAATTGGGAGCTAAAGTCTGTGATCGATTGGTTGCGCTCTGATTCCTTCACGCCAGGTGAGAAAGATGCATTTGCACCGCTTTGCAGCAGTCTGCTCGAAGGCGGCGATCCGTATCTCTGCTTGGCTGACTACGCCGACTACGTCCGAGCTCAAGAAGATGCGGACAAGGCGTTCAGCGACAAGAAGCGGTGGGCGAAGATGGCGATCATTAACACTGCGAGCATGGGTAAATTCTCCTCTGACCGCACGATCAGCGAATACGCCGAGCAAATCTGGAACTTGAAGCCAGTTAAGATTGGCAAATAAGCCAACCACTTAAAAGCATTACACCGAGGCCGGTGCGCAGCGTATTTGATACGAAGCGCACCGGCCTCTTTTTATGCAAATTGCCAATACAAGCTGTAGCCGTAGGCGACCACAAGCAGCGCTGCCACTATTTTGGGTAGTCCTCGGAATAGCACGACGCAGATTAAGTGTAGCAGTGCTGCGACTGCGATAAAAAGTAATCCAATGTCGAACATCTCGGGAAGCTGCATTGGTTGAAAAATGGCATATAGCCCGATGCACAGAGGGATGCAGATGTGTCCGTCGCCGACTTGTGAGCTGTAAACCACATCCGCTTTGCGTTTGTAGGCGTAGTAAAAGGCTAACACCGCATTGGGCAGCACCATCAACCAACCCGTCAGTAGGCCGAGCTGATTGGCGCTGAAAAAGCCGCTCTTACTGTCCATAATCGCGGTGACAATGCCGTCGACAGAAACTAAGGTGAGCGCACTGCCGACTAGAATCAGCGCCAGATCAATGATGATGGCGGGATGCCATGAGCTGCCGCTGCGGGTGTTTTCCTTTAAAACCTCATAGACGTGGAAGCATTGCCAAAAGAGAAAGAGACCGACCAGTGCGAAGCCGTCGAATCGATCGATCATGCCGTCTTGCCCCAACACCCAAACCATTAGGCTGAAGAAGATCATGGCGATCAAAGTCAGCGCGAGCGACAGGCGATGTAGCTTCGATTCGCGCTGGGCTTTTTTCGCCTTGGATTTCGAGTTGAGTTGTAGCCCCCAGATCAGTGCCGGCACCGCCAGTAACAGGCACAGGTTCGTGACATTGTTGGTCCAACAATTGATGGCGACTTCCTCCGCCGGGCCTTTATTTTTCAGCACGACGGCAATAAAAACCAAATTACCCAAACCGCTAAAGTAGGGCATGAAGAGGGTGCCGAGCACCGTGCCCTCGACGCCGCGATGCGTCATCATTTCCAGTCGCCAGATGATTAGCAAGGAGCTGATGAGGAAAACCCCCACTAGGGCGAGCGGCGTCCATCCACCTGAGAAACTTTCAATCTGTGCCTGTATTAATTCCAAGCCAACACGCTGAGAGGGCGTTTTAGTGAGTGCAAATTTTTATCGCGGCGATCGCCGAAAATGAATGAGATGCCTTAGGTTTTCGTTGCGTAACGACGCATCAATTTTATCCGCAGCAGCAGGATTTTTCGGCCTGCTTTGGTTTACGCTTCGCGTAGAGCGAGAGGATCAATATGAGGATTAAGGCGATGCCGCTGGCGTGTTGCCAGAGTGTGGGCTGCATGGCTGCGTGTTGGTGCGCACCGTGGCTGATATTTTCCGTGCTGAGGCTGGCGTTAAACAACCAGCCGGCCAGCCAAGCGATCACCACTAGGCTGCTCAAGTAAATTAAGGTGGCGCGTCGGCCGATCAGTTTCCAGATGGTCACGACGGTGGCAGTGTTGGTCGCAGGACCGGTGATCAGGAAGATCAATGCCGCTCCAGGTGAGAGTCCCGCGGCCATCAGGGCATACGCCATGGGGATCGAAGCGGTGGCGCAAATGTAGAGCGGCAGGCTGATCGCAGTGGCGAGCAAGAATGCGAGCGGCCCTGAGCTGAAGGAGCCACTGATGAGATCCGGGGGGAGTAGCGTGGTGATCAGCCCCGCGAGTGCGAGGCCGACGAGTAGGGCGACGGCGAGGTCGGCTGGCAGGTTGATAAAGCCGTATCTCAGAGCGTCGCTTAGGCGCCGCTTTGGGAGACTTGAAGGCTGTGGGCTGAGACCTGAGAGTGAGGGCTGAGGCTGGAGGCTTGAGAGCTGAGGGGCCTGAGGACTGAGACTGGAGGGGGGAGGACTCAGTGGCGCGAGTTTGGCCGCTGGCGGCAACGACGGAGCGTTGCCCTCCATTTTACCATTGCAAAACAGCTCGATGAGAAAGCCGGTGACGATGCCACTGACGAAGGCGACGGCGACGCGCACGGCGGTGAACAGGCCGCCCATGAGCGCATAGGTGGCGAGGATGCTATCGACTCCGGTTTGTGGGGTCGAACTGAGGAATGCGGCGGTGGCTCCGCGGCTCGCGCCGCTCTTGCGTAGTGAGGCGGCGACGGGGATGACGGAACAGGAGCAGAGTGGCATGGGCACACCGATGGCGCAGGCTTTGAGCACAGCGCCGAGGCCAGGTCTGCCGAGTAGGCGTTGCACTTGCTCCTTACGGATGAGGATGTGCAGCAGTCCTGCGACCGCGAAGCCGAAAATCAGGTAGGGGGCCATTTCGGCGACCATGTCCCATGTGTTGCGGGCGAATGCTTTGAGGAATGCGAACATCGGAGGATGATTCTTCATACGATCTGCTGACTGACAAACTTTTACGAGACGCGGGAGGAACAGACAGTAATGTCTGTATCACGGGATCAGGGCATGGTTCTTTAAATAAAAATGATCTTGGCCTTATGGGCGCGAGAAGTGATCGTGTCTGGCACATGGCTAGTTCTACGGTAGAAGATTATATTAAGCATATTTACCTCGTCTCTGAGAAGTCGGGGAAGGATCAGGTGTCGATGGGGCATGTGGCTGAAGCGCTCGGCGTGGTGCCGGGCACGGCGACGACGATGGTGAAGGCGTTGGCAGACGCGGGCCTAGTCGATTATGCACCGCGCGTAGGTGTGCATTTGACGGAGCATGGGCGCAAGCTGGCGCTGCATGTGTTGCGCCGGCATCGCTTGATTGAGCAATTTTTAGTCGAGGTGTTGGGCTTCGATTGGTCGGAAGTGCATGAAGAGGCGGAGTGCATGGAGCACGTGGTCTCGGATCTGCTACTTGAGCGGATTGATAAATATTTAGGGCATCCGACGGAAGATCCGCATGGTGATCCGATTCCTTCGGCAGAGGGGGAATTATTTCACGGCAGCTCCGAAAGCTTGGTGGAATGCCCGTTGGATACGCCGCTGGCAGTTGCGCGTATCACCGATCAAGATCCGGACTTCTTACTATACATCGCCAGCGCTGGGCTCAATCTCGGCGTCGAGTTGCGCGTCGTAGAGCGTAGCTTGAGTGCCGAATCCGTGCGTCTCGAATTGGGACCAGCGAATGAGAGCCTGACCTTGGGCTTGGGCGCCGCGGCTAAAGTTCTGGTGCGCTCGAGTTAGTTGCTCGATTTCATTCGCTATGGGTTTGATACCCCGCTGCTTGCAGCGCTCCATAAGGTATATGCATGCCATTTTTAGAACAGTTTTGGCATGAAGGAATGCCCCTCCGTCTTAGCAAGCTAAGACACCTCCTCTTGGCAGTATATCCTTATACACATCTTTAGATCGTTTTTTTCGGGCGGCTTCTAGGTTGCTGCCAAACGAAAAGAGCCCCACGTTTCGCAAACGAATGGGGCTCAGTTTCTGAGAGGATTACTTTAGAGGCACGATGGCGACTAATGGCGGTGCACTGGGTAGTAAGCGGTGAGTGCTTCGATGCTCTCTGCCAGTGCGTTCGCGTATTTGCCGTCGGCATTTTGCTTAGCTTTCATGGCTGCGACGATGACTGCGTGGTGCTTGACTAGGCGCTCGGTGTAGTCGGATTGACTGGATTTAACGCGTTGGGTCAGGAAGTAGTCGCTGATGGTATCGATGATGCTTTGTGCGTGTTTCTCTTTGTTGAGCACCCAGCGTGTGGACTGGTTAATCGATTGAGCGTCGGTCTTACCGGCTAGTTCCGCGAGCATCTTGCTGGCTTTGGCGACGGTGGCCGCGTCTTCAAGCATACTTTGCACGCGTGCGCCATCGTCGTAAATGCCGCAGGGCACTTGGCAGTGCGCGTCTGCCGTTTGTGGCAGTGTGAGTGCGGTGGTGCCGAGTGTAAGTGCTAGGGCGAGGGTAGTGAGTGATTTGAGTTTCATGGTTAGTGCTAGTTGATAGTTGAGATGATTTTTTTGAACTTCTTTGTGTTGGGAAACTAGAGCACCTTGTATGCTCAGTCCCAATGCCACAAGGATTAGTTCTGATGCAATGTGTGCCCAAGGCTTCCATACTTCTTTCCGGTGACTACTGCCGAGTGAGCCCTAACAGGAACTCACGGTTACCATCGGTGCCTTTGATCGGGGAGTCCATCGTGCCGATGAGCGTCGCTCCGCGGAGCTGCTCTAGGGCGAAGGACTGGATGCTGGCTAATATGCGCTGCTGCACCGCTTCGTCGCGAATGATGCCGCGACCGGCATCGACTTCGTGCTTTTCGGCTTCGAACTGTGGTTTGACCAGCGCGATGAGCCGACCGTTGGGCGCGAGGAATTGCCACACGGCGGGCAGCACTTTGGTGAGCGAAATAAAGGAAAGATCCATGACGATGAGGGGGTAGTCATCGAATGGTAGATCGCCTGGTTGTAAGTGGCGCGCGTTGGTTTTCTCGATGTTGGTGACACGCTCGTCTTGTATGAGCTTGTTGTGCATTTGCGCACGACCGACATCGACACAGGTCGCGCTAACGGTGCCGCGCTGGAGGCAGCAATCGGTAAAGCCACCGGTGGAGGCACCGACGTCGAGGTGGCGCAGGCCAGTGACGTCGATCTTGAATTGATCGAGAAAGCCTTCGAGCTTGTCACCGCCACGGCTGACGAAGCGTGGGGGCGACTCGACTACGACGGGGGAATCTGCAGGGAGGCTGCGGCCGGGCTTGTCGAGGCGATCGGTGCCTAGTTTGACTTTGCCGGCGAGAATGAGGGCTTTTGCCCGCGAGCGGGTGTCGGCTAGTCCTTGAGCGACGAGTAGTTCGTCGAGGCGGATTTTCTTAACGGTGGACATGTTGAAAAAGGGTGGAAGTTCGAAGTGTGCTGCGCAGGCTCAGCGTTGTGGGCTGTTTGATTGCTCGGTTGATGGCATTGCGACGTCGCTGGAGCGAATGTGTAGATCGCGCTGCGGGTAAGGAATCTCAATGTTGTTGGCTTTGAAGGTATCCCAAATATTGAGTAGCACCTTACTTTTCACGTTGGCAACGCCGTTGGTCGGGTCTGTGATCCAGAACCGCAGCTCAAGGTCGATGGAGCTATCGCCGAATCCGAGCACATGGCAGACAGGGGTAGGATCCGATAAAACGCGCTCGACGGATTGGGCGGCGGCAATGACGAGAGCGATACATTGGTGCGGGTCTGCATCATACGACACGCCGATGGGCACTTTCATGCGCACCAGGTTATTGGTGAATGTCCAGTTGATCACGCGTTGTGTGATCAGGTCTTCGTTGGGGATCAGGTGCTCGGTGCCATCACGGGTAATGACGGAGGCGTAGCGTGCGCGCAGATTGTTAATCCAACCATAGGTGCCGTCGATTTCGATCACGTCACCCGGTTTGATGGAGTTATCGACCAAGAGCAGAATGCCGCTGATGAAGTTGGAGACGACTTTTTGAAGACCGAAACCCACGCCCAAGCCGATGGCACCACCGAGCACCGTGAGGGCGGAGAGGTCGATGCCCATCGAGCTCAAGGCAATGGCGGTCGCAACGAGGATGAACACGATGCGAATGATCTTGGCGATCAGTACCTGTAGTGACGCGCTGAGTTGTGGGACGCGTTTGATTTGCGTCTCAATAACTTTGGCCATTGCCAGAGAGATCCAAAGTGTAAAAGCAAATGCAAGGATGCCGGATAGGATGCCCCAGGCAGAGATCGAATTGGTGCCGATGGTAAAATGGAGCTCCTGCAGAGTCTCTATGCTGTCATCCACTAGTGAGAGGCTGAGCATTGTGGTCAAAAAATAACACACCGCAGCGACGGATTTAGACCAGAACCGTGAAGGGATGAAGCTGGTGAGTAGGCCGATGATCAGCCAGATGCCGCCTAGGTAGCTGAAGAAGCGAAAGACAGGTGCTTCGGTTTGGGTGACAAAACAAATGCCTGAGGCGACTAGAATTGCGGCCCAAAGTGCCAGAAAGCAGAGGTTGCGTTTGAGCCACAGGGTGGGGGTGCTGCGGGGGATGAGGACTGTGTTAGCTTTGGAGCCGAGTGTTTTCGAGCTGATGGCGAAGAGGACGATGACGATGAGGAGTTGCCATAGGTCCTGTGCTTGGAAGGTTCCGCTTGGCACGAGGTGGGCTTGCCAGTTTTCGAGAAAAGTCATGTAGGGAGGGTAAGTCGTTTGAAAGAGTCGCCGCAATCTTTTTGCATATTCAATCAAGCGGCCTAGCGTTGCAGCATGATTTCGTGTGTTTGCCGCAGTTTAGCCTGCTTTTTGTTGCCGCTCTCGCTGTTTGGTCAGAATCGTATCGGCACGGGCGAAGTGCAGCAGTTGTTTAATCAACTGTGTGCGAGTTGCCATGGTGAGAATTTGGAAGGTGGGCTTGGGCGCTCTTTGATCACGGAGGACTGGATTCGAATCAACTCGGAGCTCTCCTTTAACGACTATGTGAAACAAGGCTCAGTGGATGAGGGCATGCCGCCCTTCGGTGATGTGCTGAGTCATGCGCAACTACGTTCATTAGAGATTTATATTCAAGAGGTGCGGCACAAGGCTGAGCGGGCGGGCAAGACACTCGTTGCTGAATCAAATGGAGTGTATGAGGCGGGTGGTTATCGCTTTCGCTTGGAAACGATGGTTGAGGGGTTGGCAATACCGTGGTCGCTCGCGTTTTTGCCAGACGGCGCATTGCTGATTACGGAGCGCTCTGGAGCGTTGCGCGTGTTTCGTGAGGGGGAGCTGTTGCCTCCTGTGAAGGGCACGCCAAAAGTGTGGAAGCACGGGCAGGGCGGATTGCTAGAAGTCGCGTTGCACCCCGATTACAAAGACAACGGCTGGATTTATATTGGGCTGACCTCCAGTGGCGGTGAGCGCGATGGTAAGGCGCAGGGCATGACGAAGGTCGTGCGGGGGCGACTTCAAGATAATCAGTGGATCGATGAAGAGCTGATTTTCGAAGTGCCGTTTGAGTGGCATCGCTCCGCAGGTGTGCATTTCGGTACGCGTTTTGTGTTTAAAGACGGCTACTTGTTTTTTGGTATCGGCGATCGTGGAGCGATGGAGATGGCGCAGGATCTAAGCCGCCCGAATGGTAAGATACATCGTATTCATGATGATGGTAGAGTGCCGAAAGATAATCCGTTTCGTGCAGAGTCGAACGCGTATCCGACAATCTGGGCTTATGGGAATCGGAATCCGCAGGGTTTGGATCTACACCCGCAGACGGGTGCCATTTGGGAATCGGAGCATGGGCCGCGCGGCGGCGACGAGATCAACATCATCGAGGTTGGCAATAACTACGGTTGGCCAGTGATTACGCACGGCATCAATTATAATGGGAAACCGATTGCCGATGCGACTTCCGCGCCGGGGATGGAGCAACCGAAACATTATTGGACGCCTTCAATCGCGGTGTGTGGAATTGATTTCTATGAGGGCGACCGCTTTCCGAATTGGAAGTATGATTTGTTTGCCGGCGGCTTAGCTTCGAAGGAGCTACATCGTTTGCAGATCGAGGGGCAAAACGTGGTGAGTGACGGAATTATTCTTAAAGATGTCGGACGCGTGCGTGACGTCGCGAGCGGGCCTGATGGATATTTATATGTGGTGCTGAATGGGCCAGATCGGATCGTGCGGTTGGTGCCGGTGGATTGAGTGGCATGCAATTAGAAGTGTAAGGATGTCTGTTGCACTTCTTTAGTAGAACGCTGGTGAAGCCAGTGTTAGGCACTTGCGAGACGCTCACAACGGCTTCGCCGCCGTGCTGCAAGGTAATGCTCCTCTCTGGAATAATTACATGGCGTAAGCCATATTTTGCTCTTGGAGATCTTACGTGAGCGCAGCAAGGTGAGCCGCATCGTATTATGAAACTGACTTCACTCGTATATCTGGATCCCGCGTTGCAGGCGACTGCCCAGCAGTGGGCCAGTCGGTTTGCGCTGCCTTGTGTGGATGGCAGTTCAGTCGCGATGGCGAAGCCGAAATTCTTGCAGCGCTTTCTAGTCGATCAGTGCGCTGGCGAAGCGGAGGCGTTTGTACTTGTGTTGGGCGACGAGGGCTTGGCTTTGCATGCAGTGGGGCCTGATAGTGTGAGTATTCGAGCTGACTTCCATGGACCGACGGTGACGTATCGCCGAAAGCAGGGAGGCGGCAAGGGGCAAATGATTGCCAAGGCCGTTGGTCTGCGCAGTGGCGTGTCTCCACGTGTGTTGGATGCCACCGCCGGTCTGGGGAGCGATGCGTTTGTATTGTCGAGTCTAGGTTGCCAGGTCACGTTGCTGGAGCGTGTGCCAGTCGTGCGCGCTTTGTTGGAGGGCGGTTTGGTAAAGGCGCGGATTTTCGGTGCGGCTCAAGATCCAGGTTTGCTGGAGGTGCTGGATCGTATGGCTTTAGTCGAAGCGGATTCGCTGAACTATTTGAGAGAGATTTCAGAGTTGGAACGTCCGGATGTAGTGTATTTAGACCCGATGTTTCCGGTGCGCACCAAGAGTGCGATGGTGAAAAAGGAGATGCGCGTGTTTCATTCGTTGGTGGGCACGGACAGTGATGCGGACGGCTTATTAGAGGCGGCATTGTCTTGTGCGCGTTACCGGGTGGTGGTGAAGCGTCCACGGATTGCGCCAGCATTAGTTGGGCCGCCACCGAGCCATGTGCTGGAGGGGAAGAGTAATCGCTACGATGTGTATACGCTCGAAAAGCTACCGGATGGCTTGAATGCGATTGCCCGATCTCATCGTTGATTTGCATTGAGCAATTAATTTAAGCCATTGTTGACTTGCCTTAAAAATGTGGCTGGGTGAAATTATTAATTAAAGATAAATAAGTATTGAATTTGGTTGAATGTTCGGCCTGAAGGTCTTTCAGTAGTCTCACACTTACCCCGTATTTCTGATAACGCACTAAACGATCCTAACTATCGTGGAAAAAACAACTATTTTAAAGATTGCAGCACTATCTTGCTTCATGATCGCGTTAATCATGGCGGGGTATGTCACCAAAGAATCGAAAGCGCTTTCTTATCTTTCTACAGATCCTAAGGCATGTATTAATTGCCACGTCATGAATACGCAGTATGCGACGTGGCAGCATAGTTCTCACAATACGGTTACTTGTGTGGAGTGTCATTTGCCCACCGACAGTTTTGTGGATAAATACATCGCCAAGGCTCATGATGGTTGGAATCACTCTGTGGCGTTTACGTTGGATACGTATGATAATGCCATACAGATCAGTGACCATGCAGCTGCCCGTGTGCAGAAAAACTGTATCTCTTGTCACAGTAATCTAGTTAGCACGTTGATCTCAAACAGTGAGAACAACCACATCGTTGAACACAGCGCTGCAGCTTCTGAGCGAAAGTGCTGGGACTGCCACACGAGTGTGCCTCATGGTAAGGTTCGTGGGCTAACAACCACATCTGATAATTTAGGCGTTAAAGAAGTCAAATAATAGGAAATCCGTTATGAAAATATACAAAATTTGGTTCTTCACGGATTTCGGACAAGAGTCGCCTGAAGTCTACTTTCTTTGCCGCATATCTGGCTGGAACTCGAGGCGTCAATGAGTCCGCTCATTGTAGTGATTTAGAGGGTTGAGAAGGTGCTGGTTGTCGTTTTGCT
>CAJQOS010000040.1 GCA_905479975.1 uncultured Puniceicoccaceae bacterium | reverse complement strand
TGCTGTCGGATTGGTGGTAGCGATGCGACGCCAGTCGTGTCGATCTGTGCGCTTGGCTGCCCTGTCGTGTGACCGCGCTGGCGCGTGGTCGCTACGGTGGTTGTGCTGTCGGATTGGTGGTAGCGATGCGACGCCACTACCTGTCGATCTGTGCGGTCGTATGAGTCAGGCCCCAAAAAAGGCGCGGTCTCTGATGAGCCGCGCCTTTGGTTAAAGGAGGAATGCTGATGCAGTTTATTTGCCGAACAGGCCTTTAATACTGTCGGTGGCTTTGTTGAGTGCGCCTTCGCCTTCTTCGAGCACTGCTTTGCCACCGTCGCCGACGATATCACCTGCATCTGCAATCGCAGGGCCGATCGATTTGAGGACTTCGGTGAGGACGAGGTCGATGACCTCTACCATGCTCTTTTCGTTGCCGGCTTCGCCGATGTCATGCATTTCGATGCGTGGCAGTGGCACGGTGGTGCCGGCTCCCATCAGACCTACGAAAATCGTGCCGTCTTCGATGATGAGTTCTTTGATCACGACTTGCTTTTGAGCGCCGTCGGGTGCGGGTTCTTCGGACTCTGCTGGAGTGTCCGCTTCTTCTGCGCTTCCGGAGAACGCTTCGATGTTCTTCAAGAGTGCCTTGATGTTGGAGCTCATCAGGGTCTTTTCATAGCTGATCTCAGGCTTCTGGATGTGGATTTTATTAATGATGATCTTGTCGCTCAGTAAGGATCCTCTTTCGAGGTCTACATCGATTTGGCCAAGGGCAAAGATGTTTTCGCTCTTATAGCCGTCGGGATTGCCGACGTAGAGGCCTGTAAGGCTGGCGTTACAGGCCAAGATGGAGATGTCGACGTCGTCGAGGGTGACGGATGTCTGTGTAATTTCGGGGCCGTATTTCTCAACACCTGTCTTAATACCCTTATTTAGGAAGCTGGAGCCGAGAAAGTAAATCGCGGCGACACCGGCAACGATGAGAATTACAAGGAATAGGAATATTTTTTTTATCATATACGTGGTAGGTTATTGGTTGATTGCGTGTTGAAGACTAGCCCATGATGGTAATATGGCGAGCTTGAAAGCGATAGAAAATAGGCATGAGCCGATAGATTTGGTTGATTTCGAGCCGGATGAGGGACTGGTCGCGGTGGCTGTGTTTGATGATTATATCAAAGCGGGGGAGGCTGGACTGGCGATTTTGGCGATGGGCAATGCGTATTGGATGATTTTACACGAGGAGCGCTATGTGATGTGTGTGGTGGAGGCGCGGGTGGCTTCGGTGTGTGCCGAGTTGGATGCTTTGGCGGCGCTTGAGTCTAGGCGTGGCCGCCGGGGTGGGCGGTTTGAGTATGAGGAATTTGATTTTGGTTGGCTGTCGTTCGGTCTGTATGCTGCGGTGCTGATCATCTGCTTTGTCTGGCAAGGGCGCTCGGATATAGTGACGAGTGGGCAGACGGATGTGGTGGTGATGGTGGATGGGGCGCAGTGGTGGCGGGCGGTGACTGCGCTGACGTTACACGCGGATGTGGTGCATCTGGTCTCGAATTTGATTTCGGGGCTGGGTTTTGCGTTTTTTGTCTGTCGTTTTTTTGGCGCAGGTGCTGGTTGGCTATTGGTGTTGCTCAGCGGGATTGCTGGAAATGTGCTCAATGCGGTGGTCTATTATCCGGAGCCGCACTATTCGATCGGGGCTTCAACCGCGGTGTTTGGTGCGTTGGGTGTGTTGACGGGGGTAGGTGTCTGGGCGGCGATTTCTGCGCCGGATCGTCGCTTGTCGTTGCCACGGTGGTTGATCCCCTTCTTTGGTGGGCTGACGTTGTTGGGCTTATTTGGAGTGGGCGACGGAAATGTCGATGTGGCTGCGCATATTAGTGGTTTCTTGTGCGGTGTCGTGCTTGGGGGGCTGGGTGCGTGCGTGCAGCGTTGGTTCGTGCTTTTGCAGCGTTGGTCGATGTTTGTGGGGGGTGGGGCACTGCTGTTAATCGGGCTCGCGTGGTGGACTGCTGTTGCGTCGTGATCTAGTTGGCAAATAGCTTTACCTTAACTAGGGAGCTGGTTAGCTCTGTGATATGAGTAATTTAGGTCTGAATCGACTAGAGGTCGGGCGTCAATCGATGCAAGCAGAGGCTGCGGCAATTCAAATTGCGGCAGAGCGTTTGGATGCTTCTTTTGAGCGTGCGCTGGATGTGATCTTAGAGTCAAAGAGCAAGTTAGTGATATGTGGCATCGGTAAGTCTGGGCATATCGGCACCAAGCTGGCCGCGACGTTGTCGAGCTGCGGCATCCCTTCAGTCTTTTTACATGCGGCCGAGGCGATTCACGGGGATCTGGGGGTGTATCAACCGGGCGATCCGACGATTGTGCTTTCAAAAAGTGGTAGCACCTCTGAAGTGCTGCGTTTGATGCCGATGTTTAAAAAATTCAAGTCTCCGGTGATTGCGATTGTGGGGAATATGGATTCGCCGATTGCGACCGCGGCCGACGTGGTGCTGGACGGCAGTGTCGAGCGTGAGGCGGATCCGTTGAATTTGATGCCGACATCGAGCTCGACGGTGAGTTTAGCAATTGGTGATGCTCTGGCCGCGGCACTGGTGCAGGCACGTGACTTTACCAAAGAGGAATTCGCGACCTACCATCCGGGTGGGCAGTTAGGGCGGAATTTATTGATGACGGTGGGCGATGTGATGCATGTCGCGGACCAAGTTGCCTGCGCGCAAGCTGAAGAGACGCTGCGTGAGGTGGTGATTCGGATGACGAAATATCCACTTGGTGGGGCTTGTGTGGTCGATGCGGATGGTTGTTTGGCTGGGATTATCACGGACGGTGATATTCGCCGCATATTGTCCCAAGCCGGCGATATTTTGAGCCTGCGAGCCGGAGATTGCATGACGAAGTCTCCCATCTCGACGCAGTCGAGCATGCCTTTGGGCGATGCGGTGCGGATCATGGAGGATCGAAGTTCGCAAATATCGGTGTTGCCGGTGGTTGCAGCTGAAGGAGGGAAATTGATCGGGCTACTTCGTTTGCACGATGCGTATCAACCGAGTTTTTCGTGAGTTCGATGATGGGATCTCCTTCTGTTGCGCGCCGTGAATGGGCGGTGGTGTTGGTCGGTGGACTGACGTTGGCCTTTACTGCTTGGGGGCTGGCTGGTGTGCGGCTCTGGTCGTTACATACCTTGTTGGCTGGCGGTCTGTTGACTTTCTTGCTCTCGATTGTGCCGCTTCCGCAGAGTTGGAATGGCACGGATGGGGAGCATGGGAATGTTCAGAATTTTAAGCGTTTACTGCGGTTTCCAGTCTTCTGGTTGGGCGTGGCCTTTCTGGTTTATATTTGTATCCAAGGGCTGAATCCGGCGTGGGTGCAGGTTCGGGATGACAGTGGTTGGTGGGTCGATGAAGTGAAGGCGATCAGTTGGTTGCCTACCAGTGTCGATGCCAGTTACGACCCGATGGATGCCTTTCGAGTGCTATCTAGTTTTGCTGCGACGTTTACTTTGGTGTGGGGGCTTTGGGTCGGCGTGCGTCGGCGTAGTAGTGCGGTGCTGTTGCTGTGGACGCTCGTGATTAGCGGGGTGTGCATGGCGATTGTGGCGATCTTGCAGAAATTTACCGGCACGAACCTGGTGCTGTGGACGGTCAAATCGTTGAACCTTAATTTTTGGGGCACATTCTTTTACCGAAATGAGGGCGCTTCGTATCTGAATCTAATGATCTTCGCCTGTGGGGTGTTGTATTTTTATCATTTCAATCGAGCGGAGCGGCGTGGCCTGAGTGGCGGGCCTCATTTGTTACTCTTTGTCTTTGTGGCCGTGCTGTTTACTTCGATTGGCTTGGCGCTTTCACGGGGTGGCATTCTGTTTGGCGGCGTGATGACGGCGTGCTTTTTTATTGCTGCTGCGGGGCGTTGGCTATTTTCGAACTCGGTGCGCAACTCGATTCTGTTGACGTTGGTGATTGGCTCATTGCTCGGTGCGGGTGGCTATATGGCGTTTCAATACGTCGATGTGCAGGATATCGAGAGGCGCTTTGGTGATATCGAGAAGACGATTGAGACCGCGGATCAGGATTCGCGTATGATTTGCACCAAGGTGACGTGGAAAATGGCTCAGGAAGAGCTGTGGTTCGGTTGGGGCGCGGGCTCATGGCGCTATGTTTTCCCGATGTATCAGAAAAGCTATCCGGAGATTTTCTACAGTCGTTACCACCCTAGTCGTGGTTGGATCGGGCGTAAGTTTTATCACTACGCGCACAATGATATCGTGCAGTTCCTCTGTGAATACGGGATCGTCGGTTGTAGCTTGCTACTGCTGATTTTCGGCTACTGGGTGTGGTGCCTGCTGTTTCGAGCTTCGGGCAATAGCCTGAGTGCTGTGATGCTGCTGATCGGGCTCGCCATGGCATTTGGCCATGCCTTTGTGGACTTTATCTTTCAGAGTCCTGTCTATTGGATGGCGTTGAACGGCTTGCTTTGCGTCAGCGTGAAACTGCTCTCACTACATAGTGAGAGAGTGTATCGCTAGGGCGTCGAGGTCGGGCCGCTACGATAAGTAGCGTTCTGTTAATTGCTGGATGATGCTGTCGCGAGCTTCCTCGACGGTATCGACAATGGTAAATAGATCGAGATCCTCCGGCGAGATGGTGCCCCATTCGACTAGGGCATCGAAGTTGACGACGCTATTCCAGAAGTCGCGGCCAAACAGCACGATCACTGGGCTTTCAGCGGTTTTCCCTGTTTGCACCAGTGTCAATGTCTCAAAGAGTTCGTCCAACGTGCCAAAGCCACCTGGGAAGGCGATCAGAGCCTTCGCCATGAGCACGAACCAGTATTTACGGACAAAGAAATAGTGGAATTCGAACTGTAGGTTCTTGGGGATGTATTCATTCACGCCTTGTTCAAAGGGCAGGCTAATGCCTAGGCCGATGGACTTGCCGCCTGCGTTGTGAGCGCCACGGTTCGCGGCTTCCATGATGCCAGGGCCTCCGCCGGAGCAGATCATGAATCGGTGTTGCTCTTCCGGTGCGAGGCTCATCGTCCATTTGGTGAGTTCCTCTGCGAGTTCGACCGCCATGTTGTAGTAGGGCGCTGCTTTGACCACACTCTTGGCAAGGTGTAGGGCGCGTTTCTCTTCGGCAGTGGGCTGGTCACTGATCTCGGCCTGCACTTTTTTCAATTGAGCCTGAGCGACTTCGAGCGGCACGATTCGAGCGGAGCCGAATAGCACGATGGTATCTTTGATTTGTTCTTCTGCGAAGCGAATGCCTGGTTCGGTCATTTCGCACAGCACTCGGATGTTGCGGGCAGCCTCGCTGTTGAGGAAATCGAGGTCTTTATAGGCTCTGATCGGCCATTCGTCGCGGGAGCATTGTGTGGAATCGGACATAAGTAGTGGGGCTGGTTGAATGTTCGGGTTAATTTGAGCGTATCCGATCTCTCTAGCAACCATTTCCCCATTATCTTTTAGGATTGCGAGCACTGCGCTGGGCGATTCTTCTAGCTCTTTTCTACCCATCTTTCGCAGCCCAAATAAGTATCCATGTATCTCAAAGAGATCGTCATCAGTGGTTTTAAGAGTTTTGCCGATCGCACGCGCCTTGATTTGCGTCGTGGGGTGACGGCTGTGGTTGGGCCAAATGGTTGCGGTAAGAGTAATATCGTCGATGCGATTCGCTGGGTGTTGGGCGAGCAGAGCGCGAAGGCGCTGCGCGGTGCGTCCATGCAGGACGTCATTTTTGAGGGCACGGATAAGCGCAAAGGCCTGCCAACTTGCGAGGTGTCGCTGACGTTTACCGACTGCGAGGCTGAGCTCGGCACCGCGTTTAATGAGGTCGAGATCGCACGTCGCGTCACACGTGATGGCGGAAGTGATTATTATATCAATGGTAAGGTCTCGCGGCTGAAGGATATCCAGCGCTTGTTCGCCAACACGGGGGTGGGGCGCGTGTCTTACTCCTTTATGCTGCAGGGCCAGATTGATCAGATTCTATCGACGAACCCTTCTGAGCGTCGCACGATTTTCGAGGAGGCTGCTGGCATTACATTGTATAAAGCGCAGCGCAAAGAGGCGCTCAATAAGCTCTCGCTCGTCGATGCCAATCTCGCCCGTGTGACGGATGTGATTGAAGAAGTGAGCCGCCAGATCGGTTCGCTTAAACGTCAAGCCAGCAAGGCGCTCCGCTACCAGCGTATCAAACACCGCCTGACGCACTTGGACTTGGCGTTTAGCGCGTATCGCTTTACATCGCTGAAAGGCTCGATTGATGCAGTCGCTGGGCGTGCCGAAGAGCTGCGTAAAAAACTAGAAGCGCACACCGATTCGATGGCTGCCGACGAGGAGGCTTTGGCCGTTCAAAAAGCAGCGCGTGCAGATCTCAACGAGAAGATGCAGGAGCTTCAGCAGCGCGTGTTTAATTTACGATCGGAGAAAGAGAACTCTGAGAATCAGGCGGAGTTTTCCGGCATTCGCATGAAGGATCTCGAAGCCCGCATTGCGGAATATCAAAAAGAGATTCAAGGCCTCGAAGCGCAGCAAAACGAACTGGCCGAGCGTGCCCGCAGTGAGTCTGAAAATAAGCAATTACAGATCGACGTTGTCGATGATTCGGATCGTATCTTTCGCGACCGTAGCGACGAGTTAGTTCGAGCGCAGGAGCAACTTGGCGAGATGGAAGCGCAGCTTCAGCAGCGTCGGCAGGCGGTGCTGCATGCCGAGAATCGCATTAATCGCTCTCGCTCTCGATGCACGACACTTGAAGTCGATTTAAAGACCTATCAGGTCAAACATGCCGCGCTGACGGAGGCGATCTTGACGTTAAAGGAAGAGGTGGTCGTTCTGGAAAAAGGGCATGTCGAGATTCAGCGCTTGCTCGCGAAACGTCGCGAAGAGCAACAATTGAGTGAGTCTGCATTGGAGAAAGCTCGCGTCGATTCGAAGGAGATCTTGCAACAGTTCCGCACCATCCAAGAGCAACTGCAAGAGCAAGATCGCGGCATCGCGCGCAAGACCGCTCAGCTCAACGTGCTCGAGAATTTACAGGCCAAGTTCGAAGGCTTTGGCGAAGGTGCCAAGGCGATCCTCGGTGATAAGCTCGGTGAGGTCGTGTCGAAAGACAGCGTCTCGATTATTTCGAAAGAGCTGAAAGTTCAGCCTGCTTACACCAGCGCGTTAGAGGTCCTCCTCGGGCAAGCAGCGGAAGCTCTGTTCATCGGCGATCCGAAACAAGCGCTCTCGGTGATTGATAAGCTCGATGCCGATCAATTGGGTCGCGCCTGTCTGCAGGTGAATCTGGAAGCCGGGTATAGTAAATTGCCTGGCGTGAAATTACCTGCCGACATCGTGGCCGCATCTGCTGTGGTGCTGGCTCGTGAGTCTAGTTTGAGCGAAGCAGTGGCGCGTTTACTAACGAATTGTTACTTTGCTGATAGTCTTGAAGGGGTTGTTCAATTTTGGAAAGCACATCCGGAGTTTAACTTCCTTCTGGTTGCGACCAA
>CAJQOS010000039.1 GCA_905479975.1 uncultured Puniceicoccaceae bacterium | reverse complement strand
TTCGGCGTGGGATTGCGAAAGCGCAGGCGTTGTCCCGCGAGGTCGCGGTAGGGATTGCCTGTCAGTTCGAGGATAATCGGTTCGTCGATCCCGCTCAACCAGATCTTGCCATTCACGCGGCCTTTTTCACGGTTATCAATTTCGCCGTATTCGACGTAGTCTGCGATGCGCCATGCCATAGTGTTTAAAGTGGTTGTTGTTTAACGGGTGAGTGGGTGCAAGCGTGTTTCTTTGTATTAAATAAGTTGCTCAAATGTTCACCTGTGCTATGGTAGGCGTATTATGTCAAATCTCGAATTACAGGCGCGGCTGAAGCAGGTCTTTGGCTATGACCATTTTCGTCCGTTGCAGCGTGAGATTATTGAAGCTTCGCTGAGTGGGCACGATGTGGTAACGATTTTGCCGACCGGTGGCGGGAAGAGTCTGTGCTACCAATTGCCTGCACTGCAGCGTGAGGGGCTGACCGTGGTGGTATCGCCGCTGATTGCGTTGATGAAGGATCAGGTGGATCAATTGCAGGCGGCTGGTGTGGCGGCGACGTTTTTGAACTCTTCACTGGCGCACTCAGAGGCGCGTGCCCGATTGGATGGGCTGGATCGCGGTGCATTCAAGTTGCTCTACCTCGCGCCCGAGCGGCTGTTTCTCGAGGGCTTTACCGACAAACTAAAAGGATGGCAGGTTGCGGCTCTGGCGATTGATGAGGCACACTGTATCAGTGAGTGGGGGCACGACTTTCGGCCAGAGTATCGGCGGCTGGCAGATTTGCGGGAGTTGTTGCCTGGCATCCCCGTCATGGCGCTCACCGCGACTGCGACCGAGCGGGTGCGCGGCGATATCGCTGCTCAACTCCGTCTCGACGATCCAGAGGTGCACATCGCGAGTTTTAATCGCCCCAATCTGAGCTATCGGATCGAGGCCAAGGATCAGCCGCGGCGGCAGGTGCGCGATTATGTGCAGGCCAACGATGGGGCCTCGGGGATTGTTTACTGCCAATCGCGTCGGGCCACGGAGGACTATGCCGCACTGCTTCAGGAGTCTGGGATCAAGGCCTTGCCGTATCACGCGGGGCTGCCGCAGGAGGAACGCATCCGTAATCAGGAGGCCTTTATTCGCGATGATGTGCCTGTGATTTGCGCGACGGTGGCTTTCGGGATGGGCATCAATAAGCCCAATGTGCGCTACGTGCTGCACGCGGATTTGCCCAAAAATATCGAGAGTTACTATCAAGAGACGGGCCGCGCTGGGCGTGATGGCCTGCCAGCTGAGTGTGTGCTGTTCTTCTCGGCAGGCGATGTGATGAAATATCGCCACTTCATCGAGCAGATGGAAGACGAGGCCGCCGCCCGCGTGGCGGATCAACAGCTGCGACAAATGGCCGATTTTGCTGAGTTTGCAGAGTGCCGCCGCAGCGCGCTGCTGCGCTATTTTGGAGAGACACTATCTGGTGACAACTGTGGAAGCTGTGATAATTGCCTTGATGAACGCGAAGAGGTGGATGTGACCGAGCCGTGTCAGAAATTGCTCAGCTGTGTGTATCGGATCAACCAAAGAGGTTACCCGATGGGACTGAACCACGCGGTGGATGTGCTGCGCGGCTCGAAAAATGCCAAAGTCCTGAACAAAGGACACGATCAGCTCAGCACACATGGGATTGGTGCGGATCAGGCGACGGCGTATTGGCAAGGGCTCGGGCGTCAGTTGGTCCAGCGTGATTATCTGGCGCAGTCTAATGATGGCTATAGCACGGTGGATTTAACGCCTGCCGCGCTGCACGCGTTACGTGATCGTCAGGAGATATACATGAAACTGCCGCGCACGAAGGCAAAGTCCGAGCGACGTGTGCGCTCAGGTGAGATCACCTGCGATGAAGGCTTGTTTGAGTTGCTGCGTGACCTGCGCAAGCGTATGGCTGACGCTCGCGGAGTGCCGCCTTACGTCGTCTTTGGCGATGTCTCTTTGCGCTATATGGCGCGCCGCTATCCACGTGATGCGGATGCGTTCTTAGCGATCCCCGGAGTGGGGCGCCAGAAGCTGCGCGAATATGGCGAGTCCTTTATCGAAGTGATTGAGGAGTGGATGCAGGAAAACGATCCGCGCGACTTTCCGAGTATGGCGGATGATGCATCGGTCGATTTGCCATCGCCGCGCATAGCCAAGGGTCCCGACGGGCTCAATGCTACGGTTCGTGAGAGTTTAAGCTTATTGCAGGCGGGCAAATCCGCGGCCGAGATCGCAGTCGCGCGTAACTTGGCAGAGGGAACAATCGAGACCCACCTCGCCCGCTGCTTGGAGGCAGGTGCTCTGCAGAGCTTGGATGGTTTGGTCGATGCGGGTGAATTGCCACGCATTCGCTCCACCATCGAAGAGATCGGCCACGAAGCTGGCCTGAAACCGATCTTCGAAGCGCTCAACGAGCAAATCACTTACGGAAAGATTCGTCTAGTGTTGGCGTCGATGGCTCCAAGATGAATTCCGTTAGCCTAGTATTTTAGGAATCCATTCCCAACATACTAGGCGAGCGTGAATTAGAACAGTGCCAATTGGTCGTCTTCGTGGTCCGTGTTTTCACCGGACTTCGCCTTTTTCATGCGCTTGCGCAGGAGGTTGTGGGAGGAGTCGTCGGCTTCGAGGCGTTCGAGGATGGTCTTGGCGCGGTCGATGACGGTCGTCGGTAGGCCGGCTAAGCGGGCGACTTGAATACCATAGGAGCGGTCGGCTGCGCCTTTGATCACTTGGCGCACGAAGATGATCTCGTCGTTCCACTCTTTCACCGCCACGGAGTAGTTTTCCAGCCGAGCCTGTGTTTTGGCCAGCTGTGTGAGCTCGTGGTAGTGCGTGGCAAACAGTGTGCGCGGCCCGTCGTCATCCTTCGGATGTAGGTGTTCGATGACGGCCCATGCGATGGAGAGGCCGTCGTAGGTGCTGGTGCCGCGGCCGATCTCGTCGAGGATGACGAGGCTGCGCGGGGTGGCGTTGTTGAGAATGTTGGCGGTCTCATTCATCTCGACCATAAAGGTCGAGTTGCCGCGCGCGAGCTCGTCGCTGGCCCCAACGCGGGAGAAAATACGATCCACGAGTCCCATCTCGCAGCTCTTGGCGGGCACCCATGCGCCTGATTGTGCCATCAGCACGATCAGGGCAACTTGGCGGATGTAAGTCGATTTACCGGCCATGTTGGGCCCAGTGATGAGTGCGATCTGCGGCGCGTCTTTGACGCTTCCGGAGCTGGAGAGGCGCACATCGTTGGGCACAAAGGCGTGCGTGCCAGCAAGGCCGAGGCGTTGCTCACGCATCATTTGCTCAACGACGGGGTGGCGACCTTGGTCGATGAGGAGTTTGTCGGAGTGGTCGAGCTGCGGCTTGCAGTAGTCCCACTCGCGGGCGAGTGCGCCCCAGCCGACTAGCACGTCGATTTCAGCGAGGGCTTCGGCGGTCTCTTTGAGAGCATCGGCATACTCCAAAATGGATTGGATCAGGCCATTGAAGAGCGCTTCTTCGCAACCGAGGGATTTCTCTTCGGCGCTGAGGATCTCGCGTTCCCGCTCTTTCAATACTGTCGTAGTGTAGCGCTCGGCGTTTTTCATCGTCTGCTTGCGCACGTAGTCGTCGGGGACGAGGGCGATGTTACTCTTGGTCACTTCGATGAAGTAGCCGAAGGCGCCGTTGAAGCGGATGCGCAGGTTCTTGATGCCAGTGCGCTCTTGTTCTGCGAGTTCGAACTCGGCGAGCCACTGTTGGCTGTCGCGGGTTAGGCTGCGGATGCGATCCAGTTCTTCGTCAAAGCCGTCGCGAATCGTGCCGCCGTCGTCGATCTTGCCAGGCAGTTCGTCGGAGAGGCCGCGGTTGAGCAGCTCGGAGAGTGGCTCAAAGTCGTGAATGCGCTCCGCGATGGTGGCGACGGGTGTCTCGGGGAATTCCAGAAGGGTGCCGGCAATCGCTGGGAGTGCGGCGAGGGTGTCGCGCACGCCGCCGAGTTCGCGCGGGTTGCGCATCCGGTTTTGTAGACGACCGAGGATGCGCTCGATATCGCGAATGCCTTTGAGGTGCTTTTGCAATTCAGTGGAAAGTCCCGGGCCGGTGACGAACTCGGCCACGCAGTCTTGGCGGCGGTGCACTTCGATCAGGTTGAGCTCCGGTGCACAGAGCCAGCGCTCCAGGAGGCGAGCGCCAGGCGCGGTGACGGTGCCGTCCATCGCGGAGAGCAGCGAGCCGTGGCGTGTGTTGGCGGCGGACTTGAAAATTTCCAGATTACGCAGCGTCGCGGGGTCGAGCAGCAGGGTCTTATCGGTGCTGTATTCGCTGAGTTTGCGGAGGTTTTCGGGCTTCGCGCAGAGCGTTTCGGTTGCGTAATGCACCAGTGCACCCGCAGCGCCGAGCGCGGGGTGGTCGCGGTCGAGGCCGAAGCCTTCGAGGTTGAGCACGCCGAGCGTCTCCATCACGGATTGCGCGCCCGCGACTTCGTCAAAGTGGTAGTCAGGGATTTTGGTAACGGCGCGACCATCGCAGAGATAGGTGTAGAGTTCGTTGAACTTGGCGTTGTCCGGATGGTTGCCCCAGTTCGAGGACGCATTTTCCGGCACGATGATCTCGCGTGGGTCAACCCCTTCGAAGGCGGCAAACAGGTTTTCTGGGCGTGTCTCTGAAGCGACGACGAACTCGCCCGTGGTCAGATCGAGCCATGAGGCGTGGAGCTTTTTCTTCTCTAGTGAAAGTGCCAATAGGAAATGGTTACGCTGGGCGTCGATCTGTGTGTCGGCTAGACGGGTGCCGGGCGTGATGATGCGGGTGAGGGCACGTTTAACGAGTTTGCCGGGCTGCGGTGTTTCAACTTGATCGACGATGGCGACCTTTACGCCTTGGTCGAGGAGCTTCTGAATGTAAGTCTCCGAGGCGTGAAACGGAATGCCAGCCATGGGCATGCCGTGGCGGTGGGTCAGGGTGATGCCCAGCAACTGCGCGCCGCGCTCGGCATCTTGCAAAAAGATCTCATAGAAATCCCCCAAGCGAAACATGAGCAGCGTGTCATCTGGCAGCTGGCCACGGATCTCGTGCCATTGCTGCATCATTGGGGTAACTTTCTTGGTTTTTTCGGCTGCCATAGTCGGGTCTCAGGTATTGAAAACCATGTTCCGAGCGAAGCGACAAGACCGATCTGAAAGAATCGGACCATGAACACGAATTCACACGAATCAAAAGCGTATTCTCAACCTGAGGCCGGAATTCGTGATTATTTGTGTGAAGTGGATTCAACGTATTTCGCTTTCGCAAGTAGGGGCTTTGCTTCGCGAAGACCGCGCACAGGCCACAAGCCCACGATGTTTCGTAATGTCTCCAATGCTCGCGGGGGTCGTTTTGTAGCGGAACCCGCGAAGCGGTTTCGATGCTCTGTGTAGAGTCTGACTGTGGCTCTGTGGTCGTAACGGCTTCGCCGATCCGCTATAGCTTCCAGTGATCGCCGCTGAAATCGACGGGCTTGGTGCCTTTGAAGAATTTAGACGCTTCACTGGCCCAGCGGGCATAGCGGGCGCGCCCTTCGGGGCTGGGCTCGACGATACGTGGGCTACGCTCCTCGGAGCTTTGCTCCCAGCCGCGCTCAGTGAGTTCGCGAAAGGCGGCTTTGTCGGTCTCAGTGAGTTTGGCCATACCAAGATTGTAGTGTGTGCAGTTTCTCTTCCAATTTGAAAAGTCCAAGATAATCGCGAAGTAGATCCCAGTCAATGGACTCCTTCCGTTCGCCGGCCGTTTCCAGCATCATCCGTATGTCCGCCCAGTCGGCGCTCGAGCGTCGGGGGGAGTTGACGGCTGCTTGGATTTTTAGGCCGATGATGTCTTCGACTTGAACGACTGGGAGTGTGAGCCCATTTGAGATCTCGATCCGCTCTGCGCGTTCCAGCATGCCGAGGGTAGGGCCACGGAAGGCGTGTAGAATATCGATGCGCCCCAGTTCGTCGTCTTTGGCCATATAGTGTGAGACATTTTCACTCTTGAAGGCGCGAATGTATCCTGAGGCTTGGAAGATTCGGTCTGCTTTTTCCCAATCTTCCAGCGTGAGTATGAAGTCCAAATCGATCGTCGCCCGCTGCACGCCCCGAAGCGCCATCGCGAACCCGCCAATCAGTGCGTACTGGATGCCTTCGGCGTCCAGTTGGCTGGTGACTTCTTCAATGACCTTTACAAAGTTCATCTCTTAGAAATAGCAGTCGAAATCAGCGGGTCGAGTGATAAACGGCATGCAATTACACTGCTGCTCATGATGATTTGTGACTTTGAAGGTCTTTTCATTCACCCCCCCCCGCGACTAGACTGCGCATACGCAGCCCGAGAACTGCGGGCGCGGCAAGCCGAGCCCCTACAGTGAGTTAGTCAGCCAGCTTCGCTTTCTCGGCGAAGTAGATTTGTTGTAGAGCCTGAAAGTCTTCGCCGCGGGAGCCGCTGAGGATGGTGTGGTCGTAGAGCTCGTGTTGCTGCATTTCGGCGCTGGCGACTTTCATGCGGCGTTGGATCTGGTCTTCGTCGTCGGTGGCGCGGCCGCGGAGCCGTTGTTCCAACTCTTCCAGCGTGCGGGGCATGATGAACACGGTCACGACGTGGCCCTTGAGCAGCGGGTCGGTTTGCGCGGTTTCACGCATTTGGGCGGCACCTTGCACGTCGATGTTGAGCAGTAGGTCGGTGCCTGCGGCTAATTTGTCCTGCACCTCGCTTTTGAGAGTGCCGTAGATGTTACCATGCACGTGGGCATGTTCATAAAAATGGCCGTCGGCGATCTTTTGCTCAAAGGTCGCGTGGTCGAAAAAGTAGTAGTCAACGTGGTTCTTCTCGCCGCCGCGTGGTTTGCGGGTGGTCGAAGTCACGACGCGCCAGAGCGCAGGCTCTTCGGCCAACATGCGGTCGCACAGGGTTGTTTTGCCACTGCCCGCTGGGCCAGAGACAATGATGAGGAGGCCAGTCTGCTGTGTGCTGTTGTCCACGATGTGTTAGTATGTAAATGCGACGCCGATGAGCAAGAGCCCATAGGCGGCAAATGCGCCGCCCATGATGCGTGGCCGGGCGTCGGCCTTGTAGAGCCAGCCAAAGAAATCGCGTAATTTGTAGGGGTTGGCTCCGAGCCAGAGAGAGACGACGATTGCGGCATACACGAAACTGACAAGGAACAGCCGCGCCTGCGGGAGTTGCATATAAGCGGCATCGAGCAGCACACCCGCGGTTAGAAGGATCAGAGCGGCGAGTCCGCGCACTGCGAGAAAGTCAGGCACGTAGTAGAACGAGCCGACGGCAGTGACGAGGAAGATGAGGAACAGGAGGTTCTTGTATTGGCCAAAGTCAGCGGGCCCGAGGTGCAGCACTTTATACAGGAACCATGCGGCTGCCGTGCCGAGTAGCAGATACGCTGCGGCGGTGGAGCGCGGAAAGGCCTGTGTGCGCTTGGCGGTCTTCATGCCGTGCCATAAATAGTGGCCGCCGAAGGCGATGAGGGCGATTCCTGTGAAGAGTGTGGCTTGAAAAAGTGTCATAACTAGAATGACTGGGCTACAGTCTATTAGGGCGGCATTAAAGCAAAAAACAAAGAAGGGCGGACAATGCTGTCCGCCCTCCAGTGAGAAATCGGTGTTTGCGGCGCCTAGTATGTGCGGCTGACGACTTCGCCGTTCGCCATGGTGACGCTGAGTTCGCCGCCTTCTGCGTGGACGATTAGTTGCGTATAGTCCTCGCCGTTCATGGGCTTGAGGCTGCGCACGTATTTATCGGCACCCACGATGTCGTCGTAGGTGGCTTGGCTCTTCCCTTCTTCGAGCATGAACTGCATGCCGCCTGATTCAAACTGGCGAAGGTTGTTGATAATCGCTTTTTGCTGCGAAGTGGTGCGCACTTTTTGAAAGGCGGGGATTGCCATGGCAGCCATCAGGCCGACCATAACAGGTGCTTGCGCTTCGGCTCCGGCACCGCCGCTGGGGCGGAAGGGAGTGTTGGCGACAAACCAGGTGCCTGTTGGCTCGTTGACGCCGACGGTGGCCGCGGCAGGTTCGGTGCCTTGAGCGCCCAGAATTGGCATGAACAGGCTGTAGAGCTTGATCGCGCTTGCGACTTCGGGCTTGAAACCAGCGGCTTGCTGGGTGGCCTGATTGATTACTTTGTAAATGTCGGTGGAGGTATAGCTCAGCAGATTGCCCTGCGCGGGGAGGCCCTTGGTTGCGGCGATGTAGTCTGCACTGGTTGCCAGGCCGTTGCTCTTTGCGTAGCAGGTGTCGAAGGTGGCGCGACTGGTGCTGACGTAGGCCATGCCGGTTTCCGAATCGGTGACGACGAGTCCTGCGCCTGGGCCGAGCGGGAAGTTGTCTGTGCGCTCGGGCATGCTGTAGAAGCTGAGGCTGCCGGATTGTGTTTTGCTGAGCTCGTCGGCGGCATCGGGTGTTTGCAGCACTTGGTCGAAGAGTTCTGCCATATTGCGCAAGATGAGCGTCGCGCTGATTTGCGGAACGGGGAATTTTTGACCGTCAGACCCTGCTGCCGGTGAAAGGATCGGCTCGCCGAGACTGACGATCAATGCGGCTTCGGTGTCGAGCTTGGCGATGAGTTCCTTACCAGTGATGTTGAGATCGGGCAATGGTTGGGAGAGTGTGCTTTCCAGTAGCGTGCTTCCCATTTCGCCCATGGCATCGCTCATAATGGCTTCGGCGATCGGATAGATGCGAGAGAGTGTGAGATCGCAGGAGTAGAAGTAATCCGTATCGGCGGGAGCGTATTGGAGGAGTTCAAAGTCGTGCGCATTGTCGCCTGCAAGGGTGAAGAGACCGGTGCGTCCGCCGGGTTGATAGAGGTAGGATTTGGCGTGGTAGCGGTTGCCGTCAAAGTAGGCGCTGGTGCCGATGGCATCGATCCCGAGCAGGCCGAGGTGCTTGCTGAGGGCGGGTAATTGGGTGAGGACCATCATACCTGCTTGTGAGGCTTGCATGGCTTGCGTGTCTAGCATGCCTTGCATTGAGCTCGCCAGGGACGTGGTGATCGCTTCGACGAGGCCTTCGGTGTCCATGTAATTGTAAACTTCGCCGCCGAGGTCGAGTTTGGCAGCGACCGCATCGAAACTATCGGAGCGTTTGTCAGCATCGACCAAGTTGACAGTGTTTTCTTTGCCGCAGCCGGAGAGCATGGTCAGCATCAGAGAGATAAAGAGGAGATGGAGTGATTTTGTCATAATGAATGAAAAGGACGCCAGACTTTGTGACGTTTGGCAAGTCAGTTGATGTCTATTTTTATGAGCGTTAAAGTTGTGTGTTTTTTACGATTAAGGCGTGAATGGGTTGTCAGCGTCGCTGATTCAGGACAAAAAGGGGCGATGGATTTAAAACTAGCTGGTTCGGTGCACCCGATTGATTTGATTGTTTTTGACTGCGATGGCGTGCTGCTCGATACGATGGCGGCGAAGATCGAGGCGTTCAGCAGTTGGGTGCCGGAGGCGCATGCGGAGCTGAGGGACGCATTTATGGCGATCGTGATGGCGGGCTTTGGCAAGAGTCGCACCTTTCATATTGCGAGTTTTTACCGTGAGCTTCTACGGCAAGAGCCAGATCCGGTGTTTCTCAATGCCGAGGTCGCCCGCTTTACCGATATTTGTGAGCCCTTGTGCGCGGATGCGAAGTGGCGCACGGGGTCACGGGAGTTTGTCGAGGCCTGCTATGCTGCAGAGATTCCGCGCTATGTGCTCTCCGGCGTGCCGCAACTGCCATTGGAGGAAATGCTGGCTGCGGCGGGCGGCACCGATTTGTTGGATGTGATTATCGGCTCACCTCCAGGGAAACCGCAAAGTATGGAGCGCATATTAGCTGAGACCGATACGCCAGCGCATCGTGCGGTCTTTATCGGCGACGCCAATGCCGACCATGTGGCGGCACTCCATGTGGGCGCGCATTTTGTCTATTTCCCGTCCGAGGCACAGCGGCCGGAGGGGGAAGTCGCGACGGAGGTTACTGACCTGCGCCAGTTGTTGGTCTGATCGTTCTATCTGTTTTAATGTTAGGAAGTTGCAGTCTGGTCGGCTAGGATCTTCTAATTTTATAAAGAGAGAGGATTAGCTGAATTAATAATTAGTATTGCTAATGGCTCGCCTTAGGAAATGTATCGCCTGAATCAGGGGATTTAGGCATAGCTTATTATTTTTCGGAGAATCACTTAGACTCATTCTCCGGCCTTTTAGCCTAACTTTTCTCAGTTTATGGATAATTCTCAATCCTCCACCTTTCGCATACTTTCCTGTCATTACATCAACAAGCCGATGGTATTCGGTCTGATTGGGCTCTGTTCGATGGCCACAGCGGTGCCCGTTGGCATTACAGCCACAGGTGATACCTCGCCGACTCTAGGTGATGTTTTTTGGGTGGATGGTGGTGATCCTGTTGATACCTATACGGATGTCTTTATCGGAGACACCACTGTCTCTGGTGGTGCGGTGACAGGCAGCTTGACTGTTGATAGCGCATCGACGCTGGAAACTGGCGAGGCGTTTATTGGCTCTGGGGCAGGCACCTATGGTGCAGTGACCGTTTCGGGCGCTGGCTCGACTTGGACTGTCAATCAAGACCCTGCCCTCAATATGGTTCCCGAAGATGAGGATTTTGGAGAAATAGATAGTGACGGCGCCATCGTTGTTGGCGATGAAGGTAAAGGTGAATTGACCATCGAGTCGTCTGCGCAAGTGACCGCGCTGAACATGTATCTCGCCGATTCTAGCACTGGCGATGGCACGGTTTTGGTCGATTCAGCTGCGACTTTGACGGTTGCGGACACTATAGAGGTTGGTTTTGAGGGAGCCGCTTCGATGACTGTGCAAGGGGCGAGCTCTGTGGTGAATACAAACTCTCTCATAGTCGGCGTGGAGTCGGGTGCAGACGGCACTTTAACAGTCACAGATAGTGGCACTTTGAACACTGACATTGGGCAGCCTGGCGTCACCTATACAGATCCTTCAAAGTTTGTGGTTGGTGAATTTGGCACGGGCACGATGACTGTCACCAACGGTGGTGCCGTGAATAGTGGTGCCGCAAGCATTGGTTTAGAGTCAGGTTCCACAGGCACTGTGACCGTAGGCGGAGCAGGGGCTGCTGCGACTTGGAATGTAG